>NZ_CP100416.1:1030552-1109924 GCF_026017845.1 Amycolatopsis mediterranei
CCGGCCTTGCCGCCGGCCGCCGCGGCACCGGCGGCGGCCGCGCCCGCGGTGGCCGCGGTGGCCGCGCTCGCCTTCGCGGCGCCGATGGTGGCGAGGTAGCCCAGCGCGGCGCCGCCGAGGACGATCGGGGCGATGATCGCGCGCAGCCCGCCGTTCACGTCGGCCAGCTCCGCGGCCAGCGCCCGGCACCGGTCGCACTCGTCGAGGTGGCTCTCGACCTGGGCGCGTTCCCGTTTGGACAGCCCGTCGCGGGTCCACGCGCCGAGCCGCTCGGCGCAGGCGCGGCAGCGTTCCCCGGCGTTCTCCTGCAGGTGGACCTGCAGATAGGCCTGGCGGAGCCCCTCGCGGGCGCGGTAGGCGAGCGCGGAGACTCCGTTCGCGGTCAGGCCCAGCAGCGGCGCGACCTCGGCCGGGCTCTGCTGCTCGATCTCGGTGTGCCAGAGCACCGCCTGCCAGCGTTCGGGCAGCCGCGCGAACGCCTTGGCGGCCATCGTCCGCTCGAGCCCGGCGACCGCGGTGTCGGAGAACGGCACGGTCAGCGCCTCGGCCGCGGCGCCGCCGACCTCGGTCATGTCCTCGTTGAGGTCGACCCGGCGCTCCTTGCGGGTCCGGTCGTACGCGGTGTGACGCAGCGCGGTCAGCAGGTACGCCCGGAAGGCTGTGTCCGGGCCCTTGCCGCCACGGAGCGTGTCGAGCACCTTGGCGAACGCCTCGGACACGAGATCGTCGGCTTCGGAGCTGGAGCGGGCCAGCTGGCGGGCCAGATTGCGGGCCGCGCCGGTGTGTCGTTCGTAGAGCGTTCCGTACGACGCGATCTTCCCGGAGCGGACTTCCGCAATCAGCTCGGAGTCACTCTTTCCGCTGAGATCGGCGGGAACGGTGGACACGGCACTCCTCGGTCGGCTAAGGCCAGGACCTGCCATTACTGGCCGATCCCGGACGCGAGACCAGTGTGACTGACCCACCCCCGGCGGTCACGTCGTGGTGGGCGTGATGACTCCGACGGCGGAGCAAAATCACCCACCCCCGGGTCCGGCCGGGGAAAAGCTTCACGACAAAAACCGCGCAGTACGCGTCACGGTGCCCTTCGGGGTACGTCCTCATCGTGAAGCAAAGGACAAGATCGTTGCGAACCGGACGAAAGGGGCGGGTGGCCAGTGGATGTTCCGGCTGCGCGACCCGGCTCCGGTGACACCCCGCCGACGCCGGCCGAGCGGGACGCCTCCCTGCGCGCGCTGCGGGCCCGTTGGCGCACGGCCAGCCTCGCCGCGGGCTGGCGGTTCCCCAGCGACTGGGCCCTGCCCGAGGTCGACGCCGTCTGCGCGGCGGTGATGGCGAAGGGCCGCGTCGAAGCCGCCGAAACCGCGCTGGCCGGGCTGGCCAGGGCCCGGGCGGCGGCCGGTGCGGGGCTCGCGGAGACCCTCGCCGACCTCGCCGCGCTGCACGCCGTGCTCGGCCACGGCGGCGACGGGTTCGTCGCGCCGGACGTCGACGCCACGCCGGCGCGGCTGCTGCGGACCACCGCGCTGGCCTGGGCGGACGTCGCCACCGACCAGCTCGTGCACACCGAGGTCACCGACTCGCTGACCGGCCTGCCCACGGCCGCCTACCTGCGCACCCGGCTCGCGGAGGTCTACCGCGCCGCCGTCGCGCGCGAGCGGCCGGCCGCCGAGGACCACGTGCTGCTCGTCGTCTCGCTCGACCTCACCGCCGTCGCCGGCTTCCCGCGGCTGACCGGGATGATCCTGGTGGCGGACGCGCTGCGGACGGTGTTCGACAGCGGGCAGAGCGTCGCTTCGCTGGGGCCGTCCGTCGTCGCGGCCCTGGTCCCGAAGGACGAGCGGCTCGCTTCGCACGGCGTCGCGCTGCGCAGGGCGTTGCACGAGCGGCTGTCGGTCGACACCCAGCTGGCCGACATGGGCAGACCGCGCGTTTCGGCGGTGCGGTTGCCCGCCACCCACGAGCTCGCCTGCGACCTGCTGGCCCACTTGGCGCGCGCGTAGAACACCGGAAGAGTCCGGTTCCGCCAGGACCCTTCCGACCGGGACCGGGCCGGTCATGATTTCCTGGTGCGGTGACCCGGACCGTATCCACCGACGTCGACGGCGAAGTCGCGGCCAGATCCCAGCACCGGCTGGCCCTGCGGAAGTCACTCGCCCGCCTGTCCGTCCGCCCGCGGTCGATCCTGATCCTGTCGGTGATTCCGCTGGTCGCGATCGGGTACGGCATCTGGGGCTGGCAGCACGACTGGGTGCTCGGCGTCGACAGCGCGGTCTACCGGGCGGGCGCGTTGTCGCTGCTGCACGGCGACTCGCTCTACGACGCCAACACCCTGCCCGACGAGCCGTGGTGGGCGCTGCTGCCGTTCACCTACCCCCCGACGGCGGCGCTCATCTTCGTCCCGCTCGCCGCGTTCCCGACGCAGATCTCCTGGGGCCTGATCACCGCCGTCTCGCTGGGGGCGATGGCGCTGTCGATCCGCATCGCGATCGGCGCGCTGCCGCGGCCGTCCGCCGACGGGCCGCGCTGGTGGGCCTCCCCGGCCCGCTCGACCATCGTGTTCTTCCTGGTCTTCCTCGCCCTCGAGCCGGTGTGGCGGACGATCTTCCTCGGCCAGATCAACCTGATCCTGATGGCCATGATCCTGCTGGACATGCTGGTCATCGGGTCCAGGGGGAGCCGCTGGGGCGGGGTGCTGGTCGGGGTCGCGGCGGCGATCAAGCTGACGCCCCTGGTGTTCCTCGGGCACCTGTTCATCACCGGGCGGCGCACGGACGCGATCCGCGGGTTCGCGACGTTCGTGCTGCTCCAGGGCCTGATGTTCCTGATCAACGCGCACGACGCGGCCAAGTACTGGACCGTCACGCTGCCGGACACCGGCCGGATCGGGCCGGTGCACTGGGCGGGCAACCAGTCGCTGAACGCGCTGATGAACCGGGCCACCGACCTCGCGCCGTGGGCGTCGAAGGCGGCGATGGGCATCGGGTTCCTGCTCGCGATCCCGGCGCTGTGGCTGCTGATGCGCTTCCACCGCAAGGGCCAGGCGCTGGCCGCGCTGCTCGTCACCGCGTTCTGGACGCTGCTGATGTCGCCGATCTCCTGGACCCACCACTGGGTGTGGGTGATCCCGCTGATCGTGCTGCTGGTCTCCCGGCTGCCGAAGACCACCCCGAAGACGGCGTGGCGGCGCTGGGTCGGGACCGGCCTGGTCGCGTTCGTGTTCGTCAGCTGCGTGCTGCTGATCCTGCCGAACGGCCGCAACGTCGAGCTGCACTGGAAGGTGTGGCAGAACGTCCTGGGGGACGCCTACATCCTGATGCCGGTCGTGCTGGCCTTCGCGCTCATCCTGCGGTGGGGCCTGATGCGGCGAGCGCGGAAGAGGGCCGCTGCGGACGAGCATGTCGACGTCGAAGCCGCCGTCTGAGGCGCGCACCGGCCGCTTTCTCGCCGGGGGTCTCGCGCTGCTCGTGCTGGCTTTCGGCGTGGTCGGCTGGCTGGCCGGGTGGCACCTCGGCGCGGACAGCGCCGTGTACCGCGCGGGCGCTTTGACGCTGCTGCACGGCGACCCGCTCTACACGCGGGACGTGCTGACGGCGCTGCCGGACTGGGTGCGCCTGCCGTTCACCTACACCCCGGCCGCCGCGCCGCTCTTCCTGCCGCTGGCTTTGGTTCCGTCCGGCCTGGTCTGGGGCGTGATCGCGTTTTTGTCGGTGGTCGGTCTTATGGTCGTCATCACGGTGGTTTCGTCGTCGCCGGGGGGTGCACCGCTTCTGGGAAGAAGCCGGTGGGCGCTGCCGGCGGGAACGGCCATCGCGCTGGGGCTGGAACCGGTGTGGAAGACGCTGTTCCTGGGCCAGATCAACTTGATACTGATGGCGTTCGTGGTGCTGGACGTCCTGGTGCTGTCCCAGCGCGAGTCGCGGTGGGCGGGCGTGCTGATCGGCGTGGCAGCGGCGATCAAGCTGACCCCGCTGATCTTCGTGCCGCACCTGTTCTTCACGGGCCGGTGGAAGGACGGGCTGCGGGCCCTGGGCACGTTCGCGGCGCTCGAAGCGGCGATGTTCGCGGTCATCCCGGTCGACGCGGTGCGGTTCTGGCGGGATTCGGCGACCGACCCGACCCGGGTCGGGTCGGTGCACTGGATCTTCAACCAGTCGCTCAACGGGCTGGTCAACCGGGCCTCCGCGCTGGCTCCCTGGTCGCTGGCGGTGGCGGTCGGGGTGGCGGCGGTGCTCGCCGTGCCGTCGGTGTGGCTGGTCGTGCGGCTGCACCGGCGGGGCGAGGAGGCGGCGGCGTTGCTGGTGACGGCGTTCTACGGGCTGCTGCTGTCGCCCGTGTCGTGGTCGCACCACTGGGTCTGGTGCGTGCCCTTGCTCACGCTGCTGGTGGTGAAGGCGCGGTGGTGGGCCGCGGCGGCGGTCGCGCTGCTGTTCGTCTCCCAGATCGTGATGCTGGTGCCGAACGGCGGTGACCGGGAGTTCGGCTGGGGCCTGGGCTGGTCGGTCCTCGGCAACCTCTACGTGCTCGCGGCGGCCGCGGGGATCCTCGGCCTCGCGGCGCGTGAGCTACGGCTGGTCCGGCGGTCACCCCAGGTCGTCACCGTTTAGGCTGATCGGCGTTATGGACAAACACACCGGTCTGCCCGTCGTGGGCATGGTGGGCGGCGGCCAGCTGGCCCGGATGACCCACCAGGCGGCGATTTCCCTCGGCCAGTCCCTGCGCGTGCTCGCCGCGGGCGAGAACGAAGCCGCCGGGCTCGTCGCCGGCGACGTCACGCTGGGACACCACACGGACCTCGACGCGCTGCGGAAGTTCGCGGCCTCGGTCGACGTGCTCACCTTCGACCACGAGCACGTCCCCGGTGAGCACCTGCTGACCCTCGCGATGGAGGGCTTCGTCATCCGGCCCGCGCCGGCCGCGCTGGGCTTCGCGCAGAACAAGCTCGTGATGCGCGAGATGATGGCGGGCCTCGGCGTGCCGGGCCCGGCGTTCGCCGAGGTGTCCACTGTGGACGACGTGGTGGCCTTCGGCGGTGAGCACGGCTGGCCGGTGGTGCTCAAGGCGTCGACCGGCGGGTACGACGGCCGCGGCGTCTGGATGCTCGACACCGCCCAGCACGCCCGCGAGACCGTGCCGGAGCTGCTGGCCGCGGACACGGCGCTGCTGGTGGAGGCGAAGGTGGCGATGCGGCGGGAACTGTCCGCGCTCGTCGCCCGCTCGCCCTTCGGCCAGGGCGCGGCGTACCCGGTGGTCGAGACGGTGCAGACCGGCGGCATCAACACCGAGGTCCTCGCCCCGGCGCCGGGGCTGAACGACTCGCGGGTGCACGAGGCCCAGGACCTGGCGCTGCGGATCGCGGCGACGCTGGACGTCACCGGGCTGCTCGCGGTCGAGCTGTTCGAGACCGACACCGGGCTGCTGGTGAACGAGCTGGCGATGCGCCCGCACAACTCCGGCCACTGGACCATGGACGGCGCGCGCACGTCGCAGTTCGAGCAGCACCTGCGGGCGGTGCTCGACTACCCGCTGGGCCGGACCGACCTGGTCGCGCCCGCGTGCGTGTCGGCGAACGTGCTGGGCGCGCCGGAGCTGCCGGCGATGGGCCCGGACGAGCGGCTGCACCACCTGTTCGCGCGGTACCCGGAGGCCCGGGTGCACCTGTACGGCAAGCAGGAGCGGCCGGGCCGCAAGCTCGGGCACGTCAACTTCACCGGCGAGCGCATGGAGGACCTGCGCCACCGCGCGCTGCTCTCGGCGCACTGGCTGTCCCACGCCGTCTGGCTCGACGGCTACGAAATCCACTAGGAGATCAGGTATGGCGCCGCAGGTGGGCGTGATCATGGGCAGCGACTCGGACTGGCCGACGCTGGAGGCGGCGGGCGCGGCCCTGGACGAGTTCGGCGTCGAGTACGAGGTCGGCGTCTACTCGGCGCACCGCACCCCGCAGCGCATGCTCGACTACGCGACGTCGGCGGCGTCGCGCGGCCTTCGCGTGATCATCGCGGGGGCGGGCGGCGCGGCCCACCTGCCCGGCATGGTGGCGTCGGCGACGGTGCTGCCGGTGATCGGCGTCCCGGTCCCGCTGAAGTACCTGGACGGCCTGGATTCCCTGCTGTCGATCGTCCAGATGCCGGCGGGCGTCCCGGTGGCCACGGTCTCGGTGGGCGGCGCCCGCAACGCGGGTCTCCTGGCGGTCCGCATCCTGGCGGCGTCCGACGAGGGCCTGCGCGCGAAGATGGCGAAGTTCCAGGAGGACCTGGAGAAGCTGGTCCTGGACAAGGACGCGGCGCTGCGCGAGAAGACGGGCCACTGATCGGTCCATTCGCGACCTCCTGTCCGGATTCCCCTCCGGCGTCCGGAAGAACCCGCTAAGGTCCGGACTCCGGTTTTCGGAGTCTTCGGGTTCTTCGAGAGGGCGTGAGATGGCGGCTTCCCGGCCGGACGACGGTGTCGCGGTGCCCTGGCTCGCCGGGGTGGTCCTGGCGGGCATCGGTGCGGGGCTGGCCGTCGTCGCGCTGACGTTCCCCTGGATTTCGGTCCGGACCGGCCCGCGGACCTCGTCGTTCACGCTGGCGGTGACGAGCATCGAGCGCCAGGGCCCGACGTTCGCGGTGCTCCTGGTGCTCACCGGGGTGGGCGCGGCGGTCGCCTTCGCGGCCGCGCGCAGGCGGACGGGGATCCGGTGGCTGCTGGTCGTGGTGTGCGCGCCGGTGCCGGCCCTGTCGGCGCTGTTCGTCGGGTTGCGGGCCAATGCGGCCGACCTGGGTTCGAGCCTGCCGTCCGCGGGGCTGGACCCGGCCCGGCCGGACCTCTTGGTGACGCCCGCCCAGGGGCTGGTGTTCTACACGGGAGGTCTGCTGTTCCTCGGCCTGGGCGTGGCCATCGCGGGCGTCCCGGCGGCAACGCGCATCCCGATGGCCCCGGCCACCGCCCCGCCACCAGCGCGCCGAACCCCCGCGGTGCGGCTGACGGCGCTGGTCCTGGCGGTCCCGCTGGTGGTGCTGTCCCAGGCCCTCCCGTGGTTCGAGATCGACAACACGGAGGGCGACCTCCCGGCGGTCGTCACCGGCTGGCCCGCGATTTACCGGGTGGGGCTGATCGCCACGTTGGTGTTGCTGGTGGCAACGGCCCTGACCACGGGCTGGCGCCGAGCCACCCTGCGCACAACGGCCCTGTACGTATGTGGCGGCTTGTACGGGGTGTTGTTGATCAACGCGTGGTTGCTGTGGGACCCGACCGGCATCGCCAACCGCGTCAGCGCCCAGCGCGACGAGCTGGCGCTGGGCATGGGCTACTTCGCGGCACTGGTGGCAGTACCGCTGCTGGCGGTGGTGGTGGGGCCGCGCATCACACAGGAACCGGACACCGAGCCGGCGGTCGACCCGGAGCCTGGCGAAGAGCTGGCGGCCGAGGGGCAGGCCGGGCCGGATTCGCGGGCGGAACTGGAGCCGGGAGCGAAGTCGAAGCTGGGCATAGAGATGGCGACCGAGCCCCGGACTGAGTCGGCGCCCGGTGCGGGCCCGGCGGCCGAGGCGCAGGCTGGGCCGCTGCCCGCCGCGAAGCCGGCGGAGCTCGAGCGCGAGACCGGGCCGAAACAGGAAGGCGCCGAGGCGTGAACCGGAAGCGGAAACCGGCCGTTGCCGGGCGGGGGACTTCGCTCCGGCCGCCCGCTCGGCGGCCGAACCGGGGACTCGCCTGGTGGCGGGGGCTGGGGCGCGCGCCGAAATGGCTTCTTGCCACCGTGACTCCGCTGGTGCTGGCCGTCGCCGTGCCCGGGGTTGCTCCGCTTGTTGCCGACCGGGCTCGGGACCTCTTCTCCGATGATGTCCTCTCCGCCCGCGGGGAGAGCTACCCGGAGCTGGTCGCCGGGCAGTACTGGGCCACCGATGCCGTGCTCGGGGAGCTTGCCTCCAGCCGGGTTCTCGATGAGGTGCGGCAGCACACCCACGCCCAGCTGGGGACCTCCGGGCAGCAAGTCACCCTGGAAAGCCACCGCGCCGGGCGGATCGACCTCGAGAGCATCACCGCCGTCGTCGAGGAGCGGCACGATCCACTGGGCGGGACCGCCTTCGTGGCCGATCCTCAAGGCAGTGAGGAGACCGCCCTCGTCGAGTTCCGGCTCGATTCCGGAGCCGGCGCCGAAATCCCCGCCCTGGTTCCGGGGGACGGCGCCGGTGCGCGGCCCTACCTCTCCGACGGCAAGATCCGGTTCGTCGAGCAGGGCAAGCCGGAGCACCTGGTGATCCGCGCGAAGACCGAACATTGCTTCTGCCTCTGGCGCGTCCGCATCGAGTACTCCTACCGCGGCGGCAAGCACACCCTCGTCGTGCCGCCCGCCGGGCAACCCGCCTTCGCGACCACCGCGTGGGGACCGCACAAAGTCGAGTACAACATGCGCATCGAAGGCGCTCAGCGGTACGACTGCGTGGCCCAGCCCGAGACCTGCCGGTTCAAGCCCACGTCCTAGCCGAGCTCGCCGATCAGCTGCTGCCGCAGTTCGCGCTTCAGCACCTTCCCCGCCGCGGACACCGGGATCTGCTCGACCACGTGCACCTCCCGCAACCGCTTGTACGGCAGCACCTTCTCGTTGACCGCGGCCATCAGCCCGTCGGCGTCCAGCGACCCGCGGGGCACCACGAACGCCACCGGCAGCTCGCCGACCTCGGCGTCGGGGCGGCCGACGACCGCGGCCGCCGCGACGCCCGGCATCGTGATGAGCAGCTCCTCGAGCTCGCGCGGGAAGACGTTGTAACCCTTGTACAGCAGCATGTCCTTCTTGCGGTCCACTATGGACAGGTAGCCGTCCGGGTCGAGGATGCCGATGTCGCCGGTGTGCAGCCAGCCGTCCACCAAGGCCGCCGCCGTCTCCTCCGGGCGGTTGCGGTAGCCGAGCATGATCTGCGGCCCGCGCAGGCAGACCTCGCCCCGCTCGCCCGGCGGCAGCGGGTCCTCGCCGCCCTCGGCGGGGACGATCTTGACCTCCGTGTCGAAGATCGGCAGGCCCACCGAGCCGACCTTGCGCGTGCCCGACCGGTACGTCGGCGAGATCACCGCGCCCATCGTCGCCTCGGTCAGGCCGTAGCCCTCGGTGACCACCACGTCGGGGAAGCGCGTGCGGAGCGCGTTGATCATCGCGTGGTTCATCGGCGCCGCACCCGAACCGATCGCGCGGACCGACGAGAGGTCGGCGGTGTGGAACGACGGCGTCGCGAGCAAGGCCGCGAACAGCGCCGGCGCGCCGCCGATGCCGGTGACGCGGAGCCGCTCGGCGTCGGCGACGTACGCCGCCGGGTCGAAACGCGTGTGCAGGACCATCGACGTCCCGGCGACCACCGCCGCGTTGAGGCCGCCGATGATGCCCATCGCGTGGAACCACGGCGTCAGATTGATCGCGACGCCGGTGCCCAGGCGCGTCGGCCACTCGTCCTCGCCGCCGATCTGGTCGATCGTGACGTCGCCGCGCTCGTCGAGCGCCGGGACCGAGCCGGTGCCCCAGCAGGCGTGCTGCAGCGTGTTGACCACGACGTTGCGGTGCGACAGCCGCACGCCCTTGGACCGGCCGGTGGTGCCACCCGTGTAGGCCAGGTGGGCCAGGTCTTCGGAGAGGTCGAGATCCACGGACGGGGGAATCTCGGGCTGCGAAGCGTGGAACGCCTCGAACTCGACGGCGCCGTCGGGCAGGTCGGCGACCGGCTGGACGACGACGGTGAACCGCGCCGGGATCCGGTCGGCGACGCTCGCCAGTGCCCCGGCGACCGGGCCGAACGTCACCACGGCGGCCGCCTCGCAGTCGGCGAGCTGGAAGGCGAGGTCGTCCGGCGGGAGCAGCGGGTTCGCCGGGCTGAAGGTGGCCCCGGCCAGCAGCGTGCCGTAGTAGGCGACCGGGAAGGCCAGGCAGTTCGGCAGGTGCAGCGCTACGACGTCGCCGCGGCCGATGCCGCGTTCGCGCAGGGCGTTGGCGAACCGGCAGGCGGCCCGGTGGGTCTCGGCGTAGGTGAGACTGCGGCCGTCGTGGGCGAAGGCGGTCCGGTCGCCCCAGCGCGCGGCACCGGCCGCCAGGATCGACCCGACGGGGACTTCGGGGTAGTCGAGGGAGGCGGGCAGACCGGGCGGCGTCGTCGACGCGGTGATCGGCATCACCCGACCATACGAATTCTGCGGTCAACGCCACAAGGACGACGCAGGTGAACGAGCGCTAACATCGACGGAACCCCTCCCGACGTTCCAGAGAAGGTGACCGGAAGTGACCGACGGCCTGTACCAGCTTGCCGAGGAGCACGAGGAGCTGCGGGCCGCGGTCCGGGCTCTGGCCGAGAAGGAGATCGCGCCGTACGCGGCGGAGGTCGACGAGAACGAGCGGTACCCGATCGAGGCGTACAACGCGCTGGTCAAGTCGGGCTTCAACGCCGTGCACATCGGTGAGGAGTACGACGGCCAGGGTGCCGACGCCGTCGGCGCCTGCATCGTGATCGAAGAGGTCGCGCGGGTCGACGCTTCCGCGTCGCTGATCCCGGCGGTCAACAAGCTGGGGACCCAGCCGATCATCCTGTCGGCTTCGGAGGGCCTGAAGAAGCTGGTGCTGCCCTCCATCGCGTCTGGGGAGGCGTCGGCTTCGTACGCGCTCTCGGAGCGCGAGGCCGGCTCGGACACGGCGTCGATGCGGGCGCGGGCGCGGCTCGACGGTGACCACTGGGTGCTGAACGGCACCAAGTGCTGGATCACCAATGCGGGTGAATCGTCCTGGTACACCGTGATGGCGGTCACCGATCCGGACGCCGAGAAGAAGGCCAACGGGATTTCGGCCTTTGTCGTGCACAAGGACGATCCCGGTTTTTCCCTGGGGCCGAAGGAGAAGAAGCTCGGGATCAAGGGATCGCCCACTCGGGAGATCTACTTCGAGAACTGCACCATTCCGGAGGACCGGATCATCGGTGAGCCCGGGACCGGTCTCAAGACCGCGCTGCGGACGCTCGATCACACCCGGCCCACGATCGGCGCGCAGGCGCTGGGTATTGCGCAGGGTGCTCTCGATGCCGCTGTTGCTTACGTGAAGGACCGCAAGCAGTTCGGCAAGTCGATCGCCGAGTTCCAGGGTGTCCAGTTCATGCTGGCCGAGATGGGGACGAAGATCGAGGCTGCCCGGCATCTGGTCTACGCCTCGGCTGCGGCTTCGGAGCGTGGTGACAAGCGGGCCGGTTTCATGGCTTCCGCGGCGAAGACGTACGCGTCCGATATCGCCATGGAAGTGACCACGGATGCCGTTCAGCTCTTCGGTGGGGCTGGGTACACGCGGGACTTCCCGGTTGAACGGATGATGCGGGACGCGAAGATCACCCAGATTTACGAGGGGACGAACCAGATTCAGAAGGTGGTCATGGCTCGGGCTTTGCTCAAGGGCTGATTGTTCTCCGCCACCCGAAGCCTGAATTGTGACTACGGGCGGCCGTGTTTTGGCTTCGGATCGGGGTTGCGGGGGTGTGGGCCCCGTGGCCGGCCGCATCGGCCTGCTCGGCATCTGCGCCTCCGGTGGCTATTCGCTCGCGGCCACCGGAGGTGACCACCGCGTCAAGGCCGTGGCCACCGTCTCCGGGGCCGATGTGGCCCGGCAGTTCCGCTACGGCGCCGACGGGACCCAGGACCCCGCCGTCTTCCAGGGGCTGCTCGGGCTCGCCGCCCAGGCCCGGACCGCCGCCGCACGAGGGGAAGACCCCGGTGTGCTGACCGTGTTCCCCGAGACCGCCGCGGAGGCCGGTGCGCTCGGCGGGCAACACGGCGTCGAAGGCTTCGAGTACTACTGCACCCCTCGGAGCGAGCACGAACGCTCCGCGAAGTTCCTCGCCTGGCCGAGCGTCGACAAGCTGGCCTCCTTCGACGCCTTCCACGCCGTTCCGCTCATCGCCCCGCGTCCGCTGCTCCAGATCGTCGGCACCCGCGCCGTCACGTCCTGGATGGCCGTCGAGGTCCACCAGCGCGCCACCGGCCCCAAGGAGCTCCACTGGATCGAGGGCGCGAGCCACGTCGACCTCTACGACCAGAAGGAATTCATCGACCCCGCCGTCGAGAAGCTCGCCGCGTACTTCGGTGCGGCTCTCTGACGCGGCGGAGGAAATTCACTCACCAGGGGGAGGTCCGGACAAGTTACTCGCGCGTTAAACCCTCGGTGACGCGGGTCACCATCGGTTCACAGAGAGGTGAAGCGGATGGGCGCAACGACGCGCAGGTGGCTCACGGCCGCCGCGGCTGCGGTGGCGGCACTCGTACTGGGGGCGGGGACCGGCCGAGCGGCTGAACGAGAACCCACCGGGCCCGTCCAGCCCACCATCCTCACCGCCGCGCTGTACTCGCTCGGGGCGCCCACCATCGCCCCGCCCGGGGCCAATGACTGGAACTGCAAGCCCTCCGACCGGCACCCGAACCCCGTCCTGCTCTCCAACGGGACCACCGCCAACGCCTACGAGAACTGGGCCAACCTCTCGCGGAAGCTCGCCGACGCCGGGTACTGCGTCTTCGCCGGGAACTTCGGCGGGGCGCCCGGCTCCTTCCTGCAGACCGTCGGGCCGATCGCCGACACCACGAAAGCGCTTGCCGCCTTCGGGGACAAGGTCCTCGCGGCCACCGGGGCGGCGAAGCTCGACGTCGTCGGGCACTCGCAGGGTGGGATGAACGTCCGGTACTGGATCAAGTACCTCGGGGGCGCCGGCAAGATCAGCCGGCTGGTCGGGCTGTCGCCGTCCAACCACGGGACCGATCTCTTCGGCCTGCTGAGCACCCTCGAGCGGATCCCCGG
This sequence comes from Amycolatopsis mediterranei, assembly GCF_026017845.1. Taxonomy (NCBI): domain Bacteria; kingdom Bacillati; phylum Actinomycetota; class Actinomycetes; order Pseudonocardiales; family Pseudonocardiaceae; genus Amycolatopsis; species Amycolatopsis mediterranei. Next base: position 1,043,340 of record NZ_CP100416.1, read on the forward strand.
CGTGCCGGTCGCGCTCGGGACCGCCTGCCAGGCCTGCAACGAGCAGGCCGTCGGCTCGGACTTCCTCACCGACCTCAACGCCGGTGGGGAAACCGTGCCCGGCATCCAGTACACCGTCATCCAGACCCGCTTCGACGACGTCGTGACGCCGTACACCAGCGCCTTCCTCGAAGCCGCTCCCAACGTGAAGAACGTCCTGCTCCAGAACGTCTGCGGGCTCGACTTCACCGACCACCTCGGCATCACCTACGACCCGGTCGCCGAGGGGCTGGTGCTCAACGCGCTCGATCCCGCGCACGCGAAGACGCCGCCCTGCGTGTTCGTGCCGCCCGTCATCGGCTGAGTTTCGCCACATGAGACATAACCCACCGCCGGGGCGGATTTCCGCTCCGGCGGTGTCACGCTCGAAGCATGTATTGGCCGGTTCCGGCGTCTTGGACGCCCCACGACGAAGCCGAGCTGGTCGCCGGCTGGCGGCTGTGGCTCGAGCTGTCCGATCGCGCTTGGCCGACCGCCGCCTGGGACGGGACCCCGGCCGGTGCCGTCCGCCAGCTGCGTGACCTGCTCGCCGCGTGCGACGAGATCGAGACCGCCTACCGCGCGGCCGCCGACGCACCGTCGCCCGGGTTCCTGAGCCTGACGCAGGGGCTCGCCGTCACGGCGGGCTCGGCCATCTCGCTGTGGTTCGACGACTTCGACCAGCTCGACGGCGAGCGCGCGGCGCTGCTGCACGAAGACCTCACCCGGTTCGCCGAGCAGGCGGAACAGGTGCTGACGCTGCTCGCCGTCAACGGCGGCTGGGCCGGCCTCGACGAGGTGCGGCGCCGCCCCGCCTGACGGCGCGGGGAGTCCACATGCGACGGCCTGTAGCGGGCCGGTCGCGCTCACGAGCCCGGATCCGTCCAACGTCGCAACGACGTTGCCCCACTCGGCCCAGCCGATCATGAAGCGGAATGGGTACTCAGAAGGCATGAACCGGACAGAGGCCACCGCCGAACGAGGCGAGAAGAGCAACACCGCGCAACTGCTCGGCCGCGCCGGCATGGCGTGCTACGGAGTCGTGCACCTCGTGCTCGCCTACCTCGCCCTGCAAGTCGCCTTCGGCAGCAGTGAGCAGGCCGACCAGAAGGGCGCACTCGAGCAGATCGGCTCGACGGCGTTCGGCCAGGTCCTGCTCTGGGTCGTCGCCATCGGACTGGTCCTCTTCGGGCTGTGGCAGTTCCTGATGGCCGCCACCGGCTACGAGTGGGTCAGCGGCGGGCAGCGGACGCGCAAGCGGATCGGTGCCGCCGCCCGTGGCGTCGTCGTCCTCGTGCTGGGTTTCACCGCCTTCCGGCTCGCCACCGGCAGCAGCAGCGGTGGGTCGAGCAGCCAGAAGCAGCAGGAGTTCACCGGCAAGCTGCTGTCGCTGCCGGCCGGGCCCGTCTTGGTGGTCCTCGTCGCGGTGGCGGTCCTCGGAGTGGCGATCGCCGCCGGGATCAAGGGCGCGAAGCAGAAGTTCCTCGTGGACCTCAACACGTCCGAACTGCCGGCCAAGTCGCGCCGCTGGGTCGCCTGGCTCGGCACCACCGGCTACCTCGCCAAGGGTGTCGTCCTCGCCGTCGTCGCGGTCCTGCTGGCCATCGCCGGGTTCGACTCCGACGCGCACAAGGCGGGCGGCCTGGACGCCGCGCTCAAGACGCTCGCCGCCCAGCCCTTCGGTACCGCGCTGCTGACCGTGGTGGCCCTCGGGCTCGCCGCGTTCGGCGTCTACTGCTTCCCGGCCGCCTGGACGCACAAGCGCTGAGCGGTGCCTGTCGGTTTCCTGTCGATCACGCTCCGGAGCTTCGGGTGCGGTGCCCGGTGCCCTACTTTGGGTCGGGTCAGTTGAATATTCACCTACCCGGGAGCTGAAACCGATGTTCGGACGATTCAAGGACGTGGCCCTGTTGCTGGGGAGGATCGGCGTCGCGGTCGTCTTCCTCGCGCACGGGCTGCAGAAGTGGAACAACGGCATCGACGGCACGGCGAAGTTCTTCGAGATGTCGGGCATCCCGCTGCCCACGGCCGCCGCGGTCTTCGCGATGGCCGTCGAGATCCTCGGCTCGGTCGCCTTCATCGCCGGCTTCCTGCTGCCGCTCGTCGGCATCGGCTACGTCATCATCTCGGTCGGCGCGCTGCTTTCGGTGCACATCGACAACGGCCTGACCGGCCAGGGTGGCTACGAGCTGGTCCTGGTGCTGGCGCTCGCCGGGCTGGCCCTCGGCTTCAACGGCGGCCGGCTTTCGCTCGACCACCTGCTGTGGGGCCGCAAGCGCGCCCGCCGCGACGCCGAGGTCGGCGAACTGCAGAACGCCTGAACCCCGTAGCAGGTGTGAAGGCCACCTCGCCCGAGGTGGCCTTCACGCTGTTACTCCGGGAGGTCCGCCGTGGTGCGTTCCGCGTCCCGGCGTGAGGCGAGTTTCGCCGGGTCCGCGTTGCTGACGTGGACCAGGTGAGCGCCCGCGGCCAGGGGGACGAGCAGGCCGTCGAGGATGCCCTCCGGGCCGTCCCAGTCCCGGGTCGACAGCACGCGGTCGGCCGCGGTGAGGCCGAGTTTCGCGGCGCGGGCCCTGGCTTCGGTCAGTACCTCGTCCACAGTGGACTCGAAGAGCGCGGCCGTGGTGCCCGGGATCGGGAAGAGCGGGCGGTACTGGTCGGCCGCCAGCCGTGACTCGGTGAGGTAGTCGAACGCGCCGCCGCCCGGCGGCTCGGCGAGACCGCGGCCCATCGGGTCCAGCGTCACGACGGCGGTGGCCGCCGCGCCGGTCGGTTCCGGGTCGTCCGGCCCGACGAACGCCACCCGCGCGCCCACGCCTTCGGACACGACGCGCGCCCCGCACCACCACGCCCCGAGCAGCACGCCGACGGTCTGCCAGTGCGCCGGGAGCTGCACCGCCACCGCGTCGCCCGGCTCGACGTCGAACTCTTCGGTCAGCCAGTTGGCCGTCTTCGCCGCCCAGTTGGCGGTGGTCGCGACGGACAGCTCGACGCGGCTGCCCAGCTGGTCGTCGTAGTGGGTGATCAACGGTTGGGCGGCCGGCAGCGGGCGCAGCAGCTCGTCGGTCAGGCTCATGGGGACAAGGCTAAAGCGCGGACCACGCGCGGCGCCGGTTGACACCGGATGATCGACCTCAGTACGTTTGCTTTGAAAGCAAACGTTATCTCGGAAGCTGGGGAGCATCATGACCATTCTCGTCACCGGGGCCACCGGACACATCGGGCGCGCGGTGGTCGACGCGCTCGTCGCCGCAGGTCAGGACGTCCGAGCGGCGAGCCGTGACGCCGCGAAGCTCGACGTGCCGGACGGCGTCGCGAAGGTGAGCGCGGACCTGGAGGACGCCTCGACGCTGGACCCCGCGCTCGACGGCGTCTCCGCGGTGTTCCTGTACACGCGGCCACAAGGCATCGAAGGGTTCGTGAAGGCGGCCGAAGCGGCCGGGGTGCGGCACGTCGTCCTGCTGTCGTCGGCCGCGACGCTCGAACCTGATGCCGCGCAGAGCCGGATCGCCGGGCTGCACCGCGCGGTCGAGCAGGCCTTGGCCGCGGGGGCGTTCGCTTCCACGGCGTTGAACCCGGGCGCCTTCGCGACGAACACCCTGGGCTGGCGCGCGGACATCGCGGAGGGCGTCGTCCGCACGGCGTACCCGGACTCGCGGACGGGGGCGATCCACGAGCGGGACATCGCCGACGTCGCGGCCCGGATCCTGATCGACGGCTCACACGACGGGGCGTCGCTCGCGCTGACGGGCCCGGAGCCGATCTCGTTCCGCGAGCAGGCCGCGGTGCTCGCGGACGTCCTCGGCCGGCCGTTGCCGGTCGAAGAACTGACGAAGGACCAGGCGATCGAGCGCATGCTGGCGCTGGGCTGGCCGGCGGACGTGCCGGTGTCGGTCCTCGGGGCCTGGGAGCGGACGACACGGGAGCCGTCGCTGGTGACGGATGTGGTGCGCGAGGTGACCGGTCACGCGCCGCGGACGTTCCGGCAGTGGGCGGAGGACCACCGCGCCGACTTCAGTTGACGCAGGGGACTCCGGGCGAGTCTCGGAGCAGCGGCGCCGCGGCGGGGGCGGCGCCGCTGCCCGAGCCGCCGCCGGCCGCGGAGGTGGGGACCGCCGTCGAGCTGCCGCCGACCGGGGGCCCTCCGGGTGCCTGGGCCGCGGCCGGGGCCGGGCGGCCCGCCAGGCTCGCCACGAACTCGCGGACCGCCGTCAGGTCGATCTGCACGATGCTCTGCCCGTCGGCGCTGCGGCCGTTCGCCGTGACCACCGGGATCGTCGCGAACGTCAGCTCGCCCGAGGCGATCCCCCTGGCCTGCTGGGCGAACTGCAGCAGGTCGAGGCCCGGGTCCAGGGTCAACGACCGGTGCACCGCGTCCATCAGGTCGTTCAGCGTGCCGGGGCTGGTCAGGGTGCCCGCCGAAAGCAGCTGGTGCAGCGCCGACGACAGGAACGCCTGCTGCCGGACGATCCGGTCCAGGTCGCCGCGCGGCAGGTTCTTCCGCTGCCGGACGAACGACAGCGCCTCGCCGCCCGAGACCGTCTGCTCGCCGCGGCGGAAGTTCGCGCCCGAATCCTTGTCCTCGGTCGCGTGGTTCAGGCACACCTTGACGCCGCCGAGCGCCTCGGTCAGCAGGTAGAAGCCCAGCAGGTTGATCTCCGCGTAGTGGTCGATCCGCACCTGCGTCAGGTCCTGCACCGCCTGCACCAGCACCCGGCGGCCCTCGGTGTCGGAGTCGCGCTCGATCTTCGCCTGGTCGCGCTCGCCCTGCCCGCGCAGCACCTGCGCGAAGTGCGCCTTCGCGACGCCGTACGCCGAGTTGATCTTCGCCTCGCCGCGGCCCGGGATCGCTGTCCACGTGTCGCGCGGGATCGAGACCGCCGACGGCTTGCCGCCGTTCTTCGGCACCCGCAGCACGATCACCGTGTCGGTGTTCACCGCGCCGTCGTTGGATTCGGTGCGCAGCTGCCGGAGCACCCGCACCGGCAGCGCGTTGCCCTGGGCGTCCGTGCGCGCGTCGCTGCCGACGAGCAGGATGTCCTCCGCGCCGTCGTCCGCGGGCGGCGGCGCGGGCTCGCCGGCCCGCGGGGTGAGCGCGTCGGTCGTCGGGACCGTGTTCTGCAGCTGGTCCTTGGTGACGTAGACGTAGCCGCTGGCCCCGAGCGCGAGCAGCGACACCAAGCCGACCACGACCCGGCGGCTCACCCGGCCCACCCGACGCATCCGCGACGGCGGTGCAGCGGCAGCCTGCCGCGGAACCGGCGACGGCTTCTGTGTCGTCCGGGGCTTCGCCCCGGGCCGGGGGCTTCGCCACCCGGACCCCCGCAAACGGTGGTCGTCGCTGTGCGTCACCGGATCGGCCGTCGCCTCCGGTTCTTCCTGGTCGCCTGCCACGCTGGCTTACCTCCCCCGAACACCCTGCGTACGCAGTCTAGTTGACGCAGGGAACGTCGCCCGCCGTGATCGGCGGCGCGGCGGGGGTGGGCGCCGCCGACGTGGCGGCCGGCGGCTTGGCGGCCGTCGACGTCGGCGCGGCGGCCGGGCTCCGGAAGTCCTTGCCCAGCAGCACGCGCACGTGCCCGGCCGGGACGTCCCGGTCCGGCTCGGCCTGCACCGCGGTGCCCAGCGCCTGCTTGACCAGGCCCAGCGCGGTGTCGTCGGCCGGGTTGTACCGGACGACCGTCGTGGTGCGGACGCCCAGCCGCTGGTCGGCGGCGAGCGTGAAGCCCTTGTCCTGCAGCATCGTGTGCGTCTGGCCGGCCAGCGACGGCGTGCCCGAGCCGTCGAACAGCTCGACCGTGACGGCCTTCGCCCCGGGCAGCTGCGTCGACGCCGGAACCGCCGAAGTGCCGCCGTCCGAGGTCAGCCGCGCCACCTCCGCCGCCACCTGGGCCGGGTCGACGCGCAGCACGTCGGCGCCGCCGATGGTCGCGTTGCCCAGGGTGGGGATGGTGTGGAACTCGATGTTGCCGCCGGTCAGGCCGCGCATCTGCGCGGCGAACTCGGTCAGGTCCCAGCCCTGCGACACCACGACGGACTTCTTCACGGCCGTCACCAGGTCGGCGATCTTCACCGGGCTGGTCAGCACGTCGCTCGAGATCACCTTCCGGGCCAGGCCGGAGAGGAACGCCTGCTGGCGGGCGATCCGGTCGAGGTCGTAGTTGGGCAGGCCGTAGCGCTGGCGGACGAAGGCGAGCGCCTGCACGCCTTCGATCGTCTGGCGGCCGCCCGGCAGGTCGACGCCGGACTTCGTTTCCTTGACCGGGCCCTTGAGGCAGACTTCGACGCCGCCGATGGACTTGGTGATCTCGTAGAAGCTCGCCAGGTTCACCTCGGCGTAGCGGTCGATCATGCCCGGCTTGCCGATGAACTTCTCGAGCGTGGCGATGAGGTTCTTGCGCCCGGCGACCTTCGCCTGCGCGTCGGCTTCCTTGAGGTCGGTCATGCCCTGGCGCTGCAACGCCCGGTAAGTGTCCGTGTACGCGTAGACGAACGCGCTGTTGAGCTTGTGCTTGCCGAAGCCGCCGGCCAGTTCCACCCACGAGTCGCGGGGGAACGAGACCGCGATCGCGTGCTTCCCGTTCTGGGGGATGTGCACGAGGATCATCGTGTCGGTGTTCAGTTCGCCGTCGGAGACGCCGGCGTGCAGCATGTCCAGCACCTCGCGCGGCAGCGGGTTGCCCTGCGCGTCGGTGCGGCTGTCCTGCCCGACCAGGAGGATGTCGATCGCGCCGTCGAGCGGCTTCGCGTGCGCCTCGGTGTCGGCGAAGACGTTCGTGGTGGTCAGGCCGGTGGTGGGATCGCCGATGTACTGCCAGCCGTACCAGGTCAGGGCCAGCACGACCACCGACAGCAGGGAAACCACGACCTTGCCGCCGCGGCGGGCGAAGACCGCGGCACCGCGGCCGGTGTCCGGCCGCCGGCGCGCCGGGATGGCCGGCGCAGCCTGTTCGGTCACGCGCTTCCTCCCCCTGCGACCCCGTGCTTCCCCCAGGACACCGGTGTGTCTCCAAGAAGACTCTACTGAGGCCGTTGTGGGACCTCCGTAGGCTGGGGGCGGATTGCCCCGTCCGGGGTGTGAGGAAAGGCGGGAAGATGCGGGTCCTGGTCACCGGTGGTGCCGGCTTCATCGGGTCGCACTACGTCCGGCAGGTGCTGACCGGCGCCTACCCGACGCTGCGCGACGCCGAGGTGGTCGTGCTGGACAAACTCACCTACGCGGGTAACGAAGCCAACCTGGCCCCGGTCGCCGCCGACCCGCGGCTGAAGTTCGTCCGCGGCGACATCTGCGACACGGCGCTGGTCACCGAGGTGATGACCGGTGTGGACCTCGTCGTGCACTTCGCGGCGGAGTCCCATGTGGACCGCTCGATCCTCGGCGCGGCCGACTTCGTGCTGACGAACGTGCTCGGCACGCAGAACCTGCTGCAGGCGGCCCTGGAAGCCGGCGTCGGCAAGTTCGTGCACGTGTCCACCGACGAGGTGTACGGCTCGATCGAGCACGGTTCGTGGACCGAAGACCACCTGCTGGAGCCGAATTCGCCCTATTCGGCGTCGAAGGCGTCCTCCGATCTGGTGGCGCGGTCGTTCTTCCGCACCCACGGGCTGCCGGTGTGCATCACCCGGTGTTCCAACAACTACGGTCCGTACCAGTTCCCGGAGAAGGTCATCCCGCTGTTCGTCACCAGCCTGCTCGACGGGGGGAAGGTGCCGCTCTACGGTGACGGGCTCAACGTCCGTGACTGGCTGCACGTGGACGACCACTGCCACGGCATCCAGCTGGTCGCCGACGGCGGCCGGCCGGGCGAGATCTACAACATCGGCGGCGGCACCGAGCTGACCAACCGGTCGCTGACGGAGAAGCTGCTGGAGGCGGTCGGCGCGAGCTGGGACAGCGTCGAGCCGGTCGAAGACCGCAAGGGCCACGACCGCCGATACTCGGTGGACATCACGAAGATCAGCCGGGAGCTGGGGTACGCTCCGCGCGTCTCCTTCGAGGACGGTCTGGCCGCGACAGTGGCGTGGTACCGGGACAATCGCGCGTGGTGGGAGCCGCTGGCCGGACGGGCCGCGCTGAAGAAATAGAGGAAGTGTTCGTGCCGCTGACGGTGCTGGTGCCCGGGGGTTCCGGGCAGCTCGGCCGGGATCTCGCCGCGCTGGCGTCCCCTTCGGTGGACGTCGTGGCCCCGGGTTCGGCCGAGCTGGACGTGACGGTGACGAGCCAGGTGCTGGCCGCGGTGGGGGCGCTGGCCGAGCGGGCGCGGGAAGCGGGTTCGGCGCCGGTGGTCGTCAACGCGGCGGCGTACACGGCGGTCGACGCGGCGGAAACCGACGAGGAGCGCGCGTTCGCGGTGAACGCGGACGGGCCGCGGGTGCTCGCGGCGGCGTGCGCGTCCCGGCGGGTGCCGCTGATCCACGTGTCGACGGATTACGTGTTCCCGGGTGAGGCTTCCGCGCCGTACGAGCCTTCGGACAAGCTGGGCCCGCGCAGTGCTTACGGCCGCACGAAGGCGGCGGGCGAGGACGCGGTGCTCGGGTCGGGGGCGTCGTCGTGGGTGGTGCGGACCGGGTGGCTCTACGGGCGTTCCGGCTCGAACTTCGTGAAGACCATGGCGCGGCTGGAGTCTTCCCGGGACACCTTGTCCGTTGTGGACGATCAGGTCGGCGGTCCCACGTGGACGGCCGACCTGGCGGCGGGACTGCTCGAGCTGGCGTCCCGGGTGGCGGCCGGCGAGGGGCCGTCGCAGCGGATCCTGCACTGCACCAACGCGGGGGAGGTGAGCTGGTGCGGGTTCGCGCAGGCGATCTTCAAGCACCTGGGCGCGGACCCGTCGCGGGTCCGTCCGTGCACGTCGGCGGAGTACCCGCAGGCGGCGACCCGGCCGGCGTACTCGGTGCTGTCCCCGGCCTCGTGGCTGGAAGCGGGGTTGACCCCGATGCGGTCGTGGGAAGAGGCGCTGGACGCCTACTTCGCGGCCGGGTCAGTGACGCCCTGAGGCCAGCCGGTAGGCGCCCACCGTCAGCTCCGCGCACGTGCGCCACGTGAAGTTCGCCGCGTGCGCCCGCCGTGACGCCGAGGTCGCCACCGCGTGCGGGTCCGTCACCGCGGTCCGCAACGCCTCCGCGAGGCCGTCCACATCGCCGTACGGGACCAGGCTGGCGCATTCGCCCGCCACCTCGCGCAACGCCGGGATGTCCGTGCAGACCACCGGGACGTCGGAGGCCATCGCCTCCAGCACCGGCAGCCCGAACCCCTCGTCGCGGGAGGGCAGCACCAGCGCCGACGCGCCCGCCACCACCGTCCGCAGGTCCACATCGGACAGATAGCCGGTCTGGCACCTCCGCGGGCCGCGGGGGAACGGACCCGGGCCCGCGAACACCAGGTCCGGCAGGTCCGGCGCCGAGTCGTGGGCCCTGGCCAGCCAGTCCAGGCCCTTGCGCGGCCCCGCGGCGCCGGCGAAGAGCAGGTACCGGGCCGGGAGCCCGAGCCGCGCCCGGCGCTCGTCGTCCGGCGGGCGCGCCGTGAACCACGCGGGGTTCACGCCCAGCGGCGTCACCACGATCTTGTCGCGGGCGACGTCGAGGCGTTCCGCCACCGCGTCCGCGACCGCGGCGGTCGGGGTGCAGATGACGTTCGCCCGCCGCGCGCCGCGGCGGACCAGCTCCGGCAGGCCGTGATCGCTCGGGGCCAGCTCCGCCGGGTTGTCGAAGAAGGCCAGGTCGTGGATCGTCACCACGCCCGCCGCGCGGAAACGGCCCGGCAGCACGAAGTTCGTGCCGTGCACCACGTCCGTCGGCCCCGCGAACACCTCCACCGGCGGGAAGTCCGAACGCTGCCACGCCATCCGCAGCAGCCGCGCCGCCACCGGCATCCCGCGGGCGCGGGCGCCGTACGGGAGCACGTGCCGCAGCCGCCGCCAGCCGCGCAGCGTGAACGCCACCGCGCGCGTGTCGACCTCCGGGATCGACACCAGCTCTTCGATCAGCGCGGACGTGTACCGGCCGATCCCGGTGCGCGAGCCGAGCAGCGGGGTGCCGTCGAGGAGAACGCTCAGTGACCTAGCCACGGCGGAGCCGCTGCTTCACGAGCTTGAGCGCCCGGCCGCCGGCGCGCCGCGCCAGTTCGGCAGGCCCGCCCGCGTCGAGGTACTCGCGGATCAGGTCCACGTCCCGCCGCAGCATGGCCCGGCCGCGGACCGGCGGCGTCGTCACCAGGTCCGCCGATCCGGGCAGCCGGTCGGCGGCCGGCCGCGGGTCGCGGCAGAACTCCACCAGCGGCTTCAGCGCCTCGGGCCACGCGAACCGCTGCGCGACGACGGCGAGCCGCTCGACGCAGCCCGCGGCGAATTCCTCGTCGTACAACGCCTTTTCGAGCGCGTCGGCCAACGCGGCGTCGTCTTCGGCCGGGACGACTACGCCGAGCTTCTCCGCCCGGACCAGGTCGGCGAACGCGTCGCCGTCGGTGGTGACGATCGGCAGCCCCGCCCACAGGTAGTCCAGCACGCGGGTGCGGAACGCGAACGTCGTCTCGACGTGCTCGTAGTGCGTGGTGACGCCGCAGTTCGCGTCGAGCAGCCAGTTCTGGCGCTCGTGGTAGGGCACCCACTGCTCGTTGAAGTAGACGTGCTTGCCGGTCAGCCCCAGCGCATCGGCCAGCCGCATCGTCCGTGTGCCGATGTCCATCTCGGCGACCTCGGGGTTCGGGTGCTTCATGCCGAGGAACACCAGCCGGACGTCGCCGCGGCGGCGGCGCAGCTGCTCGATCGCGCGCACCAGCGTCAGCGGGTCGAACCAGCTGTACACCCCGCCCGCCCACAGCACGACGTGGTCGGTGCCGCCGATGCCCAGCGACGAACGCAGCCCCGGCCCGGTGCGCACCGGCGGCTCCGGCGGCAGGCCGAAGGGCACGACCGCGAGCAGCGACTGCGTCGTCGGGTCGGCGTCGTAGAGCCGCGGTGAAAGCCGGCCCATCGCGGCGAGGTGCCCCAGCCAGAAGTGCCGCTGCCGCTCGGACGCGCAGAGGAAGAAGTCACCGCGTTCGAGCTGGGCGTCGAGGACGCGGGTCACGCCGGCGAGGTCGGCCGCGCGCTGGTCGTCGGCCACGCCCTTGCCCTGTTCCAGCAGCTCCAGGTGCATCGGGTCGTACAGGTCGGCGACGACGATCTTGCCGCTGTGCTGCTTCTTCAGCGACGGCGCCAGCTCCAGCACGTGCCCCTGCAGGACGACGACGTCGGCCCAGGCGATCGGCGCGTCCAGCTCGCGGTGCTTGCCCGCGCTCACCCGGAACGGCGCCGGCGGCGGCGTCGCGAGGGGGTTGGTGGTGACGAGGTGGACGTCGTGTTCGGCGGCGAGCGCGAGGGCGATGTTCCAGGCGCGGATCGCCGGGCCCGCCATCCGCTCGGTGAGCGCGTCGCCGGTGAGCACCAGGACCTTCCGGCGCTGCCCGAAGGCCTTCTCGATGCCGAACGCCTCGACGAGGATGTCGTGCGCGGCCAGGTAGCGCGGGAGCGGATACGCCGGCTCCAAAGCCTTGCGCAGCAACGGAAGCAGGTCGGCGTCGGTGCGGACGCGGGCCGCCTGTTCGACCGCGCGGGACGCGGCCAGCGCGGGCAGTTGCTCGACGAACTGGTCGATGGCCAGCAGCCCGGCGAGCGTGGTGCGGGGGATGGCGACGTCGCCGGACTCGATCGGGCCGACACCCTGTTCGAGGTCGAGCTGGGTGGCGTCGAGCTCGCCGCGTGCGGTGGCCCGGCGCACGGCCAGGGCGAGCGCCGCGGGCAGCGCGCGGGCCAGGGTCTCGTCGGAGAGGTTCTTGTACAGCGCGGCCAGGGCGTTGCGCTCCAGCAGGAACGTCTCGCGACCGGTCTCGGGTGCGTCGACCGACGCCATCGTGCCGTGGTGGCGGTGATAGGTCAGCGACTCCGGGACGTACCGGACGCGCCAGCCGCGCAGGTTGAGCCGCCAGCCGAGGTCGACGTCCTCGTAGAACATGAAGAACCGCTCGTCGAAGCCGCCGAGCTCGGCGAACACGCTCGCCCGGACGAACATCGCCGAGCCGGTGCCGAACAGGACGTCCTTCGCGACCTCGTGCTCGGCGGCCGGGACGTCGGCCAGCGGCGAACCGGCGTGGCGCTTGTAGCCCATGCCGAACCAGGTCAGGCCGCCGTCGACGAAGTCGGTGCCGGTGCCGTCCCAGTCGAGGACCTTGCTGGCCACGGCGGCGACGCGGGGCTGGGCGCGCAGCTCGGCGACGGCGGCGGAGACCCAGCCGGGTGCCGGGCGGGCGTCGTTGTTGAGGAAGGCGAGGACCGTGCCCTTCGCGTGCTTCGCGCCGAGGTTGCAGCCGCCCGCGAAGCCGGTGTTGCGGCCGGCCTCGACGACCTGGACCCGGGGGACGGCCTCGCGGATGCGGGCGGCCTCGGCTCCGTCGGCGGAGTTGTCGACGCAGATCAGCTCGAGCTCGGGGTAGTCGTGCTCGGCGAGCGCGCGCAGGCAGGTGATCGTGTCGGCGGAGCCGTGGTAGTTCACCACGATCACCGAGACGAGCGGTTGCGGATCCCCCTGCGCCAAAGCCAGCTCCTCGTCGTCGATCCTGGCGCAAGCTTAAAGGCCTGCCCATGCCTCCCAGACCGCGCCTCGGCCGAGCGCCGCGCGGCGGGTGATCTTGCGCCGGGCCCGCAACGTCGCAGGTAGCCGCAAGGCCACTTCGGCGAGGACCCGGCAGCGCAGGCCGAAGCGGAAGTTCGCCGCCGCCGGCCGCCCGGGCCGCAGTGGCAGCACCGCTGTCAACACGGCGAACCGGAGCAGCTGGTTCACCGCGACACCGCGGGGCGCGCAACGCAGCAGCATGAGCAGCCGGTTGCGCTCGTTCCAGCGGTGGAACAGCGGCGACCCCAGCTCGCTGCTGACGCCGTGGGCGTGCCGGACGCGGGCGTCCGGCGCCGCGACGACGTCCCACCCGGCCAGCCGCAGCCGCCACGCCGTGTCGGTGTCCTCGTAATAACAGAAGAATCCGGCCGGGACGCCGTGCACGCTCTTCAGCGCGTCGGTGCGCAGCAGCGCCGCGCCGCCGCAGAAGCCGAACACCTCGCCGGCGGGCTCGGGGACGTCGGCGCCGTGGCCGTCGGCGGTCAACCGGACGCCGGCCGACTGCGTGGTGCCGTCGGGACGCACGAGCCGGGACGTCGCCGCGGCGGCCAGCGGCGCCTTCTCGAGGGTGTCCTCCAGTGTCGCGAGCCAGTCCGGCGCCGGTTCGGCGTCGTCGTTCAGCCACGCCGTGAACGGCGTCCCGACCTTCCCGGCGGCGACGGCGAGCGCGCCCGCGTAGCCGGTGTTGCGCGGGAGGCGGAGCACTTCCGGGCGCGAAGGGTGGGCCGCGAGCAGGGCGGCGGTGCCGTCGGCGGAGGCGTTGTCGACCACGAGCGTCCGATGTGGACGCGTCTGCGCGGAGAGCGCGTCGAGGCAGGCCGTGATGTGCCCGGCACCCCGCCAGGTCACGACTACCACCGTGGTGGCGGGATTCGCGGTCACGTCCCGCACAATAGCCGCGTGCCCGAACTGGTCGTGCTCGCCGAGCAGCTCCTCGCGCCCGTGCCCGGTGGCACCGGGCGCTACACGGCCGAGCTGCTCCCCGCGCTGGCGAAGACCGCGCCGCCGGGCTGGACGGTGTCCAGCGCGGTCGCGCGGCACGCCGATGTCGGCGCGGCCCGGCTGGACGGTGTCGAGGGCCCGCGCGTGCTGCGGATCCCGCCGCGGGCGCTGGTCGCCGCCTGGCAAGCGGGCTTGCGCTGGTGGCCGGGCGGCGACGCGGTGCACGCACCGACGCCGTTCGCGCCGCCGCGCGCCCCGGCCGGGAAGACGCTGAGCGTGACCGTGCACGACACCGTGCCGTGGACCCACCCCGAGACGCTCACCGCGCGCGGGGTGAGCTGGCACCGGTCGATGATCGCGCGGGCGGCGCGGCGGGCGTCCGGGCTGGTGGTGCCGACGCGGGCGGTCGCCGACGAGCTCGCGGTGCTCATCGACGTCGACGTCCCGGTGCGCGTGGTGCCGCACGGCGTGCGGGTGCCGTCCGGCTCGGCCGAACTCGACCTCCCGGCCCGGTACGTGCTGGCCGTCGGCACGATCGAGCCGCGCAAGGGCATCGACGTGCTGGTCGACGCGGTCGCGGCGCTGGAGGGCACGGTGCTCGTGCTGGCCGGGCAGCCCGGCTGGGGCGCCATCGACCCGGCGGCGCTGGCGGCCGAGCGCGGCCTGCCCGCCGACCGGCTGCGGGTGCTGGGGAAGGTGACCGACGCCGAGCTGGCGACCGTGCTGCGCCGGGCCGACGTGCTGGCCGTGCCGAGCCTCGCCGAGGGGTTCGGGCTGGGGCTGCTGGAGGCGATGGCGGCGGGGATCCCGGTGGTGCACACCGACGTCCCGGCGCTGGCCGAGGTGGCGGGCGGGGCCGGCGTCATGGTGCCCCGCGGGGACGCCGCGGCGCTGGCTTCCGCGCTGCGGGAAGTGCTCGGTTCGCCGGCGAGGGCGGCGGAGCTGACCCGGGCGGGGCGGGAGCGGGCCAAGGCGTTCACCTGGCGTCGCGCGGCCGAGGCCGTCTGGGCGATCCACCGGCGGCCCCTCGGCTGAGCCGGGCCCCTGCCCGGTTTGCCAGTTCCTCACCATCACCCTGGGGTACCGCCGTACCCTGCAGGGGTGAGCGACGATCCCCGGGTGCTGATCGACGCGACCGCGGTTCCCGCGGACCGCGGCGGTGTCGGCCGGTACGTCGATTCGCTCGTCACCGCCCTCGACGCGGACGGGGCGCGGATCACCGTCGTCTGCCAGCCCCGCGACCTGCAGCTCTACGACCAGCTGGCGCCGAGCTCGCGCGTCGTACCCGCGTCGCCGGCCACGACCACCCGCACGGCCCGCCTGACCTGGGAACAAGCCACCCTCCCGCGGCTGGCCCGCCGGCTCGGCGCGGACGTCGTCCACTCGCCGCACTACACGATGCCGCTCGCGACGTCGGCCGCGTCGGTGGTCACGCTGCACGACGCGACGTTCTTCACCGACGCCGTGCTGCACTCGTCGGTGAAGGCCCGGTTCTTCCGCGCGTGGACGGCGACGGCGCTTCGCCGCGCGACACTGTGCGTGGTGCCCTCGACGGCGACGGCCACGGAGCTGGCCCGCGTCGGCCCGGTGCGGCACGCCTTGCTGGAAGTGATTCACCACGGCGTCGACAGCGAGCGCTTCCACCCGCCGTCCCCGGCGGAGGTCGCGGCGGCGCGCGCGGCCGTCGGACTGGGGCGGACACCGTACGTGGCCTTCCTGGGCGCGCTGGAGCCGCGGAAGAACGTGCCCGCGCTGATCCGCGGGTTCGCGCGCGCGGTCGCCGGCCGCCGGGACGCACCGGCGCTGGTGCTGGCCGGCCAGCCGGGCTGGGACACCCAGGTGGAGCGGGCGCTGGACGCGGTCCCGCACCGGCTGCGCGTGATCCGGGCGGGCTACCTGCCGTTCGGCACGCTGGCGGGCTTCCTCGGCGGCGCGGAGCTGGTGGCGTACCCGTCACTGGGCGAGGGGTTCGGGCTGCCGGTGCTGGAGGCGATGGCGTGCGGCGCGTGCGTCCTGACCACGCGCCGGTTGTCGCTGCCGGAGGTGGGCGGCGACGCGGTGGCGTACTGCGGGGTGGGCGCCGGCGACGTCGCGGCGGCGCTCGGTGAGCTGCTGGCGGACCCGGGGCGGCGGGCCGAGCTGGCGACGGCGGCGCAGCAGCGCGCGAAGGAGTTCTCGTGGGCCACGACCGCGGAACGCCATCGGGCGGCGTATGCGAAAGCCTGGTCGCGGCACCTGCGCACCCGGTGATTGCGGCCGGCGTGCCGCTGGGCCGGGGCACCCGGTTCACCCTCGGTGACGCGTGGACAATGGCCGGGTGACTGAGCAATCCCGCTATGGCGACGATGTCGGCGTCGTGACCGTGACCTACTTCTCCGAGGACACCATCGAGCGGTTCCTCGACACCCTCGAGAAGGCCACCGAACGCGAGGTCAAGGTGGTCGTCGCGGACAACGCGTCCCTCGAGGGTGCCCTCGAGCGGGCCACCGCCCACCGCAAGAACGTCCAGCTGCTCAGCATCGGGGAGAACGTCGGCTACGGGACCGCCGCCAACCGCGGTGTCGCCGAGCTCGACGACCGCTACGGCTGGGTCGTCGTCGTCAACCCGGACCTCGAGTGGGAGCCCGGGTCGCTCGACGCGCTCCTCGAGGTCGCCGGGCGGTGGCCGCGCGGGGGTGCCTTCGGGCCGCTGATCCACGACCTCGACGGCACCGTCTACCCGTCGGCGCGGCTCCTGCCCTCCTTCGGGCGCGGGATCGGGCACGCCGCCTTCGCGAAGGTCTGGCCCGGCAACCCCTGGACCAAGCAGTACCGGCAGGAGAGCGGCACGCCGGTCGAGCGCATCTCGGGCTGGCTGTCCGGCTCGTGCCAGCTGTTCCGCCGGGAGGCGTTCGACTCCGTCGGCGGCTTCGACACGCGCTACTTCATGTACTTCGAGGACGTCGACCTCGGCGACCGGCTGGCGAAGGCGGGCTGGCTGAACGTCTACGCGCCGTCCTCGCGGGTGACGCACGAAGGCGGCCACTCGACGTCGCAGGCGTCGCAGAAGATGCTCGCGGCGCACCACGCCAGCGCCTACCGCTACCTCGCCGACCGCCACCAGGGGCTCGCCTGGAAGCCGGTGCTGGCCGCCGTGAAGCTCGGCCTCGCGCTGCGGCTGAAGCTGGAAACCCGCTAGATCCCGTCGAGCCGGCGCGAAAGGTCGGACTTGCCGATGTTCTGCGTCACCGTCGGTACCAGGCCGGTGTCCTCCGGATCGGGCTCCTTCAGCGGGCTCGTGATCTGCTCGGCCTGGGGCCGGCGGGACAGCGGGGTGGGCTTCGGCATGGGCAGCGGCGTCGTCGGCGACGGCGTGCTCAGCGGGGTCGTCTGCTGCGGGCGGCGGCCGCCCTGGACCTCCATCCGCCGCGTCGGCGCCGAGCCGGCCAGCGGGTGGTCGTTCTCCTCGATCAGCGACGCCGGCAGCTGCGTGGTCGTGTCGGGGTCCTGGCTGCGGTCGAGCCCGTCGATCTGTGCCCGCGGGATCTGCTGGGTGTTCGACGAGTCCATCGGTGACGTCGCGCTGTCGGGTGTCACGACGAACACACCGCGCGCTTGGGCTCGTGCGAGCAGGGCGTCCGCCCGATCGCGGGGGTCCATCCCCTCGGCCTCCCGACTGACCCGGGGCCCTCTGGGGAAAGGCCCGCCTGTTTCCTGTCTAGGGTAGGCCCTCCGGGCGACCTCCGTGAGGGTTTCCCGCGGCTTGTCGCTCAGCGGTGCGTGATAAAAGAGGAGATTTCCGTGACGTCCGAGGTCCGAACCGACGCTGTCGACGCCGTCGTGCTGGTCGGGGGCAAGGGCACGCGCCTCCGGCCATTGACCCTGTCGGCGCCGAAGCCGATGCTCCCCACCGCCGGGACGCCCTACCTGAGCCACCTGTTCTCCCGCATCCGCGAGGCCGGCATCCGGCACGTCGTGCTGGGCACGAGCTACCGGGCGGAGGTGTTCGAGGAGTACTTCGGCGACGGCAAGTCCATCGGCCTCGACCTGGAGTACGTCGTCGAGGAGGAGCCGCTCGACACCGCGGGCGCGATCCGGAACGTGTACGACCGGCTCCGGGCCGACCACGTGATCGTCTTCAACGGCGACATCATCTCCGGCTCGGATCTCGGCGAGCAGCTGCGCGTCCACCGCGAATCCGAGGCCGACGTCACCCTGCACCTGCAGCGCGTGCCGGACCCCAGCCGGTTCGGGTCGGTGCCGACCGACGAAACCGGGCGGGTCCAGGCGTTCCTCGAGAAGACGCCGGATCCGCCGACCGACCAGATCAACGCCGGCTGCTACGTCTTCCGCCGTCCGGTGATCGAGGCCATCCCGACCGGGCGGCGGGTGTCGGTCGAGCGCGAGACGTTCCCGCAGCTGCTGGAGCAGGGTGCGCACATCCAGGGCTTCGTCGACGAGTCCTACTGGCTGGACGTCGGCACGCCGGAAGCGTTCGTGCGCGGCTCGGCCGACCTCGTGCGCGGCCTGGCGCCGACGTCGGCGCTGCCCGGCCGCCCCGGCGACTTCCTGGTGCTCGACGGCGCGTCGGTGGCCGAGGACGCCCAGCTGTCCGGCGGGTCGACGATCGGCGTCGCCGCGGTGGTGGGCCCGGGCGCGAAGATCGACGGCTCGGTCCTGTTCGACGGCGCGGCGGTCTCCGAGGGCGCGATCGTCGAGCGTTCGGTGCTCGGGCACGGCGCCCGCGTCGGCGCCGGCGCGGTGCTGCGCGGCGTGGTGCTGGGCGACGGCGTGTCCGTCGGGGCCGGCTGCGAGCTCCTCGACGGCGCCCGCGTCTGGCCGGACGTCGTCCTGCCCGACGGATCCGTCCGCTTTTCGAGCGACGCGTAGCCCGGTGTTCTGGCGTCCCGCGTTCGAGGTCGACCTGGGCCGGGTCCTGGGTCCGCTGAAGCGCGGCCGCGGGTCGCTCAACATCCTCACCGACGAGCGCGGCATCACCTGGCTCGCGTCGAACACCCCGGACGGCCCCGGAACGCTGGCGCTGCGCCCCCATCCGGACGGCCGCATCGAGGCCGCGGCCTGGGGCGACGCGAAGGACCGGCTCTTGAGCGGCGTGCCGGCGTTGCTGGGGGCCGACGACGACGATGCGGGGTTCGTCGCGCACCACGACGTCGTCGCGCGGGCCCGGCGGGCGAACCCCGGCCTGCGGCTCGGGTCGACCGGGGTGGTGTGGGACTGGCTGGTGCTCGCCGTGCTGGAGCAGAAGGTGGCGGGCAAGGAGGCGATCCGGTCGTGGGCCGAGCTGTGCCGCCGCTTCGGCACGCGCCCACCCGGCCCGGCGCCCGAGCGGCTGCGCGTGCCGCCGACACCCGCGGCGCTGAGGGCACTGCCGGACTGGCACTGGCACCGCGCGGGGGTCGACATCAAGCGCCGGACGGCTTTGCTGAACGCGGCGCGCGTCGCGGGTCACCTGGAGAGGGCGGTGGAGCTGCGCGGGCTCGAGGGCCGTCACTGGTTGCGCCAGGTCCCGGGCATCGGAGTCTGGACGGCGGCGGAGATCGCCCAGCGCGCTTGGGGCGACCCGGACGCGGTGAGCTTCGGCGACTACAACATCCCCTCGATGGTGGGGAATGCGGTGCTGGGGAACAAAATCGACGACGCGGGGATGGCCGAGGTGCTGGCACCGTACGCGCCGCAGCGGCAGCGAGCGGTCCGGTATCTGGAGGCGGCCGGGCACACGCGGCCACGGTTCGGGCCGCGGATCGAGCTGCGCGACTACCGCGCGATGTAGGCCGACGCCGCGGCGAGCGGTGGTCGCAGGTGGCGTGGCCGCCGCCCTCGAAAGCCGAAAGGCCGCCATCGTGGCAGGACTGCCATGATGGCGGCCCCTTGAAGGCAGCGCGCTACTACTGCGTGGGATGACCAGGCGGCGGTGGCGGGTATGGCGGCTGCTGTCCCGGGAAACCGGGCGGTGGCTGCTGGCCGGGATAACCCTGCTGCGGCCCCGGGTACCCCGGCGGCTGCTGCACCGGAAAGCCCTGCTGCGGCGGGTATCCCGGATACTGCGGCGGGTACGGCGGCGGCTTCGGCTTGCTCGCGTTGACGATGAGCAGCACCACTCCGGCGATGCCGGCGATCACCACCAGGATGATCAGCAGCATCAGCACGCTCACCATCAGCTCTTCCCCTCGTCGAGTGCCGCGCGGACGATCGACAGTGCCTCGGCGTCGTCGAGGCCGAGCCTGCGGGTGGTCTTCGCGTACTCCGCCGCCGCCTGCTGGGCCCGGCGGCGGCTCTGGTCGCCCGCCGCCGCGACGAAGCTGCCTGCTCGGCCGCGGGTTTCGATCAGGCCCGCTTCCTCCAGCTCGCGGTACGCCCGCGCCACCGTGTTCGGGGCGATTCCCAGGTCGGCCGCGAGCTGCCGGACCGTGGGCAGCTTCGTGCCGACGGCCAGGCTCCGGTCGTTGATCCGCGTCGCGAGCCCGGACCGGACCTGCTCGAACGGCGGGACCGGCGAGCTGCTGTCGAAGGGAATGATCACCAGCTCTGTGGACCCGCTCCCGGCCCCGGCAGCTGCTGCTGCGGCGGGAACGACGGCCCCTGCGGCGCGTACTGCTGCGGCGCCGGCGGATATCCCGGCTGCTGCGGGAATCCCTGCTGCGGTGAAGGCGGCGGGGTTCCCGGCGCGAAGCCCGGCTGCGCAAATCCCTGCGACGTTGGCGAACCCGGCTGCGCAAACCCCTGCGACGACGGCGGCGAACCCGGCGCCGGCCCGAACCCCGGCTGAGCAAACCCCTGCTGCGGCGGCAAGCCCGGGTTCGGCGGGAACTGCCCGCCGTTCTTCATCGCCTCTTCGCGGCGCATCTTCGTCACCCGCACCACCACCGCGATGACGAACACGATGACACCCAGGACGATCAGCCCGAGCACGATGTACCCGAACACGCCGGTGTCACCGCCACCGCCGGAGTGGTAGTGCACCCGCTCCGGGAACTGTGCAGCCATGTGGTCCCTCCCTGTCCGCGAACCAGGCTATCGCCCGGCACCGACAGGAACGGCCGCTTTCACCAGATCGGCGAGATCCTCCGACCCGGCCGGGAGCGCGTCCGCCGGCCACCACCGCAGGTCGTCGGACTCGTCGCTGCGCACCGGCGACGCGCCCGGTGGGGCGTGCACCGCGAACCGGACGTCGAAGTGCCGGGTCGGCACGCCCAGCGAGCACGTGATCGCGTGGACGTCCAGGTGCACCGGCTCGGCCGCGATCCGCAGCCCGGACATCCCCGACTCCTCGGTGGCCTCCCGCAGCGCCGCCCCGGCCAGCGACGCGTCCGACGGCTCGCAGTGGCCGCCCAGCTGCAGCCACCGCCCGACCCGCGGGTGCAGCGTCAGCAGCACCTGCGTGCCGGTGTGGTCCAGCACCACCGCCGACGCCGTCAGGTGCCCGGCCTCGCACGACCGCTGACAACTGTCCGAACGAGCGGCGAGGAAGCCGAGGAACGCCTGGCGCAGCGACTCCTGGGAAGCGACAGCAGGCCGCCACGACGACAGCGTCGCGACGGCGTCCGCGTGCAGGCTCACAGCTCCAGCAGCCCTTCGCCGGCCAGGGCCGGGCCGCGCGGGTCCGGCTCGGTGAGCGGTACGCCGATGGCGACCGAGCCCAGCGGCTGCCAGCGCTCGTCCAGGCCGAGGACGTCGCGGACGACGTCGGCGGCGAAGATCGTCGACCCGATCCAGCACGAACCCAGGCCCTCGGCCGCCAGGGCGACCAGCAGGCCCTGCACCGCGGCGCCGCCGGCGACGGTGAACATCGTCTTCTCGCAGTCGTTGCGCCGGTCGTCGCGGTAGGTGTGCGCGCCGTCCGGGACCAGGAACGGGATGACGACTTCCGGGGCCCGGTACAGGATGTCGCCGCGGCTGAGCCGCTTCGCGATCTGCTCCGGCGTGAACTCGTCCCCGGACAGGTCGGCCTGCCACGACTCGCGCATCGCGTCGAGCAGCTTCTTCCGGACGCCGGAGTCACGCAGCCAGACGAACCGCACCGGGTGCGTGTGGTGCGGCGCGGGGGCGGTCAACGCGGACCCCACCGCCCGCCGGATCGAGGTGGGGGAGACCGGCTCGTCCGCGAAGTGCCGCACCGAGCGCCGGGCCGGGACCGCCTCGCGCCGGCCCTGCGCGACGGCCTCGTTGACGCCCAGCCGGAAGAGGTCCTCCTCCAGCGGGCGGATCAGGTTCCGCGCGGTCGAGCCGTCGTCCTCGGGGAAGAACCCGCGCACGACCGCGACCGGCGTCCCGCCCAGCTTGCCCTTCACGAGGTCGGCGGCCGCGGCGAGCTCGTCGGCGACGGCGACCTCGGTGACGGCCAGCTCGTTGCCCTGCCCGTCGATCTGTCCCTGGTAGGCGTGCAGCACGCGCAGTCCGGACGAGCCGATGGCGGCGTCGGTCTGCCCGACCCGCCACGCGCGGCCCATCGTGTCCGTGACGACGACGGCGACCTCGACGCCGAGCCGCTCCCGCAGCCCGTTGCGCAGCGCCAGCGCCGACGCGTCCGGGTCGGCCGGCAGCAGCGCGACCTCGTCACCGGCCACATTGGACGCGTCGATCCCGGACGCGGCCTGCACGATCCCCAGGTGGTTCTGGGTGATCACCGTGCGCGCGATCCGGGCGACGATCCGCACGGCTTCCTGCTCGACGAGCTTCCGGCGTTCGGCGTCACGGGCTTCCGGGTCGGACGGCACGCGCACGAGCCTGCCCTCGGCCTTGGAGACGATCTTGCTGGTCACGACCAGGACGTCACCGGAGCGCAGCCAGGGCGCGGCCGTCACGATCGCGCCGGTCAGGTCGTCGCCCGGGCGGAACTCCGGCAGCCCGGTGACGGGCAGGATCTCCAGTTTCGGGGCGGCGTGGTCGGTGGTGTCAGGCAACGGGGGCTCCAGCCAGTTCCAGGGCGGCGCGGGCCATCGCCGCGGTCGCGTCCACATCGGACATCAGCAGCGGGACGTCGCGGACGGTCACACCCGGCACGTCCGCCGTCTCGCCTTCGGCGATCAACCAGCCGTCGAGCACGCCATCAGCCTGGCGCGAGCCGTAGTGGCGGCCCACCGCCTCGGCCGAGGTCTCGACGCCGATCGCGGTCAGGCACGCGTCGGCCATCCCGCGCAGCGCCTTGCCGCCGATGATCGGCGACACCCCGACTACCCCGGCCGAAGTCTTGCGCAGCGCGTCCCGCACGCCCGGCACGCCCAGCACGGTGCCCACCGAGACGACCGGGTTCGACGGCGCGAACAGCACGGCGTCGGCCCCGGAGATGGCCTCCAGCACGCCCGGCGCCGGCTTGGCCTCGTCGGCGCCCACCGCGACGATCGAGTGCGCCTTCGGCTCGGCGCGGTAGCGCACCCACCACTCCTGGAAGTGGACGGCCTTCTGCTGCCCGTCCTGCTCCGGGTCGTCGATCACGACGTGCGTCTCGACCCGGTCGTCCGACATCGGCAGCAGCCGGACGCCGGGCTGCCAGCGGTCGCACAGGGCCTCGGTGACCGCCGAGAGCGGGTAGCCCGCGCGCAGCATCCGCGACCGGATCAGGTGGGTGGCGATGTCCTTGTCGCCGAGGCCGAACCAGCTCGGCTCGGCGCCGTAGGCGGCCAGCTCCTCCTTGACGACCCAGGTCTCGCCCGAGTGCCCCCAGCCGCGTTCGGAGTCGATCCCGCCGCCCAGGGTGTACATGCAGGTGTCCAGGTCGGGACAGATCCGCAGCCCGTGCATCCAGACGTCGTCGCCGGTGTTGACCAGCGCCGTCACCTCGTGCTCGGACTCGGACGCACCTTCCGGTGCCATGCCCAATGCCGCCTTGACACCCAGCAGGAACCGGGCCCCGCCCACTCCGCCGACCATTACCACGATCTTCACGACGTCGAATCCTCGCACGAGCCGGGTGCGGGCACCCAGTACCGGTATCTGTGGTGCGGGGCGTAGCCGAGCCCCGCGTAGAGCGCGAGCGCGCCCGAATTCCCCTCCGCGACCTGCAACACCGTGCGGTGCGCTCCGTGTTCCGCACCCCAAGTCTGCACGGCGCCCATCAGCGCCGACGCCAGCCCGCGGCGGCGGAAGGCGGGGGACACCGCCAGCCGCCCGACGTGCAGCCAGTCGTCGACCAGGGCGGCGCGGACGGCGCCGGCGACGCTGCCGCCGGCCACCGCGACGCCGTAGCCGACCTTCCCGCCGGTCAGGACCTGCCGCGCGGCGGGGGAGTCCTCGTCCGGGCGCAGCGTGAGCTCCCACCAGCCGGGCGCGGGCTCGTCGCCCACCGTGACACCCCGGACGGCGGGCGCGGGGACCGACGGCGCGGTGAGCACCTCGACCTCGTGACCCGCGCCGTGCCCGGTGGCCGGCACCCACCCGGCCGCGGCGATCGCGCCTTCGTTCGGGCTGTCCCGGACCACCTGCACCATCGGGGTGATCCCCCGATCGTGGGCGAAATCACACACCGCGCGCAGGGCCTCGGCGAGCGGCCGGCCGGGGTCGCCGACGGCGAGTGCGCTGTTGGCGCGCCCGGTGAACCCGGCCGCCCAGCGCAGGCGCCACTCACCCAGGGGATCCTCGACCAGGGGCGGCCATGCTTTGCTGCACGTGATTTCGAGCTTCTCTCGGGCGTTCACCGCTAGATTGTGACGGAGGCGGTGAAAGTCGCGGAGCGGATTTCGGCAGGAGGTGACCGTGGGTATCCAGCGCAAGGACGAGCGGCACAACGAGAAGCTCGTCGACGAGATCGCCGAAGGGTTCAACCGAGCCGTGGGGGAGAAGAAGCCCGAAAGTGACACCGACGAGGCGCCCAGGCCGCGCTTCGTCATCACCGGCGACGCCCGGGCCACCCCGCCCCCGCGCCGGCGGCAGAGGTGAGCCCCATACCCGGAGTATGGCTAAGGCTTGCCTCACCAATCGAACGGGTGCCGACGCCGCGTAATGTCGGCACCGACTGGCTGTTTGCAGAGACTGTCTTTGCAGAGATATGCGGGAGTGCGCAGTGACCTACGTGATCGCCGAGCCCTGCGTCGACGTGCTCGACAAGGCGTGTATCGACGAGTGCCCCGTGGACTGCATCTACGAGGGCGAGCGGATGCTGTACATCCACCCGGACGAGTGCGTCGACTGCGGCGCCTGCGAGCCGGTCTGCCCCGTCGAGGCGATCTACTACGAGGACGACGTCCCGGACAACTGGTCGGACTACACCAAGGCGAACGTCGACTTCTTCGACGAGCTGGGCTCGCCCGGCGGGGCGTCCAAGGTGGGCAAGACCGCGCACGACCCGGCCTTCATCAAGGCGTTGCCTCCGCAGGGCGAATGAACCGGATCGCGCTGCCCGACTTCCCCTGGGATTCGCTCGCCGAGGTCAAGGCCACGGCCCAGGCGCATCCCGGCGGGGTGGTCGACCTCTCCATCGGCACGCCGGTCGACCCGGTCCCGGACGGCATCCGCGAGGCCCTTGCGTCGGTCTCGGAGATCCCCGGGTACCCGACCACGCATGGCATCCCCGCCCTGCGGGAAGCCGCGCGCGGGGCGCTTTCGCGGCGTCACGGCGTCGACGGCATCGAGCCGGACGCCGTGCTGCCGACGATCGGGTCCAAAGAGGCCGTGGCCTGGCTGCCGCGGCTGCTCGGCTTCGGCCCCGGCGACGTCGTCGTCATCCCGGAGCTGGCTTATCCGACGTACGAGGTCGGGGTGCTGCTGGCCGGCGCGTCGATCCTGCGGTCCGACGGCCTGACCGCGCTCGGCCCGCAGAAACCGGCGATGATCTGGCTGAACTCGCCGTCCAACCCGACCGGCCAGGTGCTGCCGGTCGAGCACCTGCGCAAGGTCGTCGAATGGGCGCGCGAGCGGGACGTCGTCGTGGTCTCCGACGAGTGCTACCTGGCGCTCGGCTGGGAGTCCGACCCGCTGTCGATCCTGCACCCGGACGTCTGCGACGGCCGGGCCGACGGGCTGATCGCGGTGCACTCGCTGTCGAAGTCGGCGAACCTGGCCAGCTACCGCGCCGGGTTCCTGACCGGTGACCCCCGCCTGATCAAGCAGCTGCTCGAAGTGCGCAAGCACGCGGGCATGATCGTGCCGCGCCCGGTCCAGGAGGCGATGGTCGCCGCCCTGACCGACGACGAGGCCCTGCGCACGCAACGCGAGCGCTACGCCCGCCGCCGCCTCGTCCTGCGCAAGGCGTTGCTGGACAACGGCTTCCGCATCGACCATTCCGAAGCGGGGCTCTACCTCTGGGCCACCCGCGACGAGGACGCCGCCGCGACGGTCCGGTGGCTGGCCGGCCGCGGGATCCTGGTCGCGCCGGGGACGTTCTACGGCCCGAAGGGCGGCAAGCACGTCCGCGTCGCGCTGACCGCGACCGATGAGCGCGTCGACGCCGCGGTGGAGCGCCTGACTCAGTAGTCGCGGCCGGTGAGCCCGCGGTAGATGAACCGCGTGAGCAGCTCGACGGCTTCTTCGTCGGTCGGCGGGGTCCCGTCCGGGGCCGAGCCGTGCAGCCACGTCGCCGCGAACGAGTCGACGAGGTGGTACATCAGCGCGCCGCTGTGGCCGGGGTCCGCCGGCAGCCGCAGGCCGGCCCGGGTGATGTGCGCGAGGTGGTCGTCGAGGTCGGCCGCCTGGGACGCGCCGAACCGCGCCAGCGTGCGCGCGAACGACTCGCTGACCATCGCCGCCTGGCGCAGGGCCAGCATGGTCGCGGCGTTGTCCCGGTAGAAGTCCCAGTACTGCTTGACGTGCCAGCGCACGGCCGCGGGGTCGCTGAAGTCGTTCAGGTGCTCTTCGCTGTCGGCGCTCTCGTCGCCGGACGCCGCGATGTCGGCCATGAGCGCTTCGAGGAGCTCTTCCTTGCCCGCGAAGTGGTTGTAGAACGACCCCGCGGCCCGGCCCGCTTCGGCGGTGATGTCGGTGATCTTCGTGTTCAGGTAGCCCTTCCGGGCGAAGACGCGCTTGGCCGCGGCCTTGAGCGCGACCTCGGTCTCCGCGGCTTTTTCCTTGCGGCTCGTCGCCGTCATCGCCACCTCCCTTGACACCGGACGCTAGCAGCGTCATTCTGAATCCCGATTCACTGAACTTAAATTCACTGGGAGGACGACATGGACACACGGGTGCTGATCGCGGGAGCGGGACCGACCGGGCTGACGCTGGCCATCGAGCTGGCGCGCCGGGACGTCGCCGTGCGGGTCATCGACAAGGCCGAGACCTACTTCGTGGGCTCGCGCGGGGACGGGTTGCAGCCGCGCACGCTGGAAGTGTTCGAGGACCTGGGCGTGCTCGACGCGGTGCTGGCCGCGGGCATGGCCCCGGTGCCGATGAAGATCCACCTCGGCGGCGAGGTGGTCGGCGAGCGGATGATGTTCGACCTGGTCGAGCCGACGCCGTCGAGGCCGTACCCGACCGGCTGGTTCCTGGGCCAGTCGCAGACCGAGGGGATCCTGCGCGACCGGCTGGCCGAGTTCGGCGTGCGCGTCGAGCTGAACACCGCGCTGACCGGCTTCGAGCAGGACGCCGACGGCGTCACGGCGACGCTGAGCACGGGGGAGACCGTCCGCGCGGAGTACCTGGCCGGCGCGGACGGCGGCAAGAGCTTCGTGCGCAAGGCGCTGGGGATCGCGTTCGAGGGCACGACCGACGAGTCGATCCGGATGCTGCTCGGCGACGTCCGGGCCGACGGCCTCGACCGGAACTACGGCCACTGGTTCGCCACCCCGGACGAGCCGATGAGCGGCATGTCGTTCAGCCCGCTGCCGGGCACGCCGCACTTCCAGTTCGGCGCGGCGCTCGGCGAGGGCGAGACCGACGTCGAGACGGCGTTGCCCGCGGTCCAGTCCCGGCTCGACGCGCTGAGCGGGGGCACGGTCAAGCTGACCGACCTGGCCTGGTCGACGGTGTGGCGGCCGAACGTCCGCCTGGCGGCCCGCTTCCGCGACGGCCGGGTGTTCCTGGCCGGCGACGCGGCGCACGTCCACCCGCCGACGGGCGGCCAGGGCCTGAACACGGGCGTCCAGGACGGCTACAACCTGGGCTGGAAGCTCGCGGACGGGGCGCCGGAGCTGCTGGACAGCTACGAAATCGAGCGGCGGACGGTCGCCGCCCGGGTGCTCGGGGTGACGGCCGGGATCCTGCAGAAGTACGTCGACGGGGACGACGACGCCCACCACCGCGGCGAGGAGACGAACCAGCTGAACATCACCTACCGCGGCGGCCCGCTGTCACCGGCCGGAACGGGCGCGCTGCGGCCGGGCGACCGGGCACCGGACGCCCCGCTGGTCGACGCGAACGGCAAGCGGGTGCGGCTGTTCGAGCTGTTCCGCGGCCCGCACGCGACGGAGCTGGTGTTCGGGGCGGGCGAGACGTCGGGGTACCGGATCCTGCCCGCGGGGAGCGTGGCGACCGGAACGGACCTGGTCGACGAGGGCGGCCACGCGTACGCGGCGTACGAGGCCGAGGGCGGGCGGCGGGTGCTCATCCGGCCGGACGGGTACGTCCGGTCGATCTCCTGACCGGGGCGCGGCTGCTCAGGCGTGGAGGGCCTTGGCGGCCGAGTCCACTGCTTTCCACGACTTCCGCCAGACCGCGCGGGCCTCGGCGCGGCGGCTCAGCTCGCGCTCGGCGATCCGGCCGGCGACGAACCCCATCGGGCCGTCCACCGACTCCAGGATCGTGCGCATCCGCTCGGCCGCGATCACCGCGTCCTGGTGCTCACCGAGCACGGTCTGGAAGTCCTTCGTCGCCTTGAGCAGCTGCTTGATCTTCGCCGTCTGCTTCTTCTTCGCCGACGTCTGGGCCAGCTCGGCCGCGTACCGCAGCTTCTTCCCGTGGATGCGCAGCGCGTGCAGGTCGTCGTCCGGCGGGTCGGCGGGCAGGGCGCGGACGGCCTTGGCGAGCTTGCGGTGCGGCTTCGCCAGCCCGCTGACCAGGTCGTGTGGCCGGGTGACGGCCGAGGTGGACTCCGCCCGGGTCAGCAGGCTCACCTCGCGCAGCAGCGTCGAGTACCGGGCACTCGACAGCGCCCGCGTCAGGCGCCGCTTCGCCGTGGCTCGCTCGGCGACGAACTTCGAGACCAGGCGGCGGCCCGCCGCCTGGTCCCGGACCTCGAAGCCGGCGATGACCTCGCGCAGGTGCCCGATCAGCACGTCGTAGTCGCGCACCTCACCGAGGGACTGGCCGAGCCAGCCCAGCTCCGCGCGCACCGGTTCGGCGCCGTCGCCGACCAGCTCGCCGGACAGCTTCAGCACGCTGCGCATCCGCCGCAGGGCGACGCGCATCTGGTGCAGGTCTTCCGGGTCCGCGCCCGAGCGCGTGCCGGGTTCGTGCGCGAGCAGGGCGCGGATCTCCCGGTCGAGCTTGGCGCGGACGTGGTGGACCGCCGGATCGGCCGGGAGCGCCGCGATCGGGAGCTCCGGCAGACCCAGCTCGGCCGGGGTTCGAGGCAACGATTCGGTGGTCACCCAGTGAATAGTAGGTGAACGATCGTTTTTAGTCGTTCGCGTGCAGCGCCGCGTTCAGCTCGACGCCGGCGCCGGTCCGCGGCACGACCTCGACCGCGCCCGTCGCCGAGTTGCGCCGGAAGACCGCGCCCGAAATGCCGTTGAGCTCGCGGGCCTTGACGACCTTGCCCTCGACGACCACCTTCGTGCCCGCCGTGACGTAGAGCCCCGCCTCGACGACCGAGTCGTCGCCGAGCGAGATGCCCACGCCGCCGTTCGCGCCGATCAGGCAGCGCTCGCCCAGGGAGATCGTCTCCTTGCCGCCGCCCGAGAGCGTGCCCATGATCGACGCGCCGCCGCCGACGTCCGAGCCGTCGCCGACGACCACGCCGGCCGAGATCCGGCCCTCGACCATCGACGCGCCGAGCGTGCCGGCGTTGAAGTTGACGAAGCCCTCGTGCATCACGGTCGTGCCGGACGCCAGGTGCGCGCCGAGGCGGACGCGGTCGGCGTCGCCGATCCGGACCCCGGACGGCAGGACGTAGTCGACCATCCGCGGGAACTTGTCGACGCTGTAGACGGTCACCGGGCCGCGCGCCCGCAGCCGCAGCCGGGTCGTCTCGAAGCCTTCGACCGGGCACGGGCCGTGATTGGTCCACACGACGTTGGCCAGCAGGCCGAACATGCCGTCGAGGTTCTGGCCGTGCGGGCGGACCAGCCGGTGCGAGAGCAGGTGCAGCCGCAGGTACATGTCGTGGGTGTCCGCGGGCGCGTCGGCGAGCCTGCCGATCGTGGTGCGCACGGCGACGACCTCGACCCCGCGGTCGGTGTCCGGGCCGAGCAGCGCCGCGGCGGCCTCGCCGAGCAGCTCCTTCGCCTCGTCCGAACTCAGCCGCTCCGTGCCGGGAGTGCCGCCTTCGGTCAGCTTCGGGTGCGGGTACCAGGTGTCGAGGACCGTCCCGTCGGTGGTGACGGTGGCCAGCCCGACGCCGCTGGCGCCGGTCGTTTCGGGGTTCGGGCTCTGCTCGCTCACGGCCCTCACCGTAGTGGAGTGACGCGGATCAACCACTCGTGGGCCGGGCGTCTACCTGCTTCTTCAGGCCCGCGAGGGCGCCGGCGATGTCGACGAGCGCCTGCGAGCAGTCACCGCCCGGGGCCGGGACCGTGGTGCAGCCCGCGCCCCGGAACGACCCGACGGCCTGCTCCAGCTTGGCGGCCTCGGCGACCAGCTGCGGATCGCGGTCGCCGGCGCGCTTGCGGGCCGCGCCCGGCACGTTGGCGACCTCCGTGACGTACTTCTCACAGCCCTTCGGCAGCTGGGTGCGCGGGCTCGCGTAGCACTGGTCGGCGGTCAGCGCGTCCAGCTTGGTCGGGAGCGCGTCCGGCCCGGGCTCGCCGGCCTGCGGCCTGGGGGCCGGGCCGGCTTCGTTCCCGCAGCCGGACAGGACCAGGACCAGCAACGCGCCGCCCACGGCGACTCCGAACCTGCGCACACCCCCACGGTAGCGTGCGGGCCATGAGCCTCGACCTGCACGCCGACCCGGTGGACCTGACCACAGCGCTGGTGGACATCTTCAGCGTGTCCGGCGCCGAGGCCGAGATCGCCACCGCGGTGCAGGAGGCGCTGCAGGCGCAGGCGCCGCACCTCGAGGTCGTCCGCAACGGCGACGCCGTCCTGGCGCGGACCGACCTCGGCCGCGGGTCGCGGGTCGTGCTCGCCGGGCACCTGGACACCGTGCCGGAGAACGGCAACCTGCCTTCCCGGCGCGAAGGCACCGGTGACGAAGAGATCCTGCACGGCCTCGGCACGGTCGACATGAAAGGTGGCGACGCGGTCTTCCTGCACTTGGCGGCGACGCTGCCTTCGCCCAAGCACGACATCACCTTCGTCTTCTACGACAACGAAGAGGTCGAAGCGGTCAAGAACGGCCTCGGCCGGATCGAGCGCGAGCTGCCGGAGTGGCTGGCCGGCGACCTGGCGATCGTCGGCGAGCCGTCGAACGGCGTGATCGAGGCCGGCTGCCAGGGCACCATGCGCGTCGAGCTGCGGCTCTCGGGGAAGCGGGCGCACACCGCGCGGGCGTGGATGGGCGAGAACGCGATCCACGCGCTCGCCGAGCCGCTGCGCCGGCTGGCGGAGTACACGCCGCGGATCGTCGACATCGACGGGCTGACCTACCGCGAGGGTCTCCAGGCGACGTCGATCAGCGGCGGTGTGGCGGGCAACGTCGTCCCGGACGCGGCGGTGCTGACGGTGAACCACCGCTTCGCCCCGGACCGCGACCCGGCGGCGGCCGAGCGGCACCTGCGCGAGGTTTTCGACGGTTTCGAACTGTCCGTTGTGGACCTTTCCCCGGGAGCGCTGCCGGGCCTGTCGGCCCCGGCGGCGGCGGAACTGGTGACGGCGGCGGGCGGCCGCGCGGCGGCCAAGCTGGGCTGGACGGACGTGGCCCGCTTCGCGGCGCGCGGCATGCCGGCGGTGAACTTCGGCCCGGGCAACCCGACGCTGGCGCACACGAAGCAGGAGAACGTCCGGACGGCGGAGATCCGCCAGGTCACCGAGGTGCTCCGCAAGTTCCTGGCCTGAGTCCCGAGCGCCCCAATGTGGCCTTCGGTGCGTTGGACGCACCCAATGTGGCCTTCGGTGCGTTGGACGCACCCAATGTGGCCTTCGGTGCGTTGGGCGCACCCAAGGCCACATTGGGGCGCTGTGGCGGTCGTCACACGGGTGGGTCCTGAGCTGCGGTGACGCTCCGCCACCGCAGGTCACCGCAACTTTTCCCGGCCGCGGCCCGTATGTCCTTCTGAAACCGCGCACCCCGGGAGGATCCATGCCGAAATCCGCGAGACGAGCCGCGGCGGTGGCCGTGCTCGCCCTGGCGGTGGGCTGGGGCGCGGCCGCCTGCGGGGAAGGGCAGCCCGTGGCCGCGCCGGCGGCCGGGCCGATCCGCACCGCCATCGGGGAGGCCACCTCGGTTCCGCCGCCGCCGGCCGAGCGGGAGCCCGTGACGCAGAGCGCGCCCGTCGACGAGGCCGCCATCACCTTCCCGCGGACCGGTTCCGGGCAGTGGATGTTCACCCCCGGCTCCGACGAGGTCGCCGGGAAGTCCGGCCGGCTGATGCGCTACCGGATCGCCATCGAGACCGACATCGACGGCGTCGGGCCCGCCGAGTTCGCCAAGGACATCCGCACCATCCTCGGCGACCCGCGCGGCTGGACCGCCGGCGGCCAGTGGCGGCTGCAGCAGGTCGGACCGGCCGACATGGCCGACTTCACCCTCTACCTCGCGACGCCGGCCAGCCGCGACAAGCTGTGCGGCGGCACACCGGACAGCTACACCTCCTGCCGCAACGGCAGCAACGTCGTGCTCAACGTCGCCCGCTGGGCCAACGCCGTCCCGAACTACGGCGCCCCGCTCGAGGCCTACCGCCAGTACATGGTCACCCACGAAACCGGCCACCGGCTCGGCCAGGGCCACGAGCTGTGCCCCGGCCCGGGCCGGCCGGCGCCGGTGATGGAGCAGCAGACGCTCGGGCTGCACGGCTGCGTCCCGAACCCCTGGCCGTTCCCGGACGCCGGCGGCCGCGAATACGCCGGCCCGCCGGGCGAGTACGACGACCCGATCCCGGCCGGCGATTCCTAGCGGCCCTGCAGGGACTTGACGTTGGTGCCGAACGTCCAGCCCTTCGAGCCGTCCCAGTTGATCGACCAGTCCATCAGGCCCTTGAGACCCGGAACCGACCGCCACGCCTGGGAAACCAGGCTCGGCGACATGTACCCGCCACCCGCGCCCGGCTGGGCGGGCAGGCCGGGGACCTGCTTGTCGTAGGGGACGCGGATCGTCGTGCCCTGCACGACCAGGCCCTGGTTCAGGCACTGCGTCTGCACGGTGAAGCCCTGCACGGTCCCGGCCTGGTAGGAATCGCCGGAGCAGCCGTACATGGACCCGTTGTAGTACTGCATGTTCAGCCACCACAGCCGGCCGTTGTCCGCGTACTTCTTGATGATCGGCAGGTACGCGCCCCAAATCGAGCCGTAGGCAACGCTGCCGCCGGTCACGTATGCGGTCTCCGGCGCCATCGTGAGCCCGAAGTTCGACGGCATCTGCGCGAGCACGCCGTCGATGATCCGGATCAGGTTGCTCTGCGACGCCGAGAGCGTCTTGATGTTCCCGCTGTTCGTCAGCCCGGTCTCGATGTCGATGTCGATCCCGT
Organism: Amycolatopsis mediterranei; assembly: GCF_026017845.1. Taxonomy (NCBI): domain Bacteria; kingdom Bacillati; phylum Actinomycetota; class Actinomycetes; order Pseudonocardiales; family Pseudonocardiaceae; genus Amycolatopsis; species Amycolatopsis mediterranei. The sequence continues at coordinate 1,076,594 of NZ_CP100416.1, forward strand.
CGAAGTTGTACTGCTTGAGGATCGGCACGACGGTGGCGACGAACCGGTCGGCCACCGCCGACGACGAGAGGTCGATCCCGGCGGCGGCACCGCCGATGGACAGCAGGATCGTCGCGCCGGCGGCCTTCGCCGCGCACATCTCGGCGGGCGTCGACACCTTCACCCCGGCGTCCATCCCGTTCTCCCACAGCACGGTTCCGTCGGAGCGGATCACCGGGAAGGCGGCGTTGACGACGTTGTACCCGTGCTGCGCCATCCGGCTGTCGGTGATCGGGACCCAGCCCATTCCGGGGTGGACGCCGTTCGCGGCGCCGTCCCAGTTTTCCCAGTACCCCTGGAGGACCTTGCCCGCGGGCCTCGATTTCACCGCGCACGTGCCGGCCTGCACCGCCCCCTGCGCGGGGGCCGGCACGAGCAGCGGGACGGCCAGCACCGCAGCCAGAAGGGTTCCGAACAAGCGGGTTCTGCGACCGGACATACCGGCTCCCATCGTCGTTGAGGGGCGTACGCGGCGTGTCCGTCCACGATAGGGACCGGGGGAAAGCGCTGACTACCTACGAATGGGTGGTCTAGACAACTCGGAGGCGCCCCCGCGAGGGACGCCTCCGAGCGGCCGGTCAGACGGTCAGCGTCCAAGAGGACAGGTAACCGGTGTCGGCCGGGCCGACGTCCTTGATGCGGAGCTGCCAGGCGCCGTTCGCGGCCTCGGAAGAGGCGTTCACGGTGTAGGTGGTGTCGAGGTTCGGCGTGGAGTCGCTGCTCGAGTTCTTCATCCGGTACGCCGTGCCGTCCGGGGCGACGAGGTCGAGGACCAGGTCACCGCGGTAGGTGTGGGTGATGTGCACCTCGACCTTGGTGGTGCCGGACGCGTTGCGCGCGCAGCCCGCCACGTTCGCGGTGCTGTTCACCGCGGCACCCGGGTAGTCCGGGATGTCGAGGCGCGTCGAGGTGGTCACCGGCGCGCACGACGAGCTGCCGACGCCGAGCGAGAACGCCGCCGTGTGGTCGGCGTTCGCGCCGTCGGCGGTCACCGTGATCGGGAAGGTGCCGGTCGGGGTGCTCGACGACGTCGTGATGGTCAGTGTCGAGCTGCCGCCCGAGGAGATCGTCGCCGGGCTGAAGGACGCCGTCGCTCCCGCGGGCAGGCCGGAGGCGGACAGCGAGATCGACTGCGCCGAGCCGGACGTCGTCGCGGTGCTGACGGCGACCTGCAGCGACTGTCCGGGTTGGACAGTGCCGGACGCCGGGTTCAGCGACACGGAGAAGTCGTTGCCCTGGGTCGGGGCGACGGCAAGCTTCCACAGCGCGTACCCGATGGCGTCGGAGTTCTTCTCCAGCGGCGGGTCCGGGATGTTCGCCGTCGTGTCGCAGGCGCGGTGGTAGCAGTTGTCGAACGGCGAACCCGCGGTGCCGCCCCACTTCTGCGCCTGCGCCGAGCTCTTGATGTCGCCGGCGCCGGTGGCCAGGCCGCCGACCGGGATGCCCGCGCTCTTGAAGGACGCGTGGTCGGATCGGCCGTCGCCTTCGCTGTCGCCCTCGGTCTGGATGCCGATCGAGGCGAAGTACTCGTCGAAGATCGCCTTGACCGACGCGACGTCGTCGTAGACGAAGTAGCCCCAGTTCTTCGAGCCGATCATGTCGAAGTTGAGGTAGGTCTTGATCTTCGTGCGCTCGCTGCTCGGCAGGTTGTTGACGTAGTACTTGGAGCCGACCAGGCCGGACTCCTCGTCGGCCCACCAGCCGAACCGGACGCGCTTGGCCATTGCCGGGTTGGTCCGGGCGAGCGTCAGCGCGACCTCGAGGATCGACGCGCTGCCCGAGCCGTTGTCGTTGATGCCGGGGCCGGCGCTGACGGAGTCGAGGTGCGCGCCGAGCATGATGACCTGGCTCGCGTCGCCCTGCGGCCACTCGGCGATGAGGTTCTGCGACTGCCCGAGGCAGCTGGTGCAGGTCTGCCGGGTCGTGGTGTACCCGGCGTTCTTCAGCAGGTTTTCCACATAGGACACCGAGGCCGCGTAGCCGCCGCCGCGCGCCGAGCGGGTGCCGCCGTTGTTGTCGGCGATGGTCTGCAGCTGGTTGAGGTGGCCCTTGATGTTGGCCAGCGAGATGTCCGGTGCGGCGAGCGCCGTGGCGGGCGCGGCGGTGGCCGTCGGCGCGGATACGACGCTCAGCACGGCGGCCAGGGCGGTGACCCCGGCGCCGAGTCGTGTCTTCCACTTCATGGCGGTGAATTCCTTCGGTGGGGGTTGGGGACAACGACCGTGAAGGCCGCACCTGGCTGGTGCGGCCTTCACGGGGTCGGGGGTGCTACACGGTCAACGTCCACGAGGACAGGTAACCGGTGTCGGCCGGGCCGACGTCCTTGATCTGCAGCTTCCAGGCGCCGTTCGCGGCTTCCGAAGCGGCGTTGACGGTGTAGGTGGTGTTGATGTTCGGCGTCGAGCTGCTGCTGGAGTTCTTCATGCGGTAGCTCGTGCCGTCCGGGGCGATCAGGTCGAGGACCAGGTCACCGCTGTAGGTGTGGGTGATGTGCACCTCGACCTTGGTGGTGCTCGACGCGTTGCGCGCACAGCCGCTGACGGTGCTGGTGCTGCTGACCGCGGCACCCGGGTAGTCCGGGATGTCCAGCCGGGTCGAGTTGGTCACCGGGGCGCACGAGGACGTGGTCCCGACGGTCAGGGTGTAGGTCGCGGTGTGGTCGGTGCCGGCCCCGTCGGCGGTGATGGTGATCGGGAAGCTGCCGGTCGGGGTCGACGACGTCGTCGCGATGGTCAGCGTCGAGCTGCCGCCGGAGGAGATGGTGGCCGGGCTGAACGTCGCGGTCGCGCCGGCGGGCAGGCCCGAGGCGGACAGCGTGATCGACTGGGCCGCGCCCGAGGTGATCGCGGTGCTGATCGTGGTCGTCGCCGAGGCGCCCGTCTGCACGGACCCCGAAGCCGGGTTCAGCGCGACCGAGAAGTCCGGCCCGCCGCCGCTGCACGACGCCGGCTCACCGCTGACGGTGGTGACGGAGATGGCGTCCCACGCGGCCTTGGTGGCGTTGTACTCGGTGCAGCTGCCGGGGAAGAGCGCGATCGCGGCTTCGAGGGTCGCCTTGCGGGCGGCCTTGTGGTTCCACGACGAGGTCTTCTTCAGCAGGCCGTTGTAGAAGATCTTGCCGGCCTTCTGGATGCCGATGCCGGTGACGCTCGAGCTGTTGCACGTCGGGCTGGCCGGCTTGCCGCCACCCGGGTTCGAGCCCTCGGCCAGCAGGTAGAACCAGTGGTTCTGCGGGCCGGCGGCCGCGTGCACCTCGGTGCTCGGGATCGACGACGAGTAGCAGTTCGGATCGCCGACCTTCGACGGCTGGTACATGTACCGGATCGGGCCCTGGCCGACCAGGTTGACGCCCTCGCCGACCTCGTAGTCCGGGGTGTCCTTGGCGTTGTTCGCGTACGCCTCGGTCAGTGCGCCGAAGATGTCACCGGTCGACTCGTTCATGCCGCCGTTTTCGTTGCCGGAACCGGCGCCGCCCGGGGTGAACTGGAAGATGCCGTGGCCGAACTCGTGGCCGACGACGTCCATCGAGGTGGCCTGGCGCTGGTTGTCCTGCGAGTGGCCGAAGTGCGTCGACGAGCCGTTCCAATAGGCGTTGACGTCGGCCAAGCCGACGGACGCCGGGTAGCCGGTGCCGCTGCCGTTGATGCCGTTGCGGCCGAGCCAGTCGGCGAGCATCTTCCACTCGGTCTGGACGCTGTAGAGCACGTCGACGCAGCCGGTCTCGAGGTCCGTGCCGGTGCCGTTGCCCCAGTTGTTGTCCGGTCCACTGTAGACGGAACCGCCTTCGCGGCCGCAGCTGATGCCGGTGCGGCCCGGGTCACGCATCGTGTACGTGCTGCCGGACTGCGTCGTGTCGATCGAGACGTTGCCGACGTAGTAGCTGTTGCCGGTACCCGCGACGTTCACGGTGGCGGGCTGGGCCTGGCTCTTCGCCCCGGAGGCGAACGTCTTGACGTCGTCCCGCTTGTCGAGCACCGCACCGGTCGCCGCGTCGACGAACACGTGCAGGTTGCTCGGTGCCGTGGCGGTGCGCCCGGCGACGACGACCTCGTAGGCCAGCTTCGGGCTCGTCCCGGCCAGCACCACCTTCTCCGGTGTGCTCACACTGTCCACAGTGGGCAGTTGAGCGCGCGCGGTGGCGGCGGCCTTCGCCGCGTCGAGGGCCGCCTGGGTCCCGACGGTGATGGCCGCGGTCTCGGCCGCACTGGTGCCGCGGACGCGTCCGGCGCCGTCCGCGACGACCACCGCGTCCCCGCCCACGACCCGCAGGCCCTGGTAGGTGCGCTGGTAGGCGCCGTAGAAGAGGCCACCGCCACCGGCGGTCAGGCCGACGCGCTGGAACGACTCGCCCGCGCCGCGGCGCAAGGCGTCAAGGCCACTGGCGGCCGCCTGGTCGGCGGCGCGGGCGGCCACCGCTTCGGGAGCGGCGGGCTGGGCTTGAGGCGCTGCGGTCGCCGGGGTCACCGGTAACGCGAGCGTCATGGCGAGCCCGGCGGCAGCCGCCAAGCCCGTGCTGAACCCACGATGGGTCATCGAGGTCTTCCTTCCACGAAGGCAGAATCGAGGTCCGGTAAGGGGAAGAGGGGAGACGTGTCCGGCGGCCCAACAGCAGGTATGCGTCCGGACGCATCCGAGTAAAGGATCAGCGGATCCGGGCGTCAATGCGCCGAACGGACCAATGCGGCGTTCCGGATTATCGAATCAATTCGTACAAACCCCGCCGCAGCAGGGGATTCTCGCCGCGTTCCGTCCCGGAACGACTTTCGTAGGGATTGTCCGCGACACCATCCGAACGCCGGACGATCTCGATCACCGGGATTTCGTTGCCACCGCTGGTGAATCGCTTCAGTCGGCTTCCGCGCCCAGCGCGATGAGCCCGTTGCGCAGCACGTCCGCCGCCTCCGCCTGCTTCCCGGTCTCGCCGAGCAGCTCGCTCAACGGCCGCAACGCGCGCACCAGCACGCCCCGCGCGCCCAGGCCGGTGGCGATCTCGACGGCGGCCCGCAGGTCCTCGGCCGCGCGCCGCGCGTCGCCGCGGGCCCTGGCCAACGACCCGAGCTGCAGCCGCAGCTCCGCGGCCAGCGCCGTGCCCGCCACGACCGCCGGGCGCACCTGGTCGAGCAACGCGGCCGCCGTCTCCAGCCGGCCCGCCGCGAGGTACTCCGCGGCGAGCTCGACGGTGATCGCCGGGACGTCGTCCGGCCAGGCCGTCTCCCGCGCCGCCCCGAGGTCGGCCAGCGCGCCCTCGACGTCACCCGAGCGGCCGCGGACCCGGGCCCTGGCCAGCAGGCAGTACGCCATCGCCGGGTGCAACGCCCGCTCCTGCATCAGGTCGTAGGCCGCCGCGACCGACGCGGCCGCGTCGGCGAACCGGTCCGCCGCCAGGTGGCTGCGGCACACCTCGACGTGACTGCGGGTCAGCTCCGCGAGCACCGCCGGGCCGCCCCGGGTGAGCCGCAACGCCGAGCCGGCGTACTCGGCCGCCCGCTCCAGGTCGCCCTGGCGCAGGTGCCGCTCGGCCAGGCAGGCCCGCAGCGTCAGCAGCATCGACGGCTGCGGGTAGCCGTCGCGCAGCAGCTCGGCGTGGCAGGTTTCCAGCAGGTGCACCGAATACTGCACCTCGCCCCAGGCGGTCAGCACCGCCGCGCGCAGCGGCACGACCATCGCCCGCACCGGCGGCGGCTCACCCGACAAGGCCGTCTCGGCGTCCGCGACGTACTTGGTGCGGACGTCGCCGGTCGAGTACCCGGCCAGCCACAGCAGCGCGATCCCCGCCTGCCGCGGCCGGTCCAGCCGCTCGGCGCGGCGCCGGATCCGCTGCATCCGCGGGGTCGCGCGGCGGGCGTCACCGGCCAGGAACCGGTCCGCCGTCTCGATCAGCTCGAGGTCGAGCTCGATCAGCTCCCGCGGGGACCGGCCGCCGAGCAGTTCGTCCGGGTCGATGCCGAGTTGCCGGGCGAAGAACCGCAGCGCGTCCCCCGACGGCGTCCGCGCGCCGGTCTCGACCGACGACACGTACGCCGCGGAGTACTGCGGCCCGGCGAGTTCGCGCTGCGTGAGCCCGCGTTCGGTGCGCAGCTCACGCAGGCGTTCGCCGACGCTCTCGCTCACACAGGTGCCTTTCCGCCGGGGGAGTCCAGGGTAAGCCGCGCGGCGGTGCCGCCCACCACCGCGCGGCCGTGATCAGCAGGCCCCGGCGTCGCTCCAGACGGCCCACGAGCCGGGCGCGCCGGGCTCGGCCCCGGTCGAGTACCACAGCGACGTCCACTTGTGACCGTTGTGGCCCACGACGTCGTTGGGCACGTACGCCTTGGCGGAGTCCCACTCGGCGAGCCCGTCGCAGCCGGTCGGCGGGGTGCCGGTGCCGACGGTGAGCGAGAACTGCGCGGTGTGGTCGGCGTCGGTGCCGTCGCCGGTGACCGTCACCTGGCTGGTGCCCTGCGGCGTGGTCGCCGACGTCGTGATGGTCAATGTCGACGTGCCGCCGGATTGGACGCTCGCCGGGCTGAAGGCCGCCTTCGCGCCCTCGGGCAGGCCGGTGGCCAGCAGCTGCACGGTCTGGGCGCTGCCCGAGGTGACCCGGGTGGTCACCGTGGTGGTCGCCGTCTGTCCGGGTTGGACGGACGCCGACGTCGGCGACAGCGTCAGCGAGTAGTCGTTGCCCGCGGGCGGCTGGCCGCTGCAGGTCGGCTCACCGCTGACCGCGGGGACGCTCACCGCGTCCCACGCGGCCTTGGTGGCGGCGAACTCCGTGCAGCTGCCCGGGAACAGGGCGACCGCGGCTTCCAGGGTGGCCTTGCGGGCGGCCTTGTGGTTCCACGACGAGGTCTTCTTCAGCAGGCCGTTGTAGAAGATCTTGCCGGCCTTCTGGATGCCGATGCCGGTCACCGTCGAGCTGTTGCACGTCGGGCTGGCGCCGCTGCCCTGGGAGAGCAGGTAGAACCAGTGGTTCTGCGGGCCCGCGGCGGCGTGCACCTCGGTGCTCGGGATCGAGGCCGAGTAGCAGTTCGGGTCGCCGACCTTCGACGGGTTGTCCATGTAGCGGATCGGGCCCTGGCCGACGAGGTTGACGCCCTCGCCGACGGTGAAGTCCGGCCGGTCCACCGGGTTGTTCGCGTAGTACTCGGTCAGCGCGCCGAAGATGTCGCCGGTGGACTCGTTGAGCCCGCCGTTCTCGTTGCCCGAGCCGGCGCCGCCGGGCGTGGTCTGGAAGATCGCGTGGCCGAACTCGTGGCCGACGACGTCCATCGGCGTCGCCTGGCGGCGGTTGTCCTGCGAGTGCCCGAAGTGCGTCGAGGAGCCGTCCCAGTAGGCGTTGACGTCGTTGAGGCCGACGCTCGCGCGGAACCCGCCGCCGGCCCCGTCGATGCCGTTGCGGCCGAGCCAGTCGGCGAGCATCTTCCACTCGGTCTGGACGCTGTAGAGCACGTCGACGCAGCCGGTCTCGAGGTCCGTGCCCGAGCCGTTGCCCCAGGTGTTGCTGCTCTTCGTGAAGATCGAGCCGCCCTCGCGGCCGCAGGCGATCCCGCGGCGGCCCGGGTCGGTCATCGAGTAGGAACTGCCGGAGCCGGACGTGTCGATCGAGACGGTGCCGGCGTAGAAGGAGTTCCCGGTGCCGGCTTCGTGGACGTCGTCGCGCGTGTCGAGGATCTTTCCCGTGGTGCTGTCGACGAAGACGTGCAGGTGGGTGGGCTTGCCGTGGTCCCGGCCGCTGACGACGACCTCGTAGGCGAGCTTCGGGGCGTCCCCGGCCAGCACGACCAGCTTCGGCGTCTCGGCCATGTCTACTGTGGACACCGTCGTGGTGGCGATCTTCGTCGCTTGCTCGGCCTTCAGGGCGGCCTGCGTGCCGACGGCGATCGGGGCGGTGTGCGCGGCTTCGGTGCCGCGCACCCGCCCGGCGCCGTCGGCGACGACCACCGCGTCGCCGCCGATGACCGGCAGGCCGTGGTAGGTGCGCTGGTAGGAGGCGAAGTAGAGCCCGCCGCCACCCGGGGTGACCCCGGTGCGGACGAAGGCCTCCCCGGCGCCCTTCGCGAGCCGATCGGCGCCGGTGAGGGCGGCCTGGTCGGCGGCGCGGGCGGCGAGCGCCTCGGGCGGGGTGGCGGCGGGGGGTGCGGGAGCGGCGGCGGCCGGGATCGCCGGCACCGCGAACGTCAGGGCCAGGCCGGCGATCGCCGCCAGCCCGCGTGGGGATCTCATGGGGAACCTTTCCGGGGACCGGGAGGAATGTGCCCGGAGGAATAACTGGTGTTATTGCGCCGGACGCGTCCGAGTAAAGGTTCCGCTCGCGGACGGGTCAATGGGCCGAACGGAGCAGTGCGGTCCAGTCACGATCACGGGAACTCACGCAAAACCGCAGGCCGAGAGCCTTTACACCACTGGTCTGAACCAATTCACAGACTTTAGTAGGAAAGTGCCTTTGGCCCGGACCGTCGAGCCCGCTGGTCCGCAATGGACGACACGCGTACCCGCACGGACGACACGCGTACTCCGCCGGACGACACGAGGACGCGACCCCTCCCGCTCGTGTCGTCCGTCTGGGTACGCGTGTCGTCCGGCCAGGTACGCGTGTCGTCCGTTACGTGTCGGCGCCGGCGACCGAGTCCAGGCCGCGGCGGTAGGCCTCGACGGCTTCGTCGAGATGACCACGTTGTCGGAGCGTGTCGCCGAGCCGCAGGGCCGTCGAAACCGCCGCGCCGTGCAGGGACGCCCCGGTCTGGATCTCGAAGGCCTCGCGCAGCAGCCGGGTCGCCGTCTCCGGGTCGCCCTGGGCTGCGGCGATCTGGCCCAGCAGGCTCGTCGCCTCGCCCAGTGACTCGACGTCACGGGACAGCAGCTCCCGGACCTCGGAAACGAGCGACGCCGCTTCCTCCGGTGCGCCCTGCCGGAGGCGGACTTCGGCCAGCTCGAGCGTCGCCCCGGCGAAGCCTTCGTCCGCGCCGATCGCCGCCAGCTGGTCGCGGGCCGTCGTGAGTTCCGCGCTGGCCTCGTCGAGGCGGCCCAGGTGCCGCAGGAGGTAGCCGCGCGCCCAGCGGCAGCGGGCCGCGTCGCGGTCGAACCCGACCGACGCGAACAGCCGGCACGCCTCGGTGAGGTCCTCGTCCGCCCGGTCCGCGCGGCCGGTCGCCTGCCACACCTGCGACGCCTGCCGGTGGAACCGCGCGACGAAGTCCGGCCGCGCCGCCGCCCGCGCCAGCCGGCGTCCGTCCTCGGCCGCGCGGCGGGCCCGGTGCAGGCCGCCCATCTCCATCAGCGGGTGGATCAACGCCGTGAGCAGGCACAATTCGGCGTCCGGGTCCGCCGGCCGGGTCGCCAGCTCGGCCTCGAGCCGGGCGATCGCCGTGCCCGCGTCGCCGCTCTGGAACCGGCAGCCCGACCACCGGTGCACGATCATCGCCCGCAGCCACGGCGGGGCCGCGCCGGCCAGTTCGTCCGCGTGCTCCAGCGCCCGCTGCGCCCCCGCGACGTCGAAGAGCTGCCACCGCACCTCGGCGTGGCAGAACCGCGCGTAGCACTCGACGTCGTCGAGGTGGTAGCCCGCCGCCTGTTTGCCCACGGCGGCGAACCGCTCCTGCGCGGCGGTGATCCGGCCCTGCTCCAGGTCGCGGTACCCCTCGTCCAGCGCCGCGCGCAGCTCGGCGGCGACGCCGGGCGGCCGGCCGAACCGCAGCTCGTCGACGGTCAGCCCGAGCCGCTGCGCCAGGTAGGTCAGCATCTCCTCCGACGGCGGACGGCTGCCGGTCTCGACCTTCGCCAGGAAGCCCCGGTCGTAGCCCGGCTCGGCCAGCTCGCGCTGGGTCCAGCCGCGGCCGGTGCGCAGCCGCCGGATCCGCGCTCCGAGCGGTTCGGCGGGGGCGCTGGTCATCTCCCCACGGTAGGTCATCGGCGCGGCAGCCGCGAAAACGGATGTATGGCCGCCTTCGGCCGCCCGGAGAGCGTTCTCTGCCAAATAGGAAACTCTCTTAACAAATCGGCGACCTGCCTGCCTTCGCGTCGGCGGCCGTGCCGCGCAGCCCCCACTGGTGCGCCTCTCGGCGTCTGAAACCCGCGCTGTCCGGCGATGTCGGCCCCGATCTGTCCACTCTGGACCGACCGGTCGTGAACGGACCCGACGGCGCGGGCGCCCGGGAATGCACCCGTCCGTATGAATCCTTCGGCGGTCGGGGAAGCCGCTGCGCCGACAACCCGAGTTCATGGCCCGGTAACGAGCCCGCCATCGGCTTCACCTCCACGGCGCCGCTCGGCTTTTCCCTGGCGGCGAGGCCGTAGCATGGCGTAGTGAGTGAACAGTCTGAATTCCCCGACGGCCAGTACCCCGAGCGTCCGGTCGAGCGCCAGAAGGGCCCGGTCGTGCTGCGCGGCGACCGCCGTGACCAGGGCAGCACGACCGACCAGCGGCTGCTCGACTCGCGGGGGCCCACCGACTGGGTGCACACCGACCCGTGGCGCGTGCTGCGGATCCAGGCCGAGTTCGTCGAGGGCTTCGGCGCGCTCGCCGAGGTTCCGCGCGCGGTCACGGTGTTCGGCTCGGCCCGCACCAAGCGCGACAACCCGGAGTACGAGCTGGGCCGCAAGATCGGCGGGGCGCTGGCCAACGCCGGCTTCGCGGTGATGACCGGCGGCGGCCCGGGCGCGATGGAGGCGGTCAACCGCGGCGCGGCCGAGGCCGGCGGCTTCTCCGTCGGGCTCGGCATCGAGCTGCCGTTCGAGCAGGGCCTGAACCCGTGGGTCGACCTCGGTGTCAACTTCCGCTACTTCTTCGCCCGCAAGACGATGTTCATCAAGTATTCGCAGGCCTTCATCTGCCTGCCCGGCGGCTTCGGCACGCTCGACGAGCTGTTCGAGGCGCTGACCCTGGTGCAGACGAAGAAGGTCACGAAGTTCCCGGTGGTGCTCTTCGGCAGCGACTACTGGGGCGGCCTCTACGACTGGATCGCCAAGACCGTGCAGGCCGAGGGCAAGATCAGCCCGCACGACCTGGACCTGCTGCACGTCACCGACGACATCGACGACGCCGTCCGCGTGGTGCAGGAGTCCTACCAGGCGTGGGAGGACACGCACTGATGCGGCGGATCTGTGTCTTCTGCGGGTCGTCGATGGGCATCTCGCCGCGCTACGCCGAGCAGGCGGCCGCGCTCGGGAAGCTGCTGGCCCAGCGCGGCATCGGCCTGGTCTACGGCGGCGCGAGCGTCGGCACGATGGGCGTGGTCGCCGACGCCGCGCTGGCCGCGGGCGGCGAGGTGATCGGCGTCATCCCGGAGGCGCTCTCCAGCGTCGAGATCGCGCACGCCGGGCTGACCGAGCTGCACGTCGTCGCGGACATGCACGAGCGCAAGGCCAAGATGGCGGCCCTCTCCGACGGCTTCCTCGCGCTGCCGGGCGGCGCGGGCACCCTGGAAGAGCTGTTCGAGGTCTGGACGTGGGCCCAGCTCGGCCTGCACGGCAAGCCGATCGGCCTGGTCGACGTCGACGGGTACTACGCGCCCCTGATGACGTTCGCCGACCACATGGTCACCGAGGGCTTCCTCAAGGACGGCTACCGGCAGCTCCTGCTCGCCGACGCCGACCCGGCCGCCCTGCTCGACCGGTTCGAAACGTACGAGCCGCCCGCGCCGCCGAAGTGGGCGAAGGAAGCGCCGGGGATCTGAGGGGCGTGGCCGGGGTCGCCGGCCGGGCCGGAACCCCAGGCTCCGGGCCGGCCGCCTCGGCGATGATTCGCCGAGGTTGCCGTCATGTTTCCGCAACGGTGTTGTGCAATTCGTGCGCTTTAAATCTGCGTAAGTTGTCCTACGGCAACAAAAGTGCCGGACTCCGGGGCGCGGTGTGCCGGCCGCCGACGCGTCGGGTCTCGGTTCCCTCACGCGCCGGCGGGCAGGGCGGTCCCGACCTGCGGACGCCGTGGGTGGCGGCCCCGGGTGGACGGGCCGAGGCGCCCGGTTCGGCAGCCGGAAACGAGCCGCCGGCCCATTCCGGTAGCATCCTGCTGGTTTGGTGAGCTGAATCTCCTGTCACCCTGCGCAACGGGAACCCGCGTGCAGATGGGTGACTTTTGACCCCTATAGTGTGGTTCTGCGTAGCGCCGTCGGGGGTCAGTCAGGCGCTTGCCCGAAGCCGGATGAACCGATTTCGGCCAGCTTCGTGGAGCAGCAATGTTTCGTGGTTGGTCAGAGCTTTCCGAAAGGGAAACAGACTGATGGGGCGGGCGTGAGTACCGATTTGCTGGCTGAGACGTTCGAAGTGGTCGAAGACCGTGGTGTCGGTCTCGTCGGGGATGGTGCCCTCGACGAGCGGGAACGCCGGTTGGTCATCGGCGCGGCCAACTACCACTCGCTGGTGCGACGCGGCGCGACACTGCGCCTGACCGTCGTCCGGGCGCTGCACCTGGGCTACCCGTCGCTGACCGACGAGCGCTGCCTGCACATCGGCTGGACCCAGGACCGCGAGTCGGTCGGTTCGGTGATCGTGCGCAGCCTGGTCGCTCCCGAATCCGGCACGCACGCTCCGGACGGGTTCGTGGACCTCGTCATCGACGTCGGCGGCAAGCCGGTGGTGCAGAACGCCTACCAGCAGCTCAACGGCCCGATCGGCAAGGCCAAGAAGCTGGTCCGCTCGCGGGTCCCGTTCCAGTACGACCACCTGCGCCAGCTGCGCACCGACGTCGTCGAGCGGCGCATGCGGTCGGCGCAGCTGCCGCGGCGGCTGCCGGTCGCCGGCAACACGAACTACCACCGCGCGGCCACCACCACCCGGCCCGCCATCCTGTTCGGCCTGCACTGGCTCGAGCTCGGCGGCGCGGAGCGCTGGGCGCTGGACTGCATCCAGCTGGCCAAGGAAGCCGGCTTCGTCCCGATCGTCGTCACCGACCGGGACTCGGCCCACCCGTGGATCACCCGGCCCGAGTTCAATGACACGGTGATCATCCCGATCACCCACCCGATCAAGCTGGGCACCGATGCCGCCTTGTTCAGCGGGCTGTTCGCGGCCTTCGACATCCGCGGCATCCACGTGCACCACAACACCTGGCTCTACGACCGGCTGTCCTGGGTGAAGTCGGTCTGGCCGGACGTCCCGGTCGTCGATTCGCAGCACGTCCTGGAGTGGCGGACCGGCGGTTTCGTCGACCACGCCGTCCAGGTCTCGGCGATGATCGACCAGCACCACGTGATCTCCCCGCAGCTGCGCGACTACCTCGTCCACCGGCAGGGCATCGCGGCGGACAAGGTGGTCCTCGCCACCCTGGCGAACGCCACCACCGCCGGGATCACCCCGGACACCGTCGAAGCCGAGGCGAAGTCCACGCCGTTCACGGTGAGCTACATCGGGCGCTTCCACCAGCAGAAGCGGCCGCACGTGTTCATGAAGCTCGCCGCCGAGCTCAAGAAGTCGTCGCCGGTCCCGGTGCGGTTCATCATCCAGGGCGAGGGCGAGCTCGCCGACGAGGTGCACGCCCTGCGCGGCCGGCTGGGCCTGACCGACGTGCTCGAGGTCCGCGCGGCGGACCACCCGGTCAAGGACACGCTGGCCGAGACCGACGTCCTGGTCGTCACCTCGGAGAACGAGGGCCTGACCCTGACGACCTTCGAGGCCACCGCCGCCGGGGTCCCGGTGGTCTCGTCCGACGTGGGCTCGCAGGCTTCGGTGGTCCCCGAGGGACTGCTGTGCCCGCGGCACCCGTACGCTTTCGTGCGGCAGGCGGCCGAGAAGATCCGGACCATGATGTCTTCGCCGGAACAGCGCAAGCGCTGGTTCGAGGAACAGGCCGCCAAGAACGAGGCCTTCGCCAAGCTGCCCAAGGCCAGCGCCTGGGCCACGGACCTGTACCAAGGGTGGAAGAAGCAGTGAACAAGGTCGCCGCGGTCGTCGTCACCTTCAACCGCAAGGACAAGCTCCGCAAGGTGCTCGACCATGTCCTCGCCCAGAGTCACGCGCCCGAGTGGGTCGTGGTCGTCGACAACGCGTCGACCGACGGCACCGACGCGCTGCTCGCGTCGTACGCGACCGACCCGCGGGTCACCGTGCTGAGCCTGTCCGAGAACACCGGCGGCGCCGGCGGCTTCTCGGCGGGCATGGCCAAGGGCTACGAGCTGGGCGCCGACTTCCTGTGGATCATGGACGACGACTGCTACCCGCGGCCGGACGCCCTCGAAGAGCTGGTCAACGGCCTCGACAAGGCCGAGCAGACCCTCGGCCACCAGATGCCCTTCGCCTGCTCCGTGGTGAAGTGGACCGACGGCGGCATCTGCGAGATGAACAACCCCGGCACGACCTGGGACTGGGGGCGGCTGCTCTCGCTCGGGCAGCAGGCGGTGCTCGTCAACCACTGCTCGTTCGTGTCCGTGCTGGTCCCGCGCTGGGCGCTGACCCGCTTCGGGCTGCCGCTGACCGAGTACTTCATCTGGTTCGACGACATGGAGTACACCCTGCGCATCTCCCGGGCCGCGCCCGGCGTCCAGGTGCTGACCAGCGTCGTCGTGCACGACCTCCCGGAGAACCGCGGGGTGAACTTCGGCCAGATCAACCACCAGAACGTCTGGAAGTACGAGTACGGCGCCCGCAACGAACTGTCCTACCGGCTGCACCACGAAAACCCGTTCGCGGCCGCCGGGTTCGCCGTCCGCGTGCTCCGGGGCATGGCGCAGGGACACGTTTCCCGCGCGCTGCGGCTGCGCATCGTGAAGAGCCTGTTGCGCGGTGTGAAGTTCGACCCGAAGCCGAAGCTGCCGCGTTCGGTGCTCTAAGCCCAGCTCGGATCCGCCCCGCGGCCGTTGCCGCGCGAGTCGTGCCCGTCGTTCAGGAGAACCACGATGAAAGACCTGGTCAAGGACCCGGCGCCGGTGACCGGCCAGGACGTCGGGCCGGCCGGCGGGGAAGCTGCCGGGGACACCGGGTCGCGCAAGCTCGGTGACCGGTTCCGCGCTTGGCGTCTCGTGGTCGAGGCCCCCTCGCGGGCCACGCTCCTGATCAGCGGGCTGCTCACCATCCTCACCTGGCAGCTGCCGGCGTTCTCGCCCATCGAACCCAAGGGCGACTACGACTACGGGCTGCTGATCGCGATGGCGCGGCACTTCGGCCTGAGCTTCGGCGACCGGATCGCGACGACCTACGGGCCGCTGTACTTCCTGGCGATCCCGTCCACCACCGTCCGGGCCGAGGTGGCCGTCGGCTTCCTCTTCTGGTTCGTGTTCACGACCGGCTGCCTGGCCGCCTGCTTCCAGGCGTTCCAGGGCCGGATCGGCACCCGGTGGGCGTGGGTGGCCTGCGGGGCGCTCGCGGTGAGCTTCAGCATCGTGCCCCTCACCGGCGTCATCACCGCCACGCCCGGGTTCGTCGCGGTGCTGGCCGTCTGCCACGCCCTCGGCCTGCTGCCGAAGTGGGCGGAACGCGCGTTCCCGGTGGTGATGGGCCTGGTGACCGCGGCCATGCTGCTGACCAAGTTCTCGGTCGGGCTGATGTGCGGCCCCATCGTGCTCGGCGCGGTGCTCGTCCGGCCCGGCCGGCGGCTGCGGGAGTTCGCGGAGTTCGCGGTGTCCGGTGTGGTCGGCCTGGTCCTGCTCTGGATCGTCGCGGGGCAGCCGCCGACGCAGGTGGTGCAGTACGTCGTCCGCGCGCTCTCGGTCGGCAGCGGGCACGCGCAGTCGATGGGCCTCGAGCCGACGAACAGCGCGTGGGAGTACCTGGTCGCCGCCGCGGTGACGATCGTGCTGGCCGTCGGCGTGGCCCGGATCAAGGTGGACGGCTGGCGCTGGCCCCTGTGGCTGGGCCTGCTCGCCGCCGGCTGGCTGCTGTTCAAACAGGGTTTCGTGCGGCACGACTCGCACTCCGCGCAGTACTTCGCCGTGCTGTTCGCGCTCGGCGTGCTGTTCGCCGTGCTGCAGCGCAGCGCGGTGCTGGCGATGGTCGCGGCCGTCTCGCTGCTGGCCCAGGCGGCCAGCTTCGGCGGCGGCCTGTGGACGATCGACCCGGTCCACTCGCTGCACACCTTCGCCGACGGGGCCACGATCGTCGCGTCCGGCTCACACCGGGACGCCGTCCAGGAGGACGCGCGGGCGGAGCTGCGCAAGCGCACCGACATCCCGCAGCGGTTCCTGACCCGGATCGGCACGCAGCCGGTCCGCTCCGAGCCGTTCGACCAGGCCATCGCCTGGACCTACGGGCTGACCCCGGCGATCCCGCCGACGCTGCTGAACTACGGCGCCTACACCGAGCTGCTCGACAAGATGAACGAGTCCTGGATCGCCGACGACGTCAACGCGCCCCGGTTCGTCATCCGCGAGAACACCCGGATCACGCTCGACGGCCGGTTCGCGCTCTGGGACCCGCCGCGGACGGAGCTCGCCGAGACCTGCCGGTACACCCTGGTCGACTCCACGGATCGCTGGCAGCTGCTCGAGCGCGGCCCGAACCGGTGCGGCGCCGAGCGGGAGCTGTCCAGCACGCACCTGGCCGCCGGGCAGTCCGTCCCGGTGCCCACGGCCGCCGACGGCGTGGTCGTCGCCCGGGTGTACCCGGAACAGTCGCTGGCCGAGCGCGCGTGGGGATTCCTCTTCAAGCCGGACGACCTGAACGTCAGTCTCGACGGCGAGGCCTTCCGGCTGCCCTGGACGCACAGCGACGCGCCGCTGATGGTCTCGGCGCCGCAGGAACCGTCCGTCAAGCTGGCCGGACGGCCGCTGCAGGCGGGGAACCTGTCGATGAGCGCACCGGGACGCGTGGTGTTCTCCGTGGTCGGCCGGAAGTGACCCGGCCCGGCTCGCCGGCCCAGATCGAACACCCGGAACGCGAAGGAAGCCCGACGATGGACGCAGACAACGGCCGTGTGCTGACGGTGCCCCCGGCCGCGGCCTCGTCGGTGGTCGTCGACGGCGCCGCCGCGCCGAAGACCGCCGAAAAGCCCGCGCGGCGCGGGCCGGTCGCGCACATCGGCCAGCTCACCGGCATCCGCGCGGTCGCCGCGTTGTGGGTGCTCACCTTCCACTTCCGGCCGGAGCTGCTGAAGGCGTTCGGGTTCCTGTACCCGCTGGTCCCCGTCTTCAACGTGGGCTACCTCGGGGTGGACCTGTTCTTCGTGCTCAGCGGCTTCATCCTGACCTTGACCCACCTCGACCGGATGGCCGAGAACTGGGGACCGAAGAAGATGGCCGGCTTCCTGTGGCTGCGGCTGTCCCGGATCTGGCCGGTGCTGTTCTTCATGCTGCTCGTGTGGGGCGCCTACCACGCTTTCTCGGTGGAGGCGAACAACGACGGCCGGCTGCAGGCCGCGTTGGACCCGTCCCGCTTCCTGTCGCACGTGTTCCTGGTGCACGCCTGGAGCACGGCCCACCACGACTGGAACCCGGTCGACTGGTCGCTGAGCGCCGAATGGCTGGCCTACCTGGTCTTCACCGTGCTGGTGGTGATCCTGGCCCGGATGCTCGTCCACGTCAGCTCCCGGGCGCTGCTGGTGACGGCCGGAGTGCTCACGGTGCCGATGGTGGTCATCGGCACGGGCTTCCAGGACGGCAGCGACCTGCTGTGGAACGGCGACACCATCGTCGCGGGGATCGTCCCGTTGCGGGTGCTCACCGAGTTCTTCGCGGGCGCGGTAGTCGCCCTGCTGGTGATGCGGCACGGTTCGACCGTGAAGCTGCCCTGGTTCCTGAAGCCGACCACGATCCTGGTGGCGATCGTCGTGGTCGTCTACGCCGTGCAGCGGTGGGACCCGGCGCCGAGGTTCCGCTTCGACCAGGACTGGCGGATCAACGGCCACCTCATGTGGGGCTCGACCGAGACCGTGGTCGTGGTGCCGCTGTTCCTGCTGCTGATCGGTTCGCTCGCGGTCAGCCGCCGGGACCCGGCGACCAGGCTGCTGGCCAGCCGGGTGCTGGTGTGGGGTGGGAAGATCTCCTTCTCGCTGTACATGGTGCACTGGCTGTTCCTCGACCTGGCGCGCAAGATGATCTACTCGAAGCTCGCCATCCCCGAACAGCTGTCCGGGTGGCAGAGCTGGCCGTTCCGCACTACCGTGCTCGTGGCGATCGGGCTGGCGGTGCTGAGTGCCCACCTGGTGTACAGGTTCGTCGAAGAGCCCTGCCGCCGGATCATGCGTACTCTGCTGCCCTCATCGATGAGGGTGTGAGCGTCGCGGGCCACGGCCTGGACGCGGATCGGAAGGACATTGCATGCGCGACCTCATTCGCCGGAGCCTGCGCGCCGACCGGCTTCGCCGTTCCCTGCGTGACAAGGTCGCACGGGCGGTCGAAGAAGCGGTCGGCCGGCACTTCGCCGAGCAGTCGGCCAGACTGGACGACCTGAGCCAGGAGGTCGCCGAGCTGCGGCGGCAGCTGCCCGCGGAGGCCGGCGTCCAGACCGAGCGGGTGGTCGAGCGGGTGATCGAGCACATCAGCCACGTCGAGCACCGCGTCCGCCGTGACCTGGAGTTCGCGGGGGAGACCGAGGCGGCGCAGCGCAGTGCCGCGTTCGTCCGGGACCACATGAAGACCGCCCGTCCGTTCCCGTCGCCGCACAGCACGCTCGAATACGGCCTGTCACTCGCTCCCGAAGGTGGCCTGGCGCTCGAGTTCGGCGTGTATTCGGGCACCACGTTGAAGATCATCGCCCAGGCCCGCGGCGGCGAGTCGGTGTACGGCTTCGATTCGTTCGAAGGGCTGCCGGAAACGTGGCGCGCGGGCTACCCCGCCGGGACGTTCGACATGGACAGCCTGCCCGACGTGCCGGGTGCCGAGCTGGTCGTCGGCTGGTTCGACGACGTGCTCCCCGGCTTCCTCGAGGCGCACCCCGGTCCGGTGGACCTGCTGCACGTCGACTGTGACCTGTACTCCTCGACGAAGACCGTCCTCGAACTGGTCGGCCCGCGCCTGCGGCCGGGCTCGATCGTCGTGTTCGACGAGTACTTCAACTACTCCGGCTGGCAGGAGCACGAGCACCGGGCGTGGCTGGAGCACGTCGAGCAGGCCGGGATCAAGTTCGAGTACCTGGCGTACACGGCCGACCACGAGCAGGTCGTCGTGAAGGTGCTCGGCTGACGCTCAGGCCACGCCTTCGCTCGGCCGCTTGTGGTAGGTGTCGACGTACTCCTGGCCGGAGAGCTCCAGGATCGCGTACATCACCTCGTCGGTGACCGACCGGCGGATGGCGGGCGCGTAGTCCTGGCCTTCGTAGCGCGAGAAGTCCAGCGGCTTGCCGAACGTGATGCCGATCTTCGCCAGGCGCGGGATGCGGGCGCCCTTCGGCTGGAGGTTCTCGGTGCCGGTCAGCGCGACCGGCACCACCTTCGCGCCGGTCGCCAGGGCCAGCGCCCCGACACCGGTGTGGCCGCGGTGCAGCCGGCCGTCCAGTGACCGGGTGCCCTCGGGGTAGATCGCGAAGACGCCGCCCGCGTCGAGCACCTTGCGGGCGGCCTCCAGAGCGGCGAGCCCGGCCTGGGCGTTGCCGCGCTCGACCGGGACGTAGCCGAGGCCGCCGAGGAACCCGGCCAGCGCCTTGCCCTTGAGGCCCTTGCCGGCGAAGTACTCCGCCTTGCCGAGGAACTTGACCTGCCGCGGGGTCGCGAAGGTGATCACGCCGGTGTCGAGGGCGGCGCGGTGGTTGGCCGCCAGGAGCACCGGGCCGCTGAGCGGCACGTTCTCCACGCCGTGCACCGCGGGCCGGTACACCGCCCGGACGAGCGGTCCCAGCACGAACCGGACAAGCAGCGCGATCAAGTGGTCCTCCTCTTCGGTGGCGGTGCCCCCAGCATGGCACGATCGTTACTCGTGAGTTGGTTCGAGCGGCGTACGTGGCAGGAGCCTGGGTGGACACCCGCGGACATCGTGGCCGCGAAGGGTGACCGGACGGTTTCGGTGGTGCTACCGGCACTGGACGAAGAGGAGACCGTGGGTGACGTCGTCGCGTCGGTCCGCCCGCTTCTCGGCTCGGTCGTCGACGAGCTGATCGTCATGGACTCGGGTTCCGCCGACGCGACCGCCGAAACCGCCGCGGCCGCGGGGGCGCGGGTGGTCCGCCGCGAGGACGTCCTGCCGGACCTGCCGCCGGTGCCGGGCAAGGGCGAGGTGCTGTGGCGTTCGCTGGCCGCGACCAGCGGCGACCTCGTCGTCTTCCTCGACTCCGATCTGGTCGAGCCGGACCCGGCGTTCGTGCCGTCGCTGCTCGGGCCGCTGGTCTGCGAAAGCGGCGTCCACCTGGTCAAGGGCTTCTACCGCCGTCCGCTGCGGCTGGAGAGCAGCGGCGGCGGGCGCGTCACCGAGCTGCTGGCGCGGCCGGTGCTCTCGGCGTTGCGACCCGCCCTCGGCGGGCTGATCCAGCCCCTCGGCGGCGAGTACGCGGGCACGCGCGCGTTCCTCGAGTCGGTGCCGTTCGCCGCCGGCTACGGCGTCGAAATCGGGCTGCTGCTCGACGCCGAAGCGCGGTACGGCCTCGACGGGCTCGCGCAGGTCAACCTGGGTGTCCGCAAGCACCGGAACCGCTCGCTGGCCCAGCTCGGGGTGATGTCCCGCCAGATCCTCGGCACGGCTTTGGACCGCTGCGGCGTCCTGGCCGCCGACGCGCCGTTCACGCAGTTCGTGCCGGTGGACGGGGAGTGGCTGCCGGACGTCACGGACGTCCGCGTCGCCGACCGGCCGCCGATGCGGGAAGTGCTCGCCCGTCCTCGAGGGTGATGACCTCGTCGAAGCCGTCGAGGTGCTCGGGACGGTGGGTGACGAGCACCACGCTGCCCCTCGCCTCCGCGAGAACGCGCTTCAGGACGGCGTCGCCGTGGGCGGGATCGAGGCCTTCGACGGGCTCGTCGAGCACGAGGACCGCCGGGGCGGCCAGGACGGCCCGGGCCAGGATCAGCCGCTGGCGCTGACCGCCGGACAGCGCGTCGCCGTCCGGGCCGGTCTCGCGGTCGAGGGCCAGGTCGAATCCGGCGGTTTCGCAGGCGCCCGCCAGTTCTTCGTCGGTTGCGTCCGGTTTGGCGAGCAGGAGGTTTTCGCGGACGGTCGTGTGGAAGACGTGCGCGTCGGCTTCGGCACCCGAGATGATCTTCGGCAGGTCGGCGTACTCGCCGAGCGGGTGGCCGTCGAGCGTCACCCGGCCTTCGGTCGGGGGCTGGCTGCCGAGCAGGAGACGCAGGAGGGTCGTCTTCCCGGCACCGCTGGGGCCGAGGATCCCGACGCGCTTGCCCGGCGGCAGGTCGAGGTCGACGTCCCGGAGCACCGGGGCCCGCCCGGGGTGGCGCACGCCGGCTTGCTCCAGCCGGAAGCGGCCTGCCCGGGCGGTGCGGGTCCCGGCCGGGACGGCGGGTTCGTCCAGCACGGCGCGCACCCGGGAGGCGGCGGCGCGGATCTCCGGAACCCGCGCGGCGGCCCCGATCAGCGGGAGGACGACCTCGAAGGCCGTCATGGCGGCGAGGGTGAGCGCGGCCGTCCAGGGCACCGAGGCACGGCAGAGCAGCCCGACGCCGACGGCGGTGACCAGCTGGACGAGCACCCCGGTGGCGGTGAGCAGGGCCGTCCGGCCGGCGGCCGCCCGCTCACCGGCGGTGATCCGGTGCACGACGTCCACGGCTCTTCGCTGGTGTTCTTCGAGTGCGCCGGCGGCGAGGAGTTCCCGGTGCCCGGTGACGAGCTCGACGGCTCGTTCGGCGAGTTCGGCCCGGTTCGGGGCGCTTGCCCGGGCGGCCTCGGTGGTGCGGCGGATGACCAGCCACGGGAGCAGGGCTCCGGCGGTGAGCAGCCCGGCGGCGAGCGTTGCGGCCGCCGGCATCGACGCGGTGGCGGTGACGGCGACCGCCGCGGTGCCCACGATCGCGGCGACCCCGGCGGGCAGGAGCCACCGCAGGACGGCGTCCTGCAGTGCGTCCACATCGGACACCAGCCGGGTGACCAGATCGCCGCCGGAGTACCGGGTTCCGGGCAAGAGAGCTTGGTAAACACGGGTTCTCAGCGAGCCGAGCCAGCGCAGGACGACCTCGTGCCCGGCGAGCCGTTCGGCGTACCGCAGGCCACCGCGCAGCAGGGCGAGGGTGCGGACGGCGACGATGGCGACGGTGAGCGCGGCGAGCGGGGGCCGCTCGGCGGCGCGGAGCAGCAGCCAGGCGGCGGTGGCCATGAGCGCGAGGGCGGCGAGTTCGGCGGCCGCTCCGAGGAGGGCGGCGCGAAGCAGGCGGATCAGGTCTTTGCGGGAGAAGGCCCAGGTGCTCACGCGGCCACCTCCGGGCGAACCCGGCCGCCGCGGAGTTCGATCACCCGGTCCGCCAGCGAGACCATCGCCGGGCGGTGGGCCACCAGGACCGCCGTGCGGCCCGGCAGCAACCGCCGGGTGGCCGACAGGACGGCGTCCTCGGTCCGGGAATCCAGCCGGGCGGTCGGTTCGTCCAGCAGCACCAGCCCCGCCGAGGTCCGCGCCAGCGCACGGGCCAAGCCGATCCGCTGCCGCTGGCCGGCCGACACCACCTCGCCCACCGGCGTCTCGAACCCCTGCGGCAACCCGGCCGCCAGGGAGTCCAGCGCCGCCGCGCGGGCCGCGAACGGGACGTCCGCCGACGGCAGGCCCAGGGCGATGTTCGAAGCCAGCGACCCCCGGAACAACGTCGGTCGCTGCGGGACCCAAGCGACGTCTTCCAGCCAGGCCGCCGGTGCCAGCGACCGCAGGTCGACCCCGTCCACCAGCACCCGGCCCGAACTGGGCGGCACGAATCCCAGCAGCACCGCCAGCAGCGTGCTCTTGCCCGAGCCGCTCGGCCCCACGACCGCGATCCGCGATCCGGCAGGCACCGCCAAGTCCACTTCGGACAACGCGGGAACACCTTCGTAGGAAACGGAGACCCGTTCCAAGACCAGCGAAGGCGCCCCCCGTCGCCGCGCGGAAACCGCGGAACGCGGAGAAACCACCGGAGCGGACAGGGCCTCCCGCAAGGCCGTCAGCCCCTCCGCCGCCGCGTGGAACTTCGCGCCCGCCGCCCGCAGCGGCAGGTACGCCTCGGGCGTCAGCACCAGGATCAGCAGCGCCGAACGCGCGTCCAGGTCGCCCGAAAGCAGCCGGAACCCGATTGGCACCGCGACCAGCGCGACCGAAAGCGTCGCCACCAGCTCCAGCACCAGCGCCGAGAGGAACGCCACCCGCAGCGTCTTCATGGTCGCGTCCGCGTGGGCGGACGCCATGGAACGGACCGTCGCCGCCTGCGCGGCCGCCCGGCCGAACACCTTCAACGTCCCCAGCCCGCGCACGACGTCCAGGAAATGCCCGCCCAGCTTCGTCAGCAGCTCCCACTGGACGGACGCCTTGGCCTGTTTACCGACCAGGACGGCGAACACCGGGATCAGCGGCAAGGTGACGACCACGACGAGCGCGGAGACCAGGTCCGCGGTGAACAGCCGCACGATCACCGCGGCCGGCACCACCACCGACACGACCAGCGAAGGCAGGTACCCGGTCAGGTAGCTGTCCGTGGCGTCGACACCGCGCGTCACCTGTGTCGCGACGACGCCCGCGCGGTCCGAAGCCGACCTGAGCAGCCGTTGTCGCAGGGCATCGCGGACCGACACGGCAAACCGTCCACTGAGGACACCGTGGCCCCAGGAAAGCCCCGCTCGTGCGGCGATGGCCACAAGTAGCGGCAGCGAAACCCCGCCGCCGGTGAGCAGCGTGGCGAGCCCTTCGGCTTGCAGGAGCACGGAAAACGCGGTGAGCACGCCGAGCAGGCTCAGCACGTTGAGGTACCGCCGGAGTCCGGGTAACGCAGGCACGGCGTCTCCCTAGAAGTGCAGCAGCGAGCGCTGGTCGACGGGACGGCGGTGCGCACGCCAGGTCAGCCACTGCACCACCAGCAGCACCAGCAACGCGGGGGGCGCGAACCAGGCCAGCACCGCGAACGTCTCCGGCGCCGTCGCCGCCTGGCCGGCCGTCAGCGCGTACCCCGGAGCAGTCAGCACAGCCGGGAACCGCAGGGTCCCGGCGAGCAGCGCCGGACAGGCCGAAAGCACCATCGACCCGACGAGCGCGACCCGGTACCGCCGCGCCGCCAGCCCGAGCCGGGCGACGGCGAAAGCCGCGAAGGCCACCCCGGCTACGGCCGCGCCGAACCCGCGGACGCCGTCCAGCGCGAAGACGCCCCACGCCGTGGCGATCACCAGGAACGTGAACACCGGTGCGGAGAACGCGCGGGCCAGGCGCACCGCGCGGCCGGTCAGCTCGGCCGGCCCCCGCACCGCCAGGAAAGCCGCGCCCTGCCAGCAGAACAGCGCGACGAACCCGAGCCCCCACAACGCGGCGTAGGGCGAAAACAACGCGAGCACGTCCCCCGAAGGCGAGCCGTCGGGCGACAGCGGCAGCCCGAGCACCAGGTTGCCGAGGAACAGGCCCCACGACAGCGCCGTCACCAGCGCGCCGCCGACGATGCCCGCCGTCCAGGCGCCGCGGCGGGCGTCCGGGCGGCGGCTGCGCAGCTGCATCGACGCGGTGAACGTCGTCAGGCCGAGCAGCAGCGTCACGACCAGGACGTACGCCCCGGCGAACACCTTCTCCTCCAGGTGCGGGAACGCGCCGAACAGCAGGCCGACGGCCGCCACCAGCCACACCTCGTTGGCCAGGAAGAACGGCCCGAGCGCGCCGAGCGTCTGCCGTCGCCGCCGTTCGCCGGACTCGAAGCCGGGAAGGAGCATGCCGACGCCGTAGTCGTACCCCGCGAGCGCGAAGTACCCGCAGGTCAGCAGGCCGAGCACACACCACCAGAAAGTCGCCATCGGTCAGACTCCGCTCAGGACGGGCAGTTCGGCGGCCGCTTCGGCCGGGTCCGGGCCGCGCTTGGCGACCCGCGCCAGGAGCACCCAGTCGGCCACCGCGAGCGCGGCGAACAGCAGTGAGAAAGCGATGAAGGAGAACAGGATCTGGCCGGCGGGGACGTCCGCGATCGCGTCGGCGGTCCGCAGCTTCCCCCAGACCAGCCACGGCTGGCGGCCGAGCTCGCGCACCAGCCAGCCGAGGATCGCGGCCACGAACGGCAGCGGGATCGCCGCGACCATCAGGTAGTGCAGGAACCGGGCCCGCGTCACCCAGTTCCGGATCAGCAGGACCGTGCCGGCGATCGAGCAGAGGAACATGAGGAACCCGAGCCCGATCATGGCGCCCAGCGGCGCGCCGACGACACTCATGCCGAGCTTGTCCGGCTGGTACGTCTTCAGCTCCCCGAACTGCGCGAACCCCTGGTTGACCACGAAGATCGACCCGGCGAGCGCGGCCACCACGCCGAGCCGCATCGAGCGGCGGAAGAACTCCACCTCGGTGGTGCGCTTGAGGAAGTGCCACGCGCTGACACCGACGACGAAGAACCCGCCGGTCACCAGCGCGGCGCCGAGCACGTGTGGCAGGGACGCGACCAGCGCCGGGTTGGTGAACAGCGCGCCGAAGTCGTCGAGGCGCAGCGTGCCGCCCTCGACGTGGCTGCCGACCGGGTTCTGCAGGAACGAGTTGGCCAGCATGATGAACAGCGCCGAGGCGTACGCGGTCAGCGTGACCAGCCAGATCAGCGTCAGGTGCAGCCACCGGGGCAGCCGCCCGAAGCCGAAGATCCACAGGCCGAGGAAGGTCGATTCGAGGAAGAACGCGACCAGTGTCTCGATGGCCAGCGGCGCACCGAAGACGTCGCCGGCGAAGGCCGACAGGCCGGTCCAGGTCAGCCCGAACTGGAACTCCATCACGATGCCGGTGACGATCCCGAGCGCGTAGTTGATCACGTACAGGCGGCCCCAGAACCGCGTCATCCGCAGGAGCTCGGGCTTGCCGCCGAGCGTCCAGCGCGTCTGCATCACGGCCACCAGCGTGACCAGCCCCAGCGTGAGCAGCACGAACAGGAAGTGGAACGAGGTCGTCGTCGCGAACTGGAGTCTCGCGACCGGGAGTGCGTTCATGTAGACAGGCTACACATAGCCTGCCTACATGTAGCCAGTCGAGGTGTAGGCTGCGTACCCATGAAGGCGGACACCCTGCGCGGCCACCTCGACGCGTTGCTGCTGGCCGTGCTCGACGGCCGGAAACTGCACGGCTACGCGATCATCGAAGCGCTCCAGCTGCGCACCGACGGCGCGCTCGACCTGCCGACCGGCACCGTGTACCCGGCCCTGCGCCGGCTCGAGCGGGCCGGCTGGCTGGCCAGCGAATGGGACGTCGTGTCCGGCCGCAAGCGGCGGACCTACCGGCTCACCCGCTCCGGCGAGCAGGCCCTGCAGGCCGAACGCGTGGAGTGGCGGGAGTTCACCGCGGTCATCGGGGGAGTGCTGGAAGCATGATCGACGCGTATCTGGGGGAGCTGGACCGCAGGCTGCACGGCTGCGGCCGCTTCAAGGCCGACCTGCTCGAAGAGGCTCGCGACGGGCTGCACGACGCCGCCGACGCCTACCGCGCGGGCGGCTGGAGCGAGGAGGACGCGCAGCGCCGGGCGGTCGCCGACTTCGGCCCGGCGGCCGTCGTCGCCCGCGACTACCAGGCCGAGCTGGGCATGCTCAGCGGCGTCCGCACGCTGTGGAAGCTCGTGCTGGGCGTCCCGGCGATGCAGATCGCGTGGGACTACGCCCGCATCCTCACTTTCGGCGAGTGGACAAAGCTGTCGACGCCCACACCGGAGTGGTACAAGGTGATCGCCCACGCCACCCACGGTGCCGTCTTCGTGGTGCCGGTGATCGGCCTGATCGCCCTGCTCGGCACCCGCTGGCTCAGCCGCCGCCTCGACGCCGTCCGGCTCGCCCGGTTCTGTGGCGGCCTGATCGCGCTGGCCGTCGGCATCAACCTCGCCTCGGTCGGGCTGGTCATCGGCTCGACCGGTTTCGTCGACGTCTCGCGGCTGTTCTTGAGCGTCCCGTGCGTGCTGTTGATGATCGCCTGGGTGCTGCTTTCGATCCGGCTCGTCGTGCTCGCGAGACGTTCCTGGGGTGGGTATGCCACGATCGTCGCGTGACGACCGCGCTGATCTACCTCGTAGTCATGCTGCTGGTGGCGGCCGTGGTGTTCCTGCTCGCCGCGGTGGTGTTCGGCCGGGGTGAGGAGCTCGCCCCGCTGCCGCCGGGCAGCTCGCCCACCCGCCTGCCCGCCGAGGACATCACCGGCGAGGACCTGGCCGACGTCCGGTTCCAGCTGGTGCTGCGCGGCTACAAGATGTCCGAAGTGGACTGGGTGATGCGGCGCCTCGGCGTCGAGCTCGACGAGCTGCGCGCCCGCGTGACCGAGCTGGAGCAGCGCGAACGCGAGCGGGAGAGTTCGTCCGAGGCCGCCCCGTGACGGACCTGATCCTCTCGGTCGACGTCCGCGCCCCGGCGGGGACGACCTGGCTCGCGCTGACGGACTGGGCGCGCCAGGGCGAGTGGATGCTCGGCACCGAGGTCGAGGTGATCGAGGGCAACGGCCGCAGCGTCGGCTCGCGGTTGTCGGCGTTCACCGGGGTGGCCGGCCTCGGCTTCACCGACACCATGGAGATCACCAGCTGGGAGCCGCCGGTCCGGTGCGGGGTCCGGCACCTCGGCAGCTTCGTGGCCGGCACCGGCGTGTTCCAGGTGGTGCCGAAGGGCGCGACGCGCTCGACGTTCGTCTGGGCCGAGCACCTGCGGCTGCCGTTCGGCCCGCTGGGCCGGCTCGGCTGGCCGGTCGTGCGGCCGGTGTTCGCACTGGGGGTGCGCCAGTCGCTGCGGCGGTTCGCGCGGTTCGCGGAGAACTATTCGGTGGGCGGGGATGAGTGAGCTGATCGGCGCCGACGGCGTCTCGCGGTGCGGCTGGGGCAATTCGACCCCGGACTACGCCGAGTACCACGACAAGGAGTGGGGCGTCCCGCTCCACGGCCAGGACGAGCTGTACGAGCGGCTGTGCCTCGAGTCGTTCCAGTCGGGGCTGTCGTGGATCACGATCCTGCGCAAGCGCGAAGGCTTCCGGAAGGCGTTCAAGCAGTTCAAGCCGGCGAAGGTGGCGAAGTTCGGCGACGCCGACGTCGAGCGGCTGATGCAGGACGCGTCGATCGTGCGGAACCGGGCGAAGATCCTGGCCGCGATCACGAACGCGCGGGCCATCGCTTCGCTCGATACCCCGCTGGACGACCTGCTGTGGTCGTTCGCGCCCGCCTCGCACGAGCGCCCCGCGTCGATGTCCGACGTCCCGGCCATCACCGCCGAGTCCAAGGCGATGGCGAAGGAACTGAAGAAGCGCGGCTTCGTCTTCCTCGGCCCGACGACCTGCTACGCGCTGATGCAGGCCACCGGCATGGTCGACGACCACGTCGCCGGCTGCTTCCGGGCGCTCTGAGCCCGGAAGCAGCCGCGGCGTCACTTGCCCTGGAAGGCCGGCTTGCGCTTGCCGACGAAGGCCTCGACGGCCTCGGAGTGGTCGGCCGTCGCGCCGAGCGCGGTCTGGGCGGCGTCCTCGGCGTCGAGCGCCTCTTCGAACGTCGACTGCGCGGCCAGGTTGAGCACGCCCTTGATCTTCGCGTAGGCGACGGTCGGCCCGGCCGCCAGCTTCGCCGCCACCTGCTGGGCGCGGGCGGCGAGTTCGGCGTCCGGCACGACCTCGCCGACCAGGCCGAGCCGCAGCGCCTCGGCCGCGTCGACGGTCCGGGCCAGCAGCATCAGCTCAGCGGCGCGGCCGTAGCCGACCAGCCGCTGCAGCGTCCACGACGCGCCCGAATCCGGGCCTAGCCCGACGTTGGCGAAGGCCATCAGGAACGACGACGACTCGGCGGCGATCCGCAGGTCACTGGCGTAGGCGAAGGCCGCTCCGGCGCCGGCGGCGGTGCCGTTGACCGCCGCGATCACCGGCTTCGGCATCGCCGCGATCGTCTTGACGATCGGGTTGTAGTGCTCCTTCACGGTGTGTAGCGGGGCGGGGTCACCCGCTTGCAGCAACCCCACGTGTTCCTTCAAGTCCTGCCCGGCACAGAACGCCTTGCCCGATCCGGTCAGCACGACCGCGCGGACTCCCTTGTCGTCCGCCGCCTCGCGCAGTGCCGCGAGCAGTGCTTCCTTCAGCTCGACGGTCAGCGAGTTGTACGCCTGCGGCCGGTTGAGGGTCAGGGTGCGCACCCCGTCGGCGTCGGCGGTCAACAGGACGTCGGATGTGGTCACGTCTTCTCCTTGCGCGGAAAACTTCGGTCGGCCGAGAGTCTTTCACCTCGCGCGGGCCGCATACCAGCACCGATACGGCGGCAAAAGATCCCCTCCGCTGATGCGCCCGGCCGCTGATGAGGGACAATGGACAGCAGACCCGGCTGGCTTTCACGCGAGCGCGACCCGGGCGCGCCGGTTGAGACGGAGGGAGCACGCTATGGCGGCCATGAAGCCCCGGACCGGAGATGGTCCCCTCGAAGTGACTAAGGAGGGACGGGGCCTCGTGATGCGCGTACCGCTCGAGGGTGGTGGGCGACTCGTCGTCGAACTCTCCGCGGAAGAAGCGAAAGACCTCGGCGCCGCTTTGGCGGAGGTCACCGGCTGAGCCGACTCCCTCGATCCGTCCTTCCGTCGCACCCCGGTCTCCCTTCGGAGGCCGGGGTCGCGGTTCCTCTGCGCCCGAAGGTTGCTCACTGTGCGTAATCCGCTACCGCCCGTTCCGGCTACTCTGCTCGACATCGAGGTCGCGGGGGAGCTCCGCCGCGGCGTCCCGACGGCCCGGCTGGTGGCCGCGCCCGACAACGATGACGTCGAGCCGTTGGAGATCGAGGGCGTCCGGATCACCGGCAAGGCGGGCGACGTGCAGACGGTGCCCGGCGACGGGACCCGCTGGGTCGCCGGACTGGGCGGCGGCGAGCCGAAGGAGTACCGCAAGACCGGCGCGGCGCTGGTCCGCGCGGTGAATTCGGCCTTGGCCGAGGACCTGGAGGCTTTTGGGGGGTCCGGGTGGCGGAGCCCCCGGCCCGAGGCGAAGCCTCGGATGTCACAGAGTGGGGGCAAGGCGTTCCGCGCGGTGCAGCTGGCGTTGCCCGAAGAGGCGTCCGGCGAGCACGTCACCGAGCTCGTGCTGGGCCTCCTGCTGGGTGGCTACCGGTACAAGGTCTCCGGCGACGACCCGAAGCCGTCGGTGCGGACGGTCCGGCTCGTGGGGGAGGACTCCGCGCTGCCCGAGCTGGTCGCGCGCGCTTCGGTGCTGGCCGCGGCGACGGCGCTGACCCGCGACCTCGCGAACACCCCGTCCAACGTGAAGACGCCGGCCTGGCTGGCCGACACGGCCGCTCGCGTGGCCGGGCCGCGCGTCGAGGTGACGGTGCGGGACGAGAAGTGGCTCGCGGCGGAGGGCTTCGGCGGCGTCCTGGCGGTCGGCGGCGGTTCCGCGCGGCCGCCGCGGCTGATCGAGATGGCGTACAAGCCGTCGGGGGCCGCGCCGCATCTGCTGCTGGTCGGCAAGGGCATCACGTTCGACACGGGCGGCCTGTCGATCAAGCCGGCCGAGGGCATGCACCTGATGCGCACGGACATGGCGGGCGGCGCGGCGGTGATCGCGGCGATCCGCGCCGTCGCGGCGCTGGGCCTGCCGGTCCGCGTGACGGCGCTGGTCCCGTGCGCGGAAAACCACGTGTCGGGCTCGTCGTACCGCCCGGGCGACATCGTCCGGCACTACGGCGGCAAGACGACCGAGGTCGGCAACACGGACGCGGAGGGCCGGATGGTCCTGGCGGACGCGCTGGCCTACGGGATCCGCCGGTTCACCCCGGACTACGTGGTCGACGCGGCGACGCTGACCGGCGCGATGAAGGTCTCGCTGGGCCTGCGCACCGGCGGGCTGTTCGCCTCGGACGACTCGTTGGCCGCCGCGGTCGTTTCGGCCGGCTCGCGAGTGGGCGAGGCCTGGTGGCGGATGCCGCTGGTGGAGGACTACGCGGAGAACGTCCGCGGCGAGTTCGGCGACGTCCGCCAGACCCCGGGCGGCCCGGGCGGCATCACGGCGGCGTTGTTCCTGCGGGAGTTCACGGCGGGCCTGCCGTGGGCGCACCTGGACATCGCGGGACCGGCCCGGTCGGAGAAGAACTACGACGAAGTGGTCCCGGGGGCGACCGGGTTCGCGGCGCGGACGCTGGTGGAGCTGGCGGCTTCGCTGGGCTGACGGCTCGCGAGGACGTGCTCGCGGAAGCCGGTGACCGCCGGGGTCATCGGCTCGTCCGCCCGCCACGCCAGCCCGATCGTCCGATACGGCGGCGGCGACAACGGCACCTCGGCCACGCCCGCCGGGCTGCCCAGCCCGAACCGCGGCAGCAGCGCCACCCCGAGCCCGGCCGCCACCAGGCCGCGGACGGTGTCCGACTCCTGGCCTTCGAACGCGATCCGCGGCGCGAAGCCCGCCGCCGCGCAGAGCTCGTCCGTCAGCGTCCGGACCCCGTACCCCGGCTCGAGCAGCACGAACTCCTCGTCCGCCAGCTCGGCCACCCGCACCGAAGCCCGGCCGGCCAGCCGGTGCTCCGCCGGCACCGACAGCAGGATCTCCTGGTCCACCAGGCCCACGCAGGCCAGGGCCGGAACGTCGGGCAGTGGCGCCAGCAGCGCCAGGTCCAGCTCGCCGCCCACCAGCCGGTCGACCATGTCCTGCCGCGAACCCTGCACCAGCGTGAACCGCACTCCGGGGTAGCGCGCCCGGTGGCCGCGCAGCAGCGAGGGCACCAGCGACCGCCCGAGCAGGTGCAGGAAGCCCAGCACCACGTGCCCCGACTCCGGCGAGACCTCCTCGCGCGCCAGCCGGACGCCGGTGTCGAGCGCCGCCAGCCCGCGTTCGGCCGCCTCGGCCAGGAGTTCCGCCGCGCGGGTGAGCCGGATGCCGCGGCCGTCCGGGACCGTCAGCGGGGCGCCCAGCGCGTCCGCCAGCGCCGCGAGCCGCCGGCTCACCGTCGGCTGCGGCACGCCCAGCAGTTCGGCCGCGCGTGTGACGTTCCTCGTCTCCCGGAGGGCGGCGAGCAACGGCAGGTGGGGCGCG
Source organism: Amycolatopsis mediterranei (assembly GCF_026017845.1). Taxonomy (NCBI): domain Bacteria; kingdom Bacillati; phylum Actinomycetota; class Actinomycetes; order Pseudonocardiales; family Pseudonocardiaceae; genus Amycolatopsis; species Amycolatopsis mediterranei. Next base: position 1,108,541 of record NZ_CP100416.1, read on the forward strand.
ACCTGCGCGGACAGCGAGTCATACGTCACCGCATGAATTCTGCCAGCTCAGTGCATTAGACGTATTGGTTAGTCGTGCTTACTTTCAGGACGTGACTTCCACCCGCCGAGTCAAGACCGCCGTCGCCGCGGCCGGAATCTCCTCGTTCGCCCTGCTCTACGCGCCGCAGCCGGTGCTGCCGCAGCTGGCGGCGCAGTACCACCTCGACCCCGGCGGCGCGGCGCTCGCGGTCAGCGTCGCGACCGGCGCGCTCGCCATCGCGGTCCTGCCGATCGCGGCGCTGTCCGAAGTGGTCGGCCGCCGCCCGGTGATCTTGACGTCGGTCGTCGCTTCGGTCGTGTTCGGCCTGCTGCTCCCGCTGATGCCGACGTACCCGGCGCTGCTGGTCCTGCGCGCGCTGCAGGGCATCGCGATCGCCGGCTTCCCCGGGGTGGCGGCCGCCTACCTGGCCGAACGCCTCGGCCGGGCGGGCGTCGCGGCGGCGGTCGGCGCGATGATCGCCGGCAACACGGTCGGCGGCATGCTCGGCAGGCTGGCCAGCGGGTTCACCGCCGGCCCGCTCGGCTGGCGCGGCGCGCTGTTCGTCGTCGCGGGTGTGGGGGCGGTGTGCTCGGCGGTCACCGTCGTGACGCTGCCGCCGGGCACCCGTGCCGCCGGGGCCGCCCGGGTGCGCGACGTCACAAGGGGGCTGGTCACGGCGCTGAGCAAGCCGGTGCTGCTCGCCCAGTACGCCGTCGCGCTGCTCGCGATGGGCTCGTTCGTCGCCCTGTACAACGCCGCGGGCTTCCGGCTGACCGGGGAGCCGCTGGACCTCTCGCCGGCGATCGCTTCGCTGGTCTTCCTCGCGTATGCGAGCGGCTCGGTGTCCTCGGCGGCGGCCGGGCGCTTGGTGGCGCGGGTGGGCCGCCGCCGGGCCCTGGTCGGGGCGCTGCTGCTGACGGCCGCGGGCGCGGCGCTGACGCTGCCGAATTCGTTGCCGCTGGTCATCACCGGGTTTCTGATCCTGACCTGCGCATTCTTCGCCGCGCACGCGGTCGCGAACGGCTGGGCGGCGGCGGACGCGCCCGAGAACGCCCGCGGTCAGGTGGGCGGCATGTACACGGCGACGTACTACCTGGGCAGCAGCGTGGGCGGCGCTGCCGGGGCGTGGGTGTACGGGCACGCGGGCTGGCCGTGGCTGATCGCGCTGGTGGCGGGGTGGCTGCTGCTCGCGGTGGCGGCGGTGGGAGCCGGGACCAGAAATGCCCCCACCCTCCCCGGCAGGGTTCCGGCAAAGTTTTTTGGCCTGGTTGCAGGGCGGGCACGGTCCTCGTTGATCATGTGATTGTCTAGGTCCCATGATCGTCTGAGAGAGCCGTGCCCGCTGCGCAATCGTGCCTGATCC
>NZ_CP100416.1:1111061-1113732 GCF_026017845.1 Amycolatopsis mediterranei
CGCCCGCAACACCACCCGAGCCCTCACCCTGCTCGGAATACCCACCTGACCAGCACAAAGACTTTGCCGGAGCCGTGACCCTCCCCGGGGGGCGTCCCACGTCCAGTCTACCGGCACCCACCGACGAAACCGCCGGCCGACGGCCAGTTGTCCACAGCTCGACCAGCCTGGGGACAACCCTCAGGTAGCCGCCGCGACCAGCAGCCCGCCGCCCACCGGCAGCAAGGCCGGGACCAGGCGTTCGTCCTCCCGGAACGCCCGTGCCACCTCGCGCAGGGCCAGGGTCTCGGGATCCCGGTGGGCCGGGTCGATCACCCGGCCGCCGGCGAGCACGTTGTGGAACGCGATGATCCCGCCGCGCCGCAGCAGCGAGACGCCCAGCTCGTAGCAGCCGGGGTACTCGATGTGCGCGGAATCGACGAACACCAGGTCGTAGCCGCCCGGCGTGAGCCGCTGCAGCACGTCCAGCGCGCGCCCGATGATCAGGCGGGTGCGGCCCGGTGCGAAGCCGGCCTCCCGGAACGTCGCGCGCGCCGCCCGCTGGTACTCCGGCTCCACGTCGATCGAGGTCAGCACGCCGTCGGGGGCCATCCCGCGCAGCAGGCTGAGCCCGCTCACCCCCGCGCCCGTGCCGACCTCGACCACGGCCTTCGCGCGCAGCGTCGCGGCCAGGAAGCGCAACGTCGCTCCCGCACCCGCGCTGAGCGGGGTGCAGCCCAGGTCCTCGGCCCGTGCCCGCGCCGAAGACAGCACCTCGTCGTCGGGCAGGTACCCGTCGACGAACCCGGAATCGGCCGGTGCGGCCGCAGGGGTGGGCGTGTTCACGCACGGAGGTTAGCGTTGGTTGTCGATAAATCCGCGCAGGCTCCCTGGTAAGCACCCGGGAAGAAGTTCTCAGCCTGCTCTCAGTCCAGTCTCACTAGAACCATAAGGAACCCGGAGAGACTGAAATCCGGACGCACGGGAACACCGTGACGAGGACCCGCGTTGGGTGGAGCAGACAGGAGAAACGCTGATGGAGGTGCCTGCTCCCGCGATGCAGAACGCCGTTGCCGACACCGGGGCCAAGCCCGTGACCTTGGACGAGGCGGCGTGGACGCCGCCGTCCTGGGACGAGGTCGTGCGCGAACACGGCGACCGCGTCTACCGGCTCGCCTACCGCCTGACCGGCAACGCCCACGACGCCGAGGACCTCACGCAGGAGACCTTCATCCGGGTCTTCCGCTCGCTCGCGTCCTACAAGCCCGGCACGTTCGAGGGCTGGCTGCACCGGATCACCACCAACCTGTTCTTGGACATGGCCCGCCGCCGCTCGCGCGTGCGGATGGAAGGCCTGCCCGAGGACACCGACCGCATCGTGGGCGACGACCCGAGCCCCGAGCAGGTCTACTCGGACACGCACCTGGACCCGGACCTGCAGGCGGCGCTCGACGAGCTGCCCCCGGAGTTCCGTGCCGCCGTGGTGCTGTGTGACGTCGAAGGGCTGTCGTACGAGGAGATCGGCGCGACGCTGAACGTCAAGCTGGGCACGGTCCGCAGCCGCATCCACCGCGGGCGTCAGGCGCTGCGCGCGTCGCTCGAGCGTCGTCGCGCTCACGCACCGCAGTCTGCGAAGGTGACGGTATGACCGCACCGCGAGGCTGGGCACTTCCCGAGTCGCACCTGCTGCCGGACGTCGTGGTGGCGTTCGTCGACGGCGAGCTTTCCCACGGCGCACGCGACCGCGCGGCGTCGCACATCACCCGCTGCCCGGCGTGCGCGGCGGAGGTGCGCGCCCAGCGCCAGACGATGGAGGCGATCCGCCACGCGGGCGCGCCGTCGATGTCGGCGGGCTTCCTCGCGAGTCTCCAGTCGATCCCGCAGCACACGGAGCTGCCGAGCACCCCGGACAACCTGGCGATCACGTCGGACGGCCAGCTGGTCGCGGTCCAGCGCCCCGACCGGGTCGCGGGCCTGCGTGATTCGGGCGTCCTGGGCGGGGTGGCACCGTTGGGATCATCGGCCCCGCTGGGCCACTCTTCGAACGTCCTCGGCGGCGGCCGTTTCAAGCGCCGTGCCGCACAGGGAGCGGGCGTGGTGGTATCGGGCCTGGTGCTGAGCGCACTGGCCCTGGTGGCCACCTCGGCGGACGGCGACGGATCCCCGGAGACGGGCGGCGGAGCCCCGCAGCCGGCGAACCTCCTGCCGGCCCAGATGGCGGTACCCCAGCAACCGGCCCCGGTCTCCACGCCGGCGAGTTCGACCCCGGCGGCGGTCCCGGCGGGCATCCGCTGAGAAAACTGCGAAGGCCGCTGCGAATCCCGTTCGCGGCGGCCTTCGGTGCGTCCGTCCCTGGTCCGGCAGCGGTGGGACTTGGCTGGCCAGCGCAGCCAGCTTTGGCTGCGGGGCCGGGTGGTCAAGCTCCAGCGCCTGATTCCCGGCTCGGCTGGAGGCGCGGCTTGCCCGAGGGCAAGCTTCGGCGCCCGGGTCGGACTTGGTCGGCCGGAGGTTCGTTTGGCCGGGCGGGGCGAGAGCCGGGTGGTTTGGCTTTAGCGCCCGAGCTGCGGCTAGCTCGGCTGGAGGCCGGATTGACTTCGCGGCCGCCAGCGCAGTCCCCGCCAGCGCAGTCCCCGCCAGCGCAGTCCCCGCCAGCGCAGTCCCCGCCAGCGCAGTCCCCGCCAGCGCAGTCCCC
>NZ_CP100416.1:1113832-1393844 GCF_026017845.1 Amycolatopsis mediterranei
CCAGCGCAGTCCCCGCCAGCGCAGTCCCCGCCAGCGCAGTCCCCGCCAGCGCAGTCCCCGCCAGCGCAGTCCCCGCCCTCCCTGGGGGGCGTGCCCTTGTCCAGCCTATCGGCCCCCTCCGACGAAAAGCCCCGTTCAAAGCCCCTCCCGGCCGTTTTGTCCACATCGCCGTGACCCTGTGGACAAGTGGCTCAAGAAACAGCCACTTCACCCCTGGACCGGCAGACTCGGAGCACTGGGCTTGGGTATCGTCACGCCCAGCCACCTGATCTTCTGCACCGGGGAATGATGACCGAGCCGAACGTGAATCCCGAGCAGCCCGGCGCACGCGAGGCCGAAGCCGAGGCCGACCGGCTGGGCCCGCGGCCGCTCGCGCGGCCGGCCGTCGATCCGGCGCAGGCCGCCGTGTTCGGCAGGCCGCAGGGGGTCGATGGTGCGTTCGACCAGCTTTACTCCCCGCGGAAGACCAACGGCGTCAACCTCGCCCCGCCCGCGCCCGAATCGCTCGCCGAGGCTTTCCGGCGCCCGCCCGGGGCCGAAGGCGTGCTGCTCGAACGGCCGCGGGAAGCCGTCGGTGACGCGCCCGACGCCGAACCGCCCCTGTGGACCGGCACTCGCGATCCCTGGCGTGATCCCGGGGCCGCCGCGGTGCTCGCCGGGCCCGCCGTGGCCGCCGAAGACGACGCGAAGCCCGCCAAGCGGCCGCCCGGTGCGCTGCTCAGCCTGCCCGAAGTGCTCTTCGGACGGCGTGTGCAGCCGAAAGCACTCGTCCTGCTCGGCGTCGTCGCGCTGCTCGTCGGCGCCGTCGGCGGCTTGGTCGGCTGGTGGGTCGCCGACACCGGGACCGAGCTCACCGGCTCCGCCACCATCGCCGAAGCCGAAGCCGGCAAGGAACGCCCCGCCGGGTCCGTCGCCGAGATCGCCAAGCGCGTCGCGCCCGCCGTCGTCTCGCTCGAGGTCTTCAAGCCCGGCGCCGAGTCCGGCGAGCAGGGCTCCGGCGTCATGATCGACCCGCAGGGCTACATCCTCACCAACGAACACGTCATCGCCTCCGCCGCCGCGGACCCGGGCGTCAAGGTCACGGCCGTCTTCATCGACGGCACCCGCACCGAGGCCAAGCTGGTCGGCGCCGATCAGAAGACCGACCTCGCCGTCGTGAAGGTCAACGTCACCAACCCGACCGTGCTGCAGGTCGGCAAGTCCGCGGACCTGCAGGTCGGCGACACCGTGATGGCGATCGGCTCGCCGCTGGCGCTGCAGAACTCGGTGACCGCCGGCATCGTCAGCGCGCTGAACCGGCCGATCACCGCGGGCGGCGACAACGGCGCCGCGCCGGTCACCTACGAGGCCATCCAGACCGACGCCGCGATCAACCACGGCAACTCGGGCGGCGCGCTCGTCGACTCCACCGGCGCGCTGGTCGGCATCAACTCGTCGATCCGCTCGGCGGGCGCGGACGGCGGCAGCATCGGCATCGGCTTCGCCATCCCGAGCGACTACGCGATCAAGATCGCGAAGGCGCTGATCAAGGACGGCAAGGTCCAGCACGCGGACATCGGCATCAACGCGTCGTCGACGGTCGCCGGCTCGTCCGCGATGGGCGCGCAGGTGAAGAACGTCGCCCCCGGCGGCCCGGCCGCGAACGCGGGCATCAAGGAGGGCGACGTGATCACGAAGATCGGCAACCGGCTCGTCCGCGACTCCGCGGAACTGACGGTCGCGGTCCGCGCGCACGACGTCGGCGAAGTGGTCCCGGTGTCGCTGGCGCGTGACGGCGCCGGCTTCGTCGTGGACGTAACCCTGGCTTCCGACTGAGTTCCCGCGTTCGGCCTGCCGGAGCGCGGCGGGTGGCGGGTACCCTGGGCGGGTAGGTTCCGAGTGGAGGTAGACGGGTGTTCGACAGTGTCGGATGGGGGGAGATCCTCGTCCTCATCATCGCCGGTCTGTTCATCCTCGGCCCGGAACGGCTGCCGGAGGCGGCGTCCTGGCTCGCGAAGAGCATGAAGCAGGTCCGCGACTTCGCGACCGGCGCGAAGGAGCAGCTCCGCGAGGAGATGGGCCCGGAGTTCGACCAGCTCCGCAAGCCGCTGGAGGACCTGCGCGGGCTGCGCAACTTCGACCCGAAGCGGGTCGTGACGCAGCACCTGTTCGACGGCGACGCGGACCCGCTCGGGCTGCAGGGCATCACGAACGGCAGCAGCACGCCGGCCAACGGAGCCAACGGTTCGAACGGCTACCTGGCCGGCCAGACGCAGTCCCCGCCGGAGCCGCTCAAGCCGGGCGAGCGCCCGCCGATCGACCCGGACGCCACGTAGTCCGAGTCCGGTTTGCCAGGAGCCGCCGACGGGATCGCTCGCGCCATCCACAAGGCGGCCGTGTTGTGGAGAAGCTGGGCGAGCGGCGCCCTTTTCGGGCTTTCCGTCGGAGTGCCCCGATAGACTGGACTTGGGGACGCCCCCCAGGGAGGGCGGGGGAGTTTTTGGTGGTGGGGGCGATGCTCCACAACACCGTGGCTCACCTTGAGCGAGCCGGTAGCCGGCCCGCGTGCGACGTGCGGCGGAGATGCGCCGTTGTCACGCCGTAAGCGCACCGCCCGGCGACCCCCGCCGACGAAAATGAGCGGCTCTCCCCAGCGCGAACCGGAGCAGCCGGCCGGCGCCAGCGCCTGCTCAGCGGCCCGCCGGGGTCACGTTCAGCATCATCCCGGCCAGCCCGCGCGCCCGGACCGAAAGCTTCTTCGCCACGTCGCTCAGCACCACCGAGGCCGGTGCCTCCGGCTCGGACAGCACGATCGGCGTGCCCGCGTCGCCCTGGGCGACCACCCTCGGGTCCATCGGGACCTGCCCGAGCAGCGGCACCTCCGACCCGATCGACTTCGACAACGACGAAGCCACCGCCGCACCGCCGCCCGAACCGAAGATCTCGAGCCGGGAGCCGTCGGCCTGCTCCAGCCAGGACATGTTCTCGATGACGCCCGCCACGCGCTGACGCGTCTGCAGCGCGATCGCGCCCGCTCGCTCGGCCACCTCGGCCGCCGCCTGCTGGGGGGTGGTCACCACCAGGATCTCCGCGTTCGGGATCAGCTGGGCCACCGAAATCGCGATGTCGCCCGTGCCCGGGGGGAGGTCCAGCAGCAGGATGTCCAGGTCGCCCCAGAAGACGTCCGCCAGGAACTGCTGCAGCGCCCGGTGCAGCATCGGGCCGCGCCAGATCACCGGGGTGTTGCCCGGGGTGAACATGCCGATCGAGATCACCTTCACGCCGTGGGACTGCGGCGGCATGATCATCGTGTCGACCTTCGTCGGCTTCTCGCGCGCGCCCAGCATGCGGGGGATCGAGTGGCCGTAGATGTCCGCGTCCACGACACCCACCGAGAGACCGCGCGCGGCCATCGCCGCCGCCAGGTTCACCGTCACCGACGACTTGCCCACGCCGCCCTTGCCCGACGCCACGCAGTACACCCGGGTCATCGAGCCCGGCTGGGCGAACGGGATCACCGGCTCCGCCGCGTCGCCGCGCAGGGATTTGCGCAGCTCGGTGCGCTGCTCGTCGCTCATCACGTCCAGCTCGACGCGGACGTCGGAAACGCCCGGGAGCTTCGAGACGGCGGCCTGCGTGTCGTTGGTCAGCGTCGCCTTCAGGGGACAGCCCGCCACCGTGAGGTAGATGCCGACCGTGACGACGCCGTCCGCGCCGACGACCACGTCCTTGACCATCCCCAGGTCCGTGATGGGTTTCCGGATCTCGGGATCTTGCACGCTCTTCAGCGCGCTGCGGACGTCGTCGACGCTGGGGAGCTGCTGGGTGCTGGTCACCCCGTCCATGTTACGAGCCGGTAGGAGTGCGGGACTTCCTGGGCTGGATGGACAGGTCCTCCCGGAGCCGGTCCAGCTCGCTGCGGAGGTAGTCGCGCGTCGCCACCTCGCCGACCGCCAGGCGCAGCGCGGCCAGCTCGCGGGCCAGGTACTCCGTGTCCGCCTTCGTCTGGGCCGCGCGGTTGCGGTCCTCGTCCAGGGAGACGCGGTCGCGGTCGTCCTGCCGGTTCTGCGCGAGCAGGATCAACGGTGCCGCGTACGCCGCCTGCGTCGAAAACGCCAGGTTGAGCAGGATGAACGGGTACGGGTCCCACTGCAGCGAGACCGCCGTGATGTTCAGCACGACCCACACGATGACGATCAGCGTCTGCCAGAACAGGTACTTCCCGGTGCCGAGGAACCGCGCCAGCCGCTCGGACAGCCGGCCGAACGTGTCCGGGTCGATGTTCAGCCTGAACCGGTTCTGGCCGCGGGGCTGGTCGAGCCGCCGTCCCGAAGTCAGCTCAGGCACGGTCTTCCTCCAAGGTGTCGTGCAGCCCGGTTTCCCGCCAGTCCTCGGGCAGCAGGTGGTCGAGGACGTCGTCGACGGTCACCGCGCCGATCAGGTGGTCCTCGGCGTCGATGACCGGCCCGCAGGTCAGGTTGTAGGCCGCGAAGTACCGCGTGACCTCGGCCAGCGGGGCCCCCGGCTTCAGCGGCGGGAGCCCGGTGTCCACGGCGCTGGCCACCAGCTCCGCCGGCGGCTCCCGCAGCAGCCGCTGGAAGTGGACGACGCCGACGTAGCGCCCGGTCGGCGTCGCGGTCGGCGGCCGGCAGACGAACACCATGCTGGCCAGTGCCGGCGGCAGCTCGGCGTTGCGGATGTGGGCCAGCGCCTCGGCGATCGTCGTGTCCGGCGTCAGCACCACCGGCTCCGGGGTCATCAGGCCGCCCGCGGTGTCCGACGAGTACTCCAGCAACCGCCGGACCGGCGCGGACTCCTCCGGCTCCATCAGCTCCAGCAGCCGGCTCTGGTCGGCCGGCGCGAGCTCGGCCAGCAGGTCGGCCGCGTCGTCGGGGTTCATCGCCTCCAGGACGTCGGCCGCGCGCTCCTCGGCCAGGTAGGCCAGCAGTTCCTTCTGGTCGTCGTCCGGCAGTTCCTCGATGACGTCGGCGAGGCGCTCGTCGTCCATCGCGTCGGCGACCTCGTGCCGCCGCTTGAGCGGCAGGTCGCGCACGGTCGCGGCGATGTCGGCCGGGCGCATCGTGTCGAACAGCATGAGCAGCTGCCCGGCGCCCTGGGGCTGGCCGGTGAGGTCGGTCAGGCCGAGCCCGGCCACCTCCGGCCACGGCAGCACCTGCATGGGCGCGCGGCGGCGGCCCAGGCCCACCCGCCGCTCCCGGATGGCGAGCTTGGCCAGGACCCAGTCGCGGGTGCGGGTCGGTTCCATCCCGGCGTCGACGACGGTGATCCGCGTGTCCGACCCGGCGAGGGTGGCGTGCGCGTCGAGCAGCTGGCCGAGCACCAGGACCTCGTTGGGCCGCTGGTTGAACTGGCGCATGTTGACCGAGCCGGTGGCGAGCGTCACGGCGGACGGCTCGATGGAGGTGACGCGCAGCATCGGGACGAAGACGCGCCGCCGGGTGCTCAGCTCGACGACCAGGCCGAGGATCCGCGGCGGCTGCGCGTCGAGGCGCAGCCCGGCGACCAGGTCGCGGACGCGGCCGATCGACTCGCCGTCCGGGCCGAATACCGGCAACCCGGACAGCTGAGCTGCGAAAACCCTGTTGACCCCGGCCATGGCGCTGACACTATCGGCTGGCTGCCCAGGGAGCGATTTCCGCCACCGGACTTCTTTCGGGGGTCCGGGTGGCGGAGCCCCCGGCTCGGGGCGAAGCCCCGGATGTCACTGTGATGAACGCCGGGTCGTCGCTGTCTTCGCCGGACTCCTGGTACTCCTCGAGCATCCAGATCCAGTTCTGCACCGCCCGCACGAGCGTCCAGGCCCGCGCTTTCGCCGGGTCCAGCTCGTGCGATGCGACGATCAGCGCGAACCGATCGTCCAGTGTGGACTCGGGGAAGCGGTTCCAGAACAGCGGGATGACGCCCCACTCGAGATCTCCGGCCAGTGGCTTCGGGTCGATCACCAGCCACGGCTCCCGCGTACCGGCGAGGACGTTCTGGAAGTGCAGGTCCTCGTTCACCAGCAGTTCACCCGCCGACGGCCCGAGTTCGCGGCAGATCGCGACGGCGTCGGCGACCAGCCGCCGGTCGAACGGCTCGCCGAGCGCCGCCCACCGCCGCGGCAGTTCTTCGGTCAACCGCGCCGCCTCGGAACGCAGCCGCCGCCGCATCGACGCCGGTGCGGGAACGGCCAAGCGCTGCGCCAGGCCACCGATGAGCGGGATCGCCGAACGCAGCGGGAGGTCGTCGAGGGTGCGCCCGGCGTCGAGCCGTTCGAGCAGCAGGACGCCGTCGTCCGGCGCGGAATCCAGCAGCAGCACCGCACCCCGGCCGGCCCATGTGGACAGTGCGAGCGGCTCGTCGGCGGATTCGGTGTCGCGCCAGCCCAGCTTCAGCACCACCGGCGTGCCGTCGGGCCGCCGCGCGGGCTGCACCACGCCGACGTAGCCGTGCATCGCTTCGCCCTCGAACGTCAAGCCCCACTTCCGGGCGTACTCCGCGGCGAGCGCCGGCAGGGCGGCCAGCCACCCGACGGCGCCGTCGCCGAGCACCCGGGGCGCGCGGGCGGCGAACAGCGGCGGGATGCGGAGCTGGCTCACCACCCCAGTCTGGCCGCCGCGTCCAGCGCGTTTCGTCGTGGTCGACACGGGCGTACGCTGGGCTTTCAAGGGGAAAACGCAACCCCGGGAGCAGTCATGCTGGTGGAGATCCTCAGCGCCGTCGTCCTCGCGGGCGGAGTCTGGCTCGCGTCGAGCGTGCGCGTCGTGAAGCAGTACGAACGCGGTCTGGTCTTCCGGTTCGGCCGGGTGCGGTCGCGGGTCGCGGAACCGGGCCTCAAGGTGCTGGTGCCCTTCGCGGACCGGCTCCAGAAGGTCAACATGCAGATCGTGACCATGCCGATCCCCGCCCAGGACGGCATCACGCGCGACAACGTCACGGTCCGCGTCGACGCCGTCGTCTACTTCAAGGTCATCGACCCGGTCGTCGCGGCGGTTAACGTGCAGGACTACCGGTCGGCGGTCGGCCAGGTCGCGCAGACGTCGCTGCGCTCGATCATCGGCAAGAGCGAGCTCGACGACCTGCTCTCCAACCGCGAGCGCCTCAACGAGGGCCTGGAGCTGATGATCGACAGCCCGGCGCTGGACTGGGGCATCCACATCGACCGCGTCGAGATCAAGGACGTGGCGCTGCCGGAGGCGATGAAGCGCTCGATGTCGCGGCAGGCCGAGGCGGAGCGGGAACGGCGCGCGCGCGTCATCTCCGCCGACGGTGAGCTGCAGGCGTCGTACAAGCTCTCGCAGGCGGCCGCGCAGATGGCCGACACCCCGGCGGCGCTGCAGCTGCGGCTGCTCGAGACGGTGGTGCAGGTGTCGTCGGAGAAGAACTCGACGCTGGTGCTGCCGTTCCCGGTGGAGCTGCTGCGGTTCCTCGACGCGCAGACGCCGAAATCGGCCGCCCCGGCTCCGAAACAACCCGAGGCCGAGCCGGAAGCGGCCGAGGCGAAGCCGGAGGTGAACGGTCACGCGACGCCGTCGCCGCGCAGCCCCGGCGACGCGGTGCTGCCGGCGGCGGACTAGCTGCTCAGGTAGCCGTTCGTGCCGAGGATGATCAGGGTGGTGAAGAAGCCGACCCAGAGCGCGATCACGACGTAGCCGACGATCACGGCGGCCGTGGCCAGCCCGCGGCCGCCCGCTTCGCCGCGGTTGGTCTTGCTCAGCGCGATGTGGCCCATGACGAGCCCGGCGAGCGCGGTGACGCCGGAGCAGAAGCCGAGGATCGAGCACACGAGGGCGCCGATCGCCAGCGCGTTGTCCTGCGCGTGCGGCTGCCCCGGGTACGGCTGCCCGAACGGCGCTGGCGGAGCGTACGGGCGCCCGTAGCCCGGCGGGAAAGGCTGCTGATAGGGCTGCTGGAACGCGGGCTGGTACGCCGGCTGCGGCTCGCCCGGGGCGGCGAACGGCGTGCCGGGGATGTAAGCGGCCGGGGTCTCGTACGCGCCGGGCGGCAGCTGGCCGGGCTGCTCCGGGGCGACGGTCGTGTCCGAGGCTGCCGGGGTTTCGTACCCGCCGGGCGGCAGGTGACCGGGCTGCTCGGCGGCGACGGTCGTGTCCGCGGCCACCGGAGTCTCGGCGGCCGAGGTCTCGACAGCCGGGGCCTCGGTGGTCGAAGTATCGGCGGCCGCGGTGTCCGCCGGTGCCGCCGCGGCGATGGTGGCGTCGGACGAAGGCGGGTCGTAGCTCTCCGGCTCGTACGGCGCCGGATCCGCCGCCGGCGGGTCGTACGCCACGGTCGGGTCGGCGACCGGGTGGTCCTTGTCCCCGGACGGGTCGGTCATGACGGGTCCCCTCGGTGCGGGCCGGGCACCGGCTCGGCGCTCAGTGGAAGGCGCCGTTGGCGGCGGCGATCGAGATGAACAGGATGGTGAGGCCGATGCCGAGGGCGATCCCGACGTACCCGATGATGATCGCCGCCATCGCGACGCCCTGCCCCTCGGCCTCGCCGCGTTTGGCCTTGCCGTAGGCGATGTGGCCCATGATGATGCCCGCGATGGTCACGAGCACGCACAGGAAAATGCCGAGGATCGAGCAGATGAGCGCACCGACCGCGAGGCCCGAACCTTCGCGCGGCGGGCCCGGCATCCCGGGGTAGCCCGGGTACTGCGGGTAGCCACCGCTCGGGTACTGCGGGCCGTAACCGGGCTGCTGGTAGCCGCCCGAAGGCGGCGGCTGCTGGCCGTACGGGTTGTTCGGGTCGTGCGGGTAACTCATGATCTCTCCCCTCCCCGCCGCACTTTACGGGGCCGGGCCCGCTGAGCGTGAGCGCCCTCATAGCAGCGTGACGGCTTTCGGGTCATACTCACCGGTAACCCAGCGCCGGGAGCGGCGTCCTACTCCGGAAAGGGAGCCGTGATGGCCCGTCTCGCCCAGACCGCCGGCCTGACCGACGTGCAGTCGGAGATCCTCGCGACCGTCCGCCAGTTCGTGGACAAGGAGGTCATCCCGCACGCGCAGGAGCTCGAGCACGCCGACACCTACCCCGCCGACATCGTCGCGGGCATGAAGGAGATGGGCCTGTTCGGGATCACCATCCCGGAGGAGTACGGGGGGCTCGGCGAGTCGCTGCTGACCTACGCGCTGGTCGTCGAGGAGATCGCGCGGGGCTGGATGAGCGTGTCCGGCGTGATCAACACCCACTTCATCGTGGCGCACATGATCTCCCGCCACGGCACCGAGGCGCAGAAGCAGCACTTCCTCCCGCGGATGGCCACCGGCGAGGTCCGCGGCTCCTTCTCGATGTCGGAGCCCGACCTCGGCTCGGACGTCGCCGCGATCAAGACCAAGGCGAAGAAGACCGATGACGGCTACGTCATCGACGGCTCGAAGATGTGGCTGACCAACGGCGGCTCGTCCAACCTGATCGCGCTGCTGGTCAAGACCGACGAAGGCGCCGAGAAGCCGCACCAGAACCTGACGACGTTCCTGGTCGAGAAGCCGGAGGGCTTCGGCGAGGTGGCGCCCGGGCTCACCATTCCCGGCAAGATCGACAAGATGGGCTACAAGGGCGTCGACACGACCGAAGCGGTCTTCGACGGCTACAAGATCGGTGCGGACATGGTGCTCGGCGAGGCGCCGGGCAAGGGCTTCGCGTACATGATGGACGGTGTCGAGGTCGGCCGCGTCAACGTCGCGGCGCGCGCCTGCGGCATCGCGATCCGGGCGTTCGAGCTCGCGGTGGAGTACGCCCAGCAGCGCAAGACGTTCGGCAAGGCGATCGCCGAGCACCAGGCCGTCGCGTTCAAGCTGGCCGAAATGGCGACCAAGGTCGAGGCGGCGCACCTGATGATGGTGAACGCGGCCCGCCTCAAGGACTCCGGCGCGCGCAACGACGTCGAGGCCGGGATGGCGAAGCTGATCGCGTCGGAGTACTGCGCGGAGGTCACGCAGGACTCGTTCCGCATCCACGGCGGTTACGGGTACTCGAAGGAGTACGAGATCGAGCGGCTGATGCGCGAGGCGCCGTTCCTGCTGATCGGCGAAGGCACCAGCGAGATCCAGAAGACCATCATCAGCCGGGGGCTGCTGAGGGAGTACAAATCGCGGTCTTGAACGACGTTTGTCGCTCTGTCGACAATCGACCGCCCGGCCTTTCGGGGTAAGCGGCTCGCACGGTCCGGGTGTTCTTGACAAGATGGACGCCCGGACCCACGAGTGCGCAGGTGATGATGGTGAGTAGTCCCTTTGGCGGGGGGCGGGCGCCCGGTGGCCTCCCGCGGCTGCCGACCCCGCCGACCGGCTGGCCGATCGGGTCGTACGCGACCTACGGCGAGGCGCAGCAGGCCGTCGACTTCCTCGCCGAGAGCGAGTTCGCGGTCGGTGACGTCACGATCGTCGGCGTCGACCTCATGCTGGTGGAGCGCGTGATCGGGCGGCTCACCTGGGGTCGTGTGCTCGCCACCGGCGCGATGTCCGGGGCGTGGTTCGGCGTGTTCGCGGGGCTGCTGCTCGGGTTGTTCGTCAACCAGGGGTTCGTGCTGCAGGTGCTCACCGGGCTGGTGCTCGGGGTGTTGTCCGGCCTGATGTTCGCCGCGATCGGGTACAGCATGTCGCGGGGCCGCCGCCGGGACTTCTCCTCGGCGAGCCAGCTCGTCGCCGGCCGGTACGACGTCCTGTGCCAGCCGCGCTCGGCCGAACGAGGCCGGGAACTGCTGGCCAGACTGGCCCTCAAACCGCCGTCGGCCCACCCCTAGAAAACCCCTCTGTTATCAGGGAAAAATCACGATTCGACGCGCGGTGGGCTGAATCGTTACCGATACTGCTTGCGGGGTGTGATCGCCCGGCATAAGTTGGCCGACACCAGTCGGGCGGCCTCGCCCCACCAGCGCGGCGGCCCGAGCACTAGCACGTCGGGGTGCTGGCGCGGTTTCGCCTCATCGCGTCGCGGTGCCCACCGGGTACCGCGGTAACCGGCGTGCACGCGGGTGAGGAGGCCTTATGGGGAAGAGGATCGGCGCGGGCAAACGAGGACGGTCGCCCGGCCGCACCGCCATCCTGCTGGGGGCAGGGGCATTGGTGACCGGCGTGCTGGCCGGGTGCGGGACGAGTTCCGGGCTGAAGATCAACATCTACATGTCGCCCGAGGACAACTTCCAGAAAGTGGTCGACGGCTGCAACGTGAAGGCCGCCGGCAAGTACGAAATCGTCTACAACAAGCTCCCGCGCGGAGCGGACGACCAGCGGCTGCAGATGGCGCGCCGGCTGGCGGCGGGTGACACCGCGATGGACATCCTGGGCCTCGACGTCACGTGGGTCTCGGAGTTCGCCGAAGCCGGCTGGGCCGAGGAATGGACCGGCCAGAACAAGGCCGCGGCGTCGCAGGGCGTGCTGCAGGGTCCGCTGGACACCGCGACCCACAACGGGAAGCTGTACGCGGCCACGAAGAACACCAACGTGCAGCTGCTCTGGTACGACGACCGGGTGACGCCGAAGCCGCCGGCGACCTGGGACGAGATGATGCAGAAGTCCCAGGAGCTCAAGGGACAGGGCAAGCCCTACGAAATCGTGTTCACCGGCGCGCAGTACGAAGGCCTGGTCGTCTTCTACAACACGCTGGTCGCGTCGATGGGCGGGCACATCCTGTCCGACGACGGCAAGTCCGTGGTGATGGACGACGGTGCCGTGAAGGCGTTGGAACTGCTCAAGAAGGTGTCGACCTCGGGGCTCACCGACCCGTCGCTGAGCAACATGAAGGAAGACGACATCCGGCAGGCGTTCCAGCGCGGCCAGGCCGCGTTCCAGCTCAACTGGCCGTACGTCTACGCCGCCTACGCCAAGGACAAGAAGGCGGACCTCGCGCACTTCAAGTGGGCGGTCTACCCGGCGGCTCAGGCCGGGATGCCGGCGCGGACCACGATCGGCGGGTTCGACCTGGCGGTGAGCACCTACTCGCAGCACAAGCCGGAGGCGTTCGAGGCGGCGCTGTGCCTGCGCAGCCCGGAAAGCCAGAAGATCTCCGCGATCAACGACGGCGTGCCGCCGAGCATCGAATCGGTGTACCACAACGACGTTCCGCTCGACCCGGGCAAGCCGGCGTCGGCCGACAACCCGAACATGGCGAGCCAGTACCCGATGCGCGAAGCGATCCTCGCCGCGCTCAAGTCCGCCGCGGTCCGCCCGCTGACCCCGGCGTACCAGAACGCCTCGACGGTCATGTCGAAGATCCTTTCGCCGCCGTCGGAGATCGACCCGCAGGCCACCGCGGCCAAGCTGCGGGAGCAGCTCGGTGACGCGCTCCAGTCGAAGGGAGTGATCCCGTGACCGTCCAGGACTCGACCCCGGCCGGCACCGCCGGGGCCACGGTCGCCGGGGAGGCGACCTCCGGCAAGAAGGGCAAACCCGCCCTCTCCGAAGGGAAGAAGGCCGAGCGGCGGCTCGGGTTGTGGCTGTGCGCGCCCGCGTTCATCGTGATGATCGCGGTCACCGGCTACCCGATCCTCTACTCGGTCTGGCTGTCGCTGCAGCGGTACGACCTGCGGTTCCCGGCGCAGCAGCAGTTCGTCGGCTTCGACAACTACGCCGCCGTGCTGTCCAGCTCGTACTGGTGGACGGCGTTCGGCACCACGATGCTCCTCACCGTCGTGTCGGTGGCGATCGAATTCGTGCTCGGCATGGCGCTGGCGCTGATCATGCACCGGACGCTCGTCGGCCGCGGCCTGGTCCGCACCGTCGCGCTGATCCCGTACGGCATCGTCACGGTCGTCGCGGCGTTCTCGTGGTACTACGCGTGGACGCCGAAGACCGGCTACCTGGCGAACTTCCTCGCCGCCGACGCGGCCCCGCTCACCGAGCAGTGGCCGTCGCTGTTCATCATCATCGGCGCCGAGGTGTGGAAGACCACGCCGTTCATGGCGCTGCTGCTGATGGCCGGCCTGGCGCTGGTGCCGGACGACCTGCTCAAGGCGGCGGCGATGGACGGCGCGAGCGCGTGGCAGCGGTTCACGAAGGTGATGCTGCCGGTGATGAAGCCGGCGATCCTGGTGGCGCTGCTGTTCCGCACGCTCGACGCGTTCCGCATCTTCGACAACATCTACGTGCTCACCAACGGCGCGCAGGACACCGGATCGGTGTCCATGCAGACCTACGACAACCTGGTGAAGGGGCTCAACCTCGGCATCGGTTCGACGATGGCGGTGCTGATCTTCATCACGGTGGCGATCATCGCGTTCATCTTCATCAAGGTGTTCGGCACGGCCGCACCCGGATCGGACAACGGGGGTAAGCGCTGATGACGATGGGAACCGTCACGACGGGCCGCAAGGTCAGGTGGGGCCTCGTCGACATCCTCGTGCTGGTGTTCGCGCTGGTGCCGGTGCTCTGGGTGGTTTCGCTGTCGTTCAAGACCAAGGACACGATCACCGACGGGAGCTTCATCCCGCAGGCGTGGACCTGGCAGAACTACGCGGACATCTTCCAGACGTCGGAATTCCTGCTGGCGCTGGTCAACTCGATCGGCATCGCGATCATCTCGACGGTGATCGCGGTGGTGCTGGGCACGATGGCCGCGTACGCGGTCGCCCGGCTGGACTTCCCCGGCAAACAGGTGCTCGTCGGGCTGTCGCTGCTGATCGCGATGTTCCCGCAGGTGTCGCTGGTGACGCCGTTGTTCAACATCGAGCGGAACATCGGGCTGTTCGACACGTGGCCGGGGCTGATCCTGCCCTACATCACGTTCGCGCTGCCGCTGTCGATCTACACGCTGTCGGCCTTCTTCCGGGAAATCCCGTGGGAGCTGGAAAAGGCGGCGAAGATGGACGGCGCGACGCCGGCACAGGCGTTCCGCCGGGTGATCGCGCCGCTGGCCGCGCCGGGCGTGTTCACCACGGCGATCCTGGTGTTCATCTTCTGCTGGAACGACTTCCTGTTCGCCATCTCGCTGACGTCGACCACGGCGTCGCGCACGGTGCCGGCCGCGTTGTCGTTCTTCACCGGGTCCTCGCAGTTCGAGGACCCGACCGGGCAGGTGAGCGCGGCCGCGGTCGTCATCACCATCCCGATCATCGTTTTCGTCTTGTTCTTCCAGCGTCGCATCGTGGCGGGGCTGACCTCCGGTGCGGTGAAGGGGTAGCGCTATGGCAGAGATCGTGCTCGACAAGGTGTCGAAGAAGTACCCCGACGGCGCCCTCGCCGTGTCCGAAGTGGACATCACCATCGCCGACGGCGAGTTCATCATCCTGGTCGGCCCGTCCGGCTGCGGGAAGTCGACGACGCTGAACATGGTGGCCGGCCTGGAGGACATCTCCTCCGGCGAGCTGCGGATCGACGGGCAGCGCGTCAACGAGAAGGCCCCGAAGGACCGGGACATCGCGATGGTGTTCCAGTCCTACGCGCTCTACCCGCACATGAGCGTCCGGGAGAACATGGCCTTCCCGCTGCGGCTGGCCAAGGTCGATGACAAGACCGTGCGGGCGAAGGTGGAGGAAGCCGCGACGATCCTCGACCTGACCGCGCACCTGGACCGCAAGCCGGCCAACCTCTCCGGTGGCCAGCGCCAGCGCGTCGCGATGGGCCGGGCGATCGTCCGCAACCCGAAGGCGTTCCTGATGGACGAGCCGCTGTCCAACCTGGACGCCAAGCTGCGCGGCCAGATGCGCACGTCGGTGTCGAAGATCCAGAAGCAGCTCGGCACGACGACGCTGTACGTGACGCACGACCAGACCGAGGCCATGACCCTGGGCGACCGGGTCGTGGTGCTGCGGGCCGGGTACGTGCAGCAGATCGGCTCGCCGCAGTTCCTCTACGACAACCCGGCGAACCTGTTCGTGGCCGGGTTCATCGGCTCGCCGTCGATGAACTTCGTCCCGGCGACGCTGGAGAACAACGAGCTGCGCAGCGCACTGGGCACGACGCCGCTCACCGACCGCGTCCGGCAGCTGGTGGAGCGGGCGAACGCGCCCCGCGACGTCATCGTCGGCATCCGGCCGGAGCACTTCGAGGACGCGGCGCTCGTCGAGGCCGGGCAGAAGACGGGCGGCGGCACGTTCACCGCGCACATCGACGTGCTCGAGTCGATGGGCTCGGAGAAGTTCGCCCACTTCACGCTGGAGGGCGAAGCCGCCACCGCCGCGGAGCTGGCCGAACTGGCCGCGGACAGCGGGTCCGCGGACGTGCCGGGCGCGGAGTCCCAGGTCGTGGCCCGCCTTTCGGCGGAGTCGGCGGCGGCGGAGAACGCCGACCTCGAGATCTGGTACGACGCGGACAAGATCAAGCTGTTCGACCCGTCGAACGGCAAGAACCTCACCTACGAGGACTGAGTCCGGAGTCCGTGAAGGCCGTCCCGGGAAACCGGGGTGGCCTTCACGGCTGTCCGGGGGCGGGGAGCCGGGGGAGGATCGCCGCCGCCGCGGCGCGGGCCAGTGCGCAGGTGCCGTCGCCCGCCGCCCCGGCCGTCTCGACCACGCTGATCTCGGCCAGTTCTCGGCGCGCCGGCAGGCCCGGGGTCGGCTGGGTGGTGTCGACCAGGCAGAACGCGCCGGCCACCCGGACGCGGGCGTCGTGGCCGCCGAGCTGCTCGGTGGGGCCGTCCGGCGCCGCCGTCTCCACGGTCAGCTTCAAGCTCACCTTGCCGCGGATGCAGCTGTGCCCGGACAGCCCGGTCGCCGGCCGGCTGCCGGGGCCGGCGGCCGCGTCGAGGTCGTGGTTGTCGAGCAGGACGCACGGCGCCACCCGGCCCCACGAGTGGTCCGGGAACGTCAGCCTGCCGACCTTGTGCGCGGTGATCGCGGCCAGCGCCGAGCCGACGGTGGCGTCCGCGACACCGCAGCGGGCGTCCTGGTCGCCGGCGTCGTCGGTGACCGAGAGGTCGAGCCGGTTGCCGTCGGCGAAGGTGATCGCGCGGGTGCAGGCGCTGCGGTCGTTGAACATCGACTGCTGGATCGCGACGCCGTCGGGCACCGGCCCGGGGTAGTCGTAGGGCTTGAGGTTCGGGTCGGAGTCGAAGGCCAGCGGCCCGATGAGGATCGTGCGCGGGCCGGCGGTGGCGTGGCAGCTCTCGTACGTCGGGACGGCGACCGCGCCGGGCGCCACCTTGGGCACGTTCAGCAGGCTGCAGTAGTCGATGTCGCCGAAGTCGCCGAGCGCGTCGGCGGCGGTCAGCGGCGTGGGCCCGGAATCGCGCTCGGGCGCGGCCTGCGTGGTGGCGCACCCCCCGGCGAGGAGGGCACAGAGCATCGCAACGGCCAAGCTTTTCGGACGCGGGTACACGGGGAGCAAGTATCACCACATCGCGCGGAAAAACCAGCCCTGACGGGGACATCTCTCAATATTCTCCGGAATGCCCCGGGCGAACCCGCAGTTCAGGCGGATTTCGGAGGGTGCGCGCGGATTTCGCCGCCATCCTGAACGATTTTCGGCTTTGCCGTCCCCTAAGGGAGCGATCCATCGCGCGAGCGATGCGGAAGCGGGTACTCCGGTGGTGAAGTGGAGGTATCGGAACTTCGAGGAAAAGGAAACGACGATGAGCGCACCGGTCACCCGACGACTGTCCCGTCCGCGCCACGGTCGCATGATCGGCGGCGTCTGCGCGGGCCTGGCGCAGCGGTACGGCATGAAGCCCGGCACCGTGCGGCTGCTGGCCGTGCTGTCCTGCCTGCTGCCGGGGCCGCAGTTCGTGGCCTACCTGATCATGTGGGCGATCATTCCGTCCGAGTGATGCCGCATTGTTCGCTGCGCCGGTGATCCGAGGGGGTCGCCGGCGCTGTGCTGCTCGGCGTGCGTATCGGTCCGGCAGGGGCGTGTGGCCCAAGGGCGGGCCTGTGGTGCGGTCGTGTGCTGGAGGTCCTGTTGCATTGCTGCTGCCGGATCTCCGTGCGGCCTCCGGTCAGGGTCGCCAGCAGGACATCGCCTCGTCGACCTCGTCCACGCCGAGCGGGGGCCTCGGCAGCTTCGACGGCTCGCCGGGGCGGGCGCGCAGGCCGTCGAGCAGCATTGCCAGGCAGCGGCGCCACAGGTCCGGCTCGACCGCCGACGTGAACTCGATCACCGAGCCGATCATCATGTGCAGCAGCGGAGTGTCCGTGGCGGAGAAGTCGGCGCGCAGGCCGCCCGCCTCCTGGGCCCGTTCGACGAGCCGTGTGATCAACGGCACCAAGCGCGCTTTTTCCTCGGCCACGTGCTCGTGGCCGAACTTGTTCGACAGCATGATCTCGCGCAGCCCGCGGTCGCCCGAGTGAAGCTCGATCGACTTCCAGGTGAAGTCGACGAACGCCTGCCAGGCGTCTTCGGCCTTCAGCGCTTCCTCCGCCAGCGTGGAGATCTCCTCCATCCGCTCGGCGAACATCGCTTCGACCAGGTGTTCCTTGCTGGGGAAGCGGCGGTAGACCGTGCCGACGCCGAGGCCGGCGTGGTGCGCGATGTCGTCCAGCGTGGCTTCGAGCCCGCGCCGGCCGAACACCTCGCGGGCCGACGCCAGGATGCGACGGCGGTTGAGTTCAGCGTCACGCCGCAGCGGCCGCGCCGGTGCGGCGGGACCAGCGTCCCGTGCCATGCACCCAGTCTAACCCCAGAAGTAGAGGCGCCCTCTCCGGTTCTTGTGTACCTTGGGGCGAGTAAGGGGAGATACCTACTCCACATAGTCTTTTGATCACTTTCTGTGAGGACACTCCATGCCCGAGTCCACACTTGCCGTCGCGCCGTCGGGGGACACGCGCGCCGGCGAAAACCCGCACCACGCCAGACGCTGGCTGATCCTGGTGATGATCGGCATCGCGCAGCTGATGGTCGTGCTCGACGCGACCGTCGTGAACATCGCGCTGCCCTCGGCCCAGGTCGACCTGGGCTTCTCCAACGACGCCCGGCAGTGGGTCGTCACGGCCTACGCGCTCGCGTTCGGCAGCCTGCTGCTGCTCGGCGGGCGGCTCGCCGACCTCTTCGGCCGCAAGAACACCCTCCTCGTCGGCCTGGCCGGCTTCGCCGCGGTGTCCGCGCTCGGCGGCTTCGCGACCAACATCGAGATGCTGCTGATCGCCCGGGCGGCACAGGGCGTGTTCGGTGCGCTGCTCGCGCCCGCCACGCTTTCGCTGCTGACCACGACGTTCACCGACCCGAAGGAACGCGGCCGCGCGTTCGGCGTGTTCGGCGCCATCGGCGGTGGCGGCGCGGCGGTCGGCCTGCTGCTCGGCGGCGTGCTCACCGAGTACCTCGACTGGCGCTGGTGCATGTTCGTCAACATCATCTTCGCCGTCATGGCGTTCGCCGGCAGCTCGGTGCTGCTGCGCAACCAGCGGGACGCGGGCCCGCGGCCGAAGCTCGACCTGCCGGGCACGGTGACGGCGTCGGCCGGTCTGTTCGCCCTGGTCTACGGCTTCGCCAACGCCGAGTCGGACTCGTGGTCGTCGGTGTCGGTCTGGGGCTTCCTGGTCGCCGGGGTGGCGCTGCTGGGCGTGTTCGTCTGGCTGCAGCAGCGCGTCGCGCACCCGCTGCTGCCGCTGCGCGTGCTGCTCGACCGGGACCGCGGCGGCTCGTACCTGGCGATGTTCCTGCTCGCCATCGGGATGTTCGCGATCTTCCTGTTCCTGACGTTCTACGTGCAGCAGAACCTGCAGTTCACGCCGATCCAGAGCGGCCTCGGGTTCCTGCCGATGGTGGCGACGCTGATGCTGGCCGCCACCTCGGCGACGGCCGTGCTGCTGCCGCGGTTCGGTCCGCGGCCGCTGGTGCCGACCGGCATGGCGATCGCCGCCGGCGGCCTGTTCTGGCTGAGCGGCATCGGCCTGGACAGCACGTACGCTTCCGGCGTCCTCGGCCCGCTGCTGGTGATGGGCTTCGGCATCGGGCTGGCGATGGCGCCGGCGATGAGCGTCGCGACGTTCGGCGTCGAGGCCCACGACGCGGGCGTCGCGTCGGCCGCGGTCAACACGATGCAGCAGGTCGGCGGTTCGATCGGCACGGCGCTGCTGAGCACGCTGGCCGGCAACGCGGCCGCGGACTACATCGCGGGCAAGGCCCCGACGCCGCAGCTGGCGGCCGAGGCGGCGATCGAGAGCTACACGACGGCGTTCACCTGGGCCGCGGTGATCTACGTGGCGGGCGCGGTGCTCAGCGGCCTGCTGCTGCGCCCGGGCGTCCCGAAGGGTGAAGCGGCGCCGGGCGCCGTGCACATCTAGTTCCCCGTGCGTGAACGGGCCTCCCCGGAGGCCCGTTCACGTCGCCAAGCCGTGCCGGTAGGCGTAGACGACCGCCTGGACGCGGTCGCGCAGGTCCAGCTTGGTGAGGATGCGCGACACGAACGTCTTGACGGTTTCCTGGCTGATCACGAGCCGCTCGGCGATTTCGCTGTTGGAGAGGCCCTCGGCGAGCAGGCGCAGGACCTCCAGCTCGCGGGGCGTCAGCGGGACCTCCGGTGCGGCGCCGGGGACGGGCCGGATCCGGGCGGCGTGCCGGCCGACGAGGCGGCGCGTCACCTCCGGGTCCAGCAGCGCCGCGCCCGTGGCCACGGTCCGGATCCCGTGCAGCAGCCGGTCCGGCGGGGCGTCCTTGAGCAGGAACCCGCTCGCGCCCGCGCGCAGCGCTTCGTAGACGTACTCGTCGAGGTTGAACGTCGTCAGCACGAGCACCTTGACCGGGTGCGCCACCCCGGCCCCGGCCAGCAGGCGGGTGGCCTCGATGCCGTCGAGCACCGGCATGCGCACGTCCATCACGACGACGTCCGGACGCAGCCGGAGGGCGAGGTCGACCGCGGCCCGGCCGTCGCCGCACTCGCCCACCACCTCGAAGCCGGGTTGGGCCCCGATGATCGTGACCAGCCCGGTGCGGATCAGCATCTGGTCGTCGCAGACCAGGACCCGGATCGGCGCGCTCACGCCGGGTTCCCGGTGGGGATCCGGGCGCACACGGTGAACCCGGCGCCGTCGCGGCCCGCGCTGAAGTCGCCGCCCAGGACGCCGACCCGTTCGCGGAGCCCGGCGAGACCGCGGCCGCTCCCGCCGGGCGAGGTGCTCCCGGAACCGGCCGTGCTGACCGCCACGGCGATCTCGCGTTCGCCGTGGTGCACCTCGACCGAGGTGCGGCTGCCGCGGGCGTGCTTGAGGGCGTTCGTCAGGGCTTCCTGCACGACCCGGTAGGCCACCAGGTCGGCGCTGCCGGCGGACTCGGCGGGCGTGCCCTCCTCGGTGAACTCCACCGGCTGCCCGGCCTCGCGGGCGTGCTCGACGAGCGCGAGGAGCCCGCCAGGGGACGGCGTCCTGGCCTCCGGCCCGTGGTCGGGGTTGAGCAGGTCGAGCAGGTGCCGCAGGTCGGTGATGGCCCGCCGGCCGGTGCCGGTGATCGCCGTCAGGGTCCGGTCGAGCCGGTCCGGCGCGGCGGTCAGGTACCGGGCCGCCTCGGCCTGCACGACCATCGCCGTCACGTGGTGGGTGACGACGTCGTGGAGCTCACGGGCGATGCGGGTGCGTTCCGCGGCGAGCGTGTCCTCGGCGACGCGGCGGCGGCGGTCCGCTTCCGCCACCCGGGTGGAGCGCAGCCACGCGCCGAGACCCCACGCGAACACCAGCAGCAGGTAGAACGTGAAGAACTCGACCAGCGGCTCGGAACCGGACCGGAAGAGAACGACCGCGAGCAGCACGTACGCGGCGGAAAACAGCAGCGCGGTGGTGGCCCGGCGCCGGTTCACGTGGGCGCCCGCGCTCACCAGCGCGACGGCCAGCGCGGTGCCCGCCACCGAGTGGTAGCCGCGGAGCTGGTCGAGGGCGAAGCCGAGCGAGACCAGGGCGAGGCACAGCGCCGGCCACCGCCGGCGCACGGCGAGCGGGAGGGTTTCGAGGAGGAGGACCCCGATGGCCGGTGCGTCGAAGGGCCGGTTCGGCAGGCCGCCGAGCTCCGTCCCGTGGTTCCGCAGCGCCGGGACGAACGCCGCCGCCAGGAACAGCAGGCCGAGCGGGAGATCGCGGAGCACGGGGTCGAGCCGGCGCCAGCGCGCCAGGAGCCGCCGGTGATCGATCACGGGGCGAGTGTAGTGACGGCGTCGGCCCGCTCGGCGCGCTTGCGACGGGGGACCAGGTGGCCGCGGCGGCGGGCCAGCCACAGGAACGCGCACGTCGCCAGGACGCAGACCAGCACCGAGTACAGGCTTCCTTCCGGACCGAAGTCGCCACCGGTGATGATCGACGGCCCCGACGTCACGGCGTCCAGGAGTCCTTGCGGGGTGCCGTTGCCCGAGACCTCCGTGCCGAAGAGCCCGGCCGCGGCGAAGTTCCAGCCGAAGTGCACGCCGATCGGAACCCAGAGCTTGCGCGTGGCAACGTACGCGGCGGTCAGCAGGCCGCCGGCCTCGATGGCGATGGCGATGGCGCCCCACAGGCTCGCGTGGGCGTTGAACAGGTGCGAGAGGCCGAACAGCACGCCGGTCGCCACCAGCGCGATCCCGGTGCCGGTGTACTTCTCGACCACCCGGAACAGGATGCCGCGGAACAGCAGCTCTTCCGTCACCGCGGCGGCGGCCATGAAGCCGAGCAGGCCCACCGCGCCCGGACCGGATCCCCAGCCGCGGACCTGGTAGTCGCCGAGGAGGGCGATGTTCGCGATGACCGCTCCGAAGAGCGCCATCCCGATCAGCACCCCGCGCCCGGCCGCGAGCCCGGCGCCCGGCCCGGCCAGTTCGGTGACCGGCCGGTGCTCGGTCCGCCGCACCACCCACCGGTAGACGACCACCGCGAGCACGGCGGTCAGGCTCCCGAAGATCAGGGTGAGCCACGGATTGTCCGCCGCGGCCACGCCTTGACTGCCCACGAACGCGACCGCGGCCACGGCCAGCAGCTGTCCAACGACCCGCATGGAGATCCCCTTCGCTTCCTCCGCGGCGTGCTCCCCGCGGCTGTCTCGAACGCTAGGGAGCCGGCGGCCGGGAAGCGTCACCATCGGGAGGACACCTGCGCGTAGCTCGCACGGGGGACGCTTGAACCTTTCCGGGCCTCCGCGCACTACTAAGGGGGAGAAGGAGGGGTGGCGTGCCGAGAGACCTCGATTTCAGCGAGTACTTCGCCGCGCGGGTCCAGCGGTTCCGCCGCGTGGCGTTCGCGCTCTGCGGGGACTGGTACGCGGCCGAAGACCTGGTCCAGGCGATGTTCGTCCAGCTGTACCGGCGCTGGCGCCGGGTCCGGCCGGGCACGGTCGACGCCTACGCGCGCCGCATCCTGCTGAACCTCTTCCTGGCCGGGCGGCGGGTTTCCGGGCGCGAGTACGTGACGTCTTCGGTGCCGGAGGGCCAGTCGCCACCGGGCCGGGACACGCCCTTGCGGCTCGACGTGGAGCGGGCGCTGGCCAGGTTGACGCCCCGGCAGCGCGCGATGGTGGTGCTGCGGTTCCTCGAAGACCTGCCGGTGAGCGAGGTCGCTTCGCTGCTCGGCGTCGCCGAAGGCACGGTCAAGTCCCAGACGGCCCGCGGGGTCGAAGCCTTGCGTGCGGCCCTGCCGTCGCCGACCGGTGAGGAGTGGTGATGGAAGAGGTCCGGTCGTTGCTGAGGGCGTACGTGACCGAGGACGAGCCCCCGATCGGCCTGTCCGGGGCCGCGGTGCTGGCCGCGGCCCGCAGGTCCCGCCGGCAGCACCTGCTCGCGGCGGCGGTGGCGGTGGCCGTGGCCGTGCTGGCACTCGCGCTGGCGGTGGTGGTGCTGCCGCACCGGGGCGAGGTCGCGAACGCGCCCTGCCCGACAGCGTCGGACACGCGCGCGGCGCTGGTCGATCGCCTGAGCTGCGTGGTGGGTCGCGCGGTGCGCTCGCTGCTCCCCCCGGACGCGCAGATCACCCGGTTGACGATCCCGGGGGAGACCCCACCGGCGGACCCGTTCCACCTGATCGCCGACCCGGCCGGCGACGCGCCCCGGGACGCGTTGTTCCACATGGGGGTCCGGGTGACCGACGCACGGGGTTCGGGGTCGGTCTACATCCTGACCGTGCCCAGCGCCAACTCGGGCGGCCCGCCGTGCGAAGAACCGGAGGAGATCCTCTGCCGCAAGGAACCGACCCCGCAAGGGTTGCTGTGGCTGTCGACGCTGCGGTCCGGCGACATCCTGACCCACCGCGTGGCACTGGCCACGCCGGACGCGGTCGTGCAGTTCTGGTCGAACAACAGCGGAGTGCTGGAGCGCGCCGGCGTCGGGTTGCCGAAGCAGCGCCCGGAGCCGACGCTGACTCTGGAGCAGGTGCGGGAATTGGCGTTGACGCCGGGGCTGGCGTTCTAGGTGCGCTGTCCGCGGAGGTGGGTCCCCGGACAGCACTTCTAGGACTGCCGCGACCGCAGCTTCTCGATCACCTCGTCGTCCCAGCGGTGGGTCCGGATCAGCCGGTACCGCTCCGCCGCCACCCACATGTACGCCTCGGCGTCCGTCCGGTCGCCGATCAGGCCCGCCTGCCGCAGCATGCCCACCACCGGCACGAACTCCTCCTCGAACCAGCGCTGCGCGACGCTCGCCCGGTCGCAGAACTTGCCTTCGTCCTGCATCAGCCGGAACCCCCAGGCCTCCACGTGCTCGCCCAGCTTCGCGTAGTCCCACGGGTCCGACACGATCACCGATGCCCGCGCGTGGCCGGTCAGCGGGACGCGCTCCAGGAACAGCCTCCGGTAGTCCTTGACGATCAGGTCGCCGCGGTGGCGGATGCCGCCCGGGTCCAGTTTGGTGCGGACCACCGTCACCATTGCCTCTATTGTGGACAGTCCCTGGGCGATGGCCACCGAGACGCGGTGGTGGCCGTCGATGATGAAGTGCAGCTCGCCGACGCGGTAGACCTCGATCGGCGGGATCTCCTCGCCGCGGCGGGCGGCCAGGGCCAGGCGTTCCCAGCGCTCGCGGACGCGGGCCGACGTCGGGCGGAAGCGGCGGTCGAAGTCGCGGCTGCGGTCGACCGTGCCGACGATCGACTCCAGCTTGATCACCCGCAGCCCGATCCGGTGCTCGCCCAGATAACCGAGCGCCTCCACCACCTCGTGGAACGGCAGCATGATGTTGACGTCGTCGGGTTCGCGGCGCAGCCACGTCGAAAGCCGCGAGAGCACCTGGCCCCGGCGCGCGCGGAGGAAGTCGTTCTCCGCGTCGGCGCGGGGAAATCCCGTCTCTTTCATGAGAACTCCATGATCCGGTGGCCCACCACGTTGCGGATCCGGGTCGTACCGGCGACCCGGTCCGGCACCGGCTCGCCGTGGGGGTGGATGTGCCCGTGCAGCAGCCACTTCGGGCGCAGCGCCGCGATCGTCGAGTGCAGGCACTTGAACCCGCGGTGCGGCGGATCCGGGCGGTCGCCCAGGTCCAGCGGCGGCGAGTGCGTCAGCAGGATGTCGACGTCGCGCCCGTCGCGCCACCGCCGCAGCCGGGCGCGCCGGACCAGGCCGCGGGCGCGCCGCGCCTGCTGGCGCTGCGTCCACTGGTTCGGCCCGTCGTTGTAGCGGATCGAGCCGCCGAGCCCGGCGAACCGCAGCCCGGCGACGTCGACGACCCGGCCGTCGGCGTTGATGCCGCCCGCCGGGCCGGGCCACGCCGCGGGGAAACCGTCCTTCATGGACAGCCCGCCGTAGCGGGTGTAGCCGCTCAGGTCCGGGTCGTGGTTGCCGGGCACGAACACGCACGGGACGTCGAGCGCACTGGCCAGGAACGCCAGGTAGTCGTAGGGCAGGTCGCCCGCGCCGATGACGAGGTCGACGGAGACGGCGCGGACCGCGTCGGTCCACAACCGCTCGTCGACCTCGTCGGAGACGACCAGCGCTTTCGGCATGGACCCAGGGTACGACCCCGGGACGTCACTTCATGCCGTGCGCGAACCCCGGGTCGGCGACGATGACGAAAGTGATGACGAAGATCCAGACGAGGCTGAGCGCGAGCGCCCAGAACTTCAAGTTGGACAGCATGCGAGGCATCACGAATTCTCCGAATCCGGTGGGAAAGAAAGGGGACCTAGAGCCAGCCGTTCTTCCGGAATATTCGGTACAGCAACAGGCAGATCGCCAGGATCACGGTGATGACCAGCGGGTACCCGAACTTCCAGTGCAGTTCGGGCAGGTAGTCGAAGTTCATCCCGTAGATGCCCGCGATCATCGTCGGCACGGTGATGATCGCCGCCCACGACGTGATCTTGCGCATATCGGTGTTCTGCTGCAGCGAAATCTTCGCGACGGTCGCGTCGACCAGGGTGGACAGCAGTTCGTCGAACGCCGCGACCCGCTCGGACACCGTCGTGAGGTGGTCGGCGACGTCGCGGAAGTACGAGCGGACGTCGTCCGGCACCAGCCGCGTGTAGCCCTCGGCCAGGCGCTGGATCGGCGTGGCCAGCGGCATCACCGCCCGGCGCAGCTCGAGGACCTCCCGCTTCATCAGGTAGATCTGCTCGGCGCTGACCTGCGAGCGGGGCGCGAAGACCTGCGCCTCCATGACGTCGATGTCGTTCTCGATCCGGCCCGTGACATCGAGGTAGTGGTCGACGACGTGGTCGGCGATGGCGTGCACGACCGCGGACGGGCCCAGCTGCAGCCGCTCCGGGTCCTCGTCCAGTTCACGGCGCAGCCGCGCCAGCCCCGAGTGGTTCCCGTGCCGCACGGTGATCACGAAGTCGCGGCCGAGGAACACCATCAGCTCGCCGGTTTCGACGATCTCGTTCGCCGTGGTCGGCGACTCGTGCTCGACGTACCGCACGGTCTTGACCACCAGGAACAGCGTGTCGTCGTAGCGCTCCAGCTTCGGCCGCTGGTGCGCTTCGAGCGCGTCCTCGACCGCCAGCTCATGCAGCCCGAACGTGTCCGCGACGCCCTGGATCTGCTGGGCGTCCGGCTCGTGCAGGCCGATCCAGACGAACCCCTCGTGCCGCTTCCGGACCTCCTTGATCGCCTCGGTGTGGGTCCAGCGGCCGGGCAGGCGCTCACCGCCGACGTACACCGCGCAGTCGACGACGTACGCGGACAGCGGCACCGGGATCGGGCGGACCGGGACGGCGTTCTTGTTGCCGCGGCCGCGAAGGCCGCCGAGCGAGGGAATGGCAGGCATGGGATCTCCTGGTGTCGTGCGTGGTCGTGCGAGACGACGGACCAGGGGCGGAAAGGCGTCCGCCCGGCGACACACCAGCGTTCCCGGGGGAGAGAAGGCCTACCGAGAGATGAGCCGGCCGGCCGGTGAGGTGGGAACGCTGGGACTACTAGGGAGCGGACTATCGCCACTACTCATCGGGTTCCTCACCTCCTTCGGGCCGGGTGCGACAGTGGTGGGGCTCGCGTTGACGCGCGAACACCGATGGTTGAGGGTACTCCTCACTACGGATGCGTGTCGTACCAGCCTCAAGCGGCGTTACGCGGAACGGGAGAGAACGAGTGCAGTTCGGTCGGTACTACGAGGAGTTCGAGGTCGGTGCGGTCTACAAGCACTGGCCGGGCAAAACGGTCACCGAATACGACGACCACCTGTTCTGCCTGATCACGATGAACCACCACCCGCTGCACCTCGACGCGCACTACGCCGAGGAGACGACCGACTTCGGCAAGAACGTCGTGGTCGGCAACTACGTCTACTCGCTGCTGCTCGGGATGTCGGTGCCCGACGTTTCCGGCAAGGCCATCGCGAACCTCGAGGTCGAGTCGCTGAAGCACGTGAAGCCGACCTTCCACGGCGACACGATCTACGGCGAGACCGAGGTGCTCGACAAGACGCCGTCGAAGTCCAAGGACGATCGTGGCGTGGTGTACGTCGAGACGCGCGGCTACAAGCAGGACGGCCTGATCGTGTGCACTTTCCGGCGGAAGGTGATGGTGCCGAAGCGCTCGTACGGGGAGACTCGGGGCGGGGAGCAGCCGGGCCGGCCGGTGCCGCACGAATGAGGCTCTGATGGACCTGGACGCGATCAAGGGAATACTCCGCACGTTCGCGGAAGTCGAGGCCCGCGGGGTCTCGCCGCTGTACGAACACCTCGCCCTGCAGGCCGCCGCGGACGACGACGTCGCCGGGCTGCTGTCGGTCGCGCGCGACGGCGAGGTGCGCGGGACGCTGCTGATGGCGGTCGCGCACCGCCTCGTGCAGGCCGACCCGATCCACCCGATCTCGCGCTACTACCCGTCGCTGGGCGGCTTCGACGGCGTCGACTCCGAGACCTGGCCGCTGTTCCGGTCGTTCCTGCTGGAGCGGGCCGACAAGGCCCGGGCCCTGATTTCGGCGCGCTACACCCAGACGAACGAGGTCCGCCGGGC
Source organism: Amycolatopsis mediterranei (assembly GCF_026017845.1). NCBI lineage: Bacteria > Bacillati > Actinomycetota > Actinomycetes > Pseudonocardiales > Pseudonocardiaceae > Amycolatopsis > Amycolatopsis mediterranei. The sequence continues at coordinate 1,141,015 of NZ_CP100416.1, forward strand.
GGCGTTGCTGTACCCGGGCGTCGCGCGCGCGGCTCGCGAAGCGGGCGGGAAGGTTTCGCTGCTGGAGGTCGGCTGCAGCGCGGGGCTGCTGCTGGGCCTGGACCGGTTCGGCTACCGCTACCAGTGCGACGGTGGCGACCAGCTGACGGCGGGGCCGGCCAAGGCGGCGGTCGGGTTGCACTGCGCGCTCGACCTGGCGCCGGGTGCGGTGGTGCCGAAGCTGCCGAAGAAGCTGGCGCTGCTCGACCGGGCGGGCCTCGACCGGGCACCGGTGGACCTGTCGGACGAGGACGAGCTGGCGTGGCTGGAAGCGTGCGTCTGGGCGGACCAGCCGGACCGCATCAGGCTGTTGCGCACGGCGGCGGCCGAGCAGGCGAAGCACCGGCCGCGGCTGATCGCCGGGGACGGGGTCGACGACCTGCCCACGGCAGCGGAGTCGCTGGCCGGGCCGCTGGTGGTGCTGACGAGTCACGCACTGGCGTACTTCCCGGCCGAGAAGCGGGCGGCGTTCGTCTCGGCGCTGGCCGAGCTGGCGGCCTCGCGGCCGGTGTGGTGGGTTTCGGAGGAGTTCTACGGGGCCGGGCTGGAGCTCGTGCTGCCGGGCCGCGACGACCTCGCGGGCGCGGACGGGCTCGCGACGCTGGGCGTCGTGCGGTGGGAGGACGGGAAGCCCGAGGCGCACGCCTTGGCGCGGACCGCGCCGCACGGGCAGCGGATGACCTGGATGCCGCTGTAGTCAGGCGTCCGGGAGCGCATTCCAGTCGCGGAGGGTGACGTAGAGGAGCTCCACGAGCGCCCCGGCCGCCTCCAGCGCGGCAAGGTCTGCCGCATCGGCCCAACGCACCTCCGCTGCGTCGTCACCAGCCGTGAGAACTCCGCCCTCGACCTCGCAGGCGTAGTCGAAGATCTCGTACGGCCCCCGCCGTACCGAACCGACCAGTGTGCCGGGAATCACGTCCAGCCCGGTCTCCTCGGAAAGCTCCCGGACCACGGCCTCTTTGTCCGTTTCGCCTGGTTCGACTCGGCCACCCGGCAGCGACCATTGCCCCGAACCGGGGTTGTTCCGGCGCCGGATGAGCAGCAGCCGGCCCCGTGGGTCGAACGCGATCCCGCCGACGCAGCGGATTGTGGTGCCGAGGAGGCTGTCCATGTCCCGAAGGTAGACGTGACCGAAGTGAAAACCGATGTCCTGTACACGGAGAGTAGCCGTACGGTACACTTCGGACCGCGTGCTGACCCAAGCGCGGGACTTTCCTCCCCTGCGCCTGTTCAGTGCGGTACAACGTAAAAAGTCAAGTTCTCTGCTGTTGTCCGGTGTCACCGTAAGAGACGGGATTTGATCGCGGTGAACGTGAAGAAGATTGCGGGCCTCGCCGGTATCGCGTTGGTGCTGTTCTTCGTCATCGCCCAGCCTGGGCAGGCTGCCGGCCTCGTCGGCAACATCATCGACTTCCTCCGCAGCTCGGCCGAATCGGTGATCACCTTCGTCAGCAGCGTGTTCAAGGGCTGATCGGGGGCTACCCTCGAACCATGTTCGCGCCACGCGACCCCGACGAGTACCTCCTCGACACCGAGCGGCGGGTCATCCGGATCCGCCGCCACTGGGCGGTGCTGCTGTGGGACACCTTCGAGGCGGCCGCGCTGCTGGCCGTCTGCGTGCTGGTGTCCTACCTGCTGCCACCGGCGCTGTACATCGGCCAGAACATCCTCTGGTACGTCGCGCTGCTCGTCGTCCTGCGGTTCGCCTACGTGGTGATGGAGTGGTGGGTCGAGCGCCTGGTGGTCACCGACAAGCGGTTCGTCATGACCACCGGGGTGTTCACCACCAAGGTGCTGATGATGCCGATCAGCAAGGTCACCGACCTCAGCTACGTCCGCACGGCCACCGGCCGCATGATGGGCTACGGCACGATGGTGGTCGAGTCGGCCGGTCAGATCCAGGCGCTGAACAAGATCGACTTCCTGCCGCGGCCCGAAGAGTTCTACGACACGATCTCCGAGCTGGTCTTCGGTGACAAGCAGAAGCAGGCCGAACGCTTCTCCATGATCAAGGCCCAGCGCGCCGCCCGGGGCAAGAAGCCGGTCGGGTGACGTGCGCCGGGGTGTCCCGGCCGCAGTGTGACGCAGCGCATCGTCGACAATGGACGCGATGCGCATCGATCTGCACGCCCACTCCACCGCTTCCGACGGCACCGACACGCCGGCCGGGCTCGTCGCCGCGGCCGCGAAAGCCGGGCTCGACGTCGTCGCGATCACCGACCACGACACCACCGCGGGCTGGGCGCCCGCTTCCGAAGCGGTGTCACCCGGCCTGACGCTGGTCCCCGGCGCCGAGCTGTCGACGGTGTCGATCGACCCCGAGACCGGCCGGCAGATCAGCGTCCACCTGCTCGCCTACCTCTTCGACCCGACGTCCGAGCCGGTCGTCACCGAGCAGACCCGGCTGCGGCTCGAGCGCCGCACGCGACTGCGGCGGATGGCCGAGCGGATGGCCGCCGACGGCCTCCCGATCGACGCCGACGAGATCTTCGGCCTGCTGCCCGAGGATTCCCCGCCCGGGCGCCCCCACCTGGCCCAGGCGCTGGTCCGGGCCGGGCTGGTCAAGTCCGTCGACGAGGCCTTCGCCGACTACCTCAGCCCCCGCCGCGGGTACTACGTCGCCCGCCGCGACACACCGGTCGAGGAAGCCATCGACATGATCGCCGCGGCCGGCGGTGTCACGGTCATCGCGCACCCCTTCGCCTTCAGCCGCGGTGCCACGATCAGCGAGGACACCCTCGCCGGGCTGGCCGCGCGCGGGCTGACCGGCGTCGAGGCCGACCACCCGAACCACGACGCGCCGACGCGGGCCCGCACCCGCGAGCTGGCCGGCGAACTCGGCCTGCTCGTCACCGGGTCCAGCGACTACCACGGCACCAACAAGACGATCGCGCTCGGCGAGTGCACGACCGACCCCGGGCAGTTCGAGGAGCTCACTTCGCGCGCCACGGGGTTCCAGGTCGTGAAGGGCTGACATGGCGCTCGCCGACGTCTTCGACGCGAAGCTCTTCATGAGCGCGACGATCACCCTGATCGTCATCATGGACCCGCCCGGCACGGTGCCGGTGTTCCTCAGCCTCGTCGGCCGCAAGCCGGTGGCGACCCGGGCGCGCGCCGCCCGGCAGGCCGTCCTGGTGTCACTGCTGGTCATCAGCCTGTTCGCGGTCGCGGGCCAGGCGATCCTGGCCTACCTCGGCATCGGTATCCCCGCGCTGCAGGGCGCGGGCGGGCTGCTGCTCCTGCTGATCGCCCTGCAGCTGCTCACCAGCAACGGCCACGAGCCCGAGGCGGCGGCCGAGGACGTCAACGTCGCGCTCGTGCCGCTCGGCACCCCGCTGCTGGCCGGGCCCGGCGCGATCGCCGCGACGATCGTGTTCGTCCGGCAGGCCGACGGGCACATCGGCGCGTACATCGCCCTGGCGCTCGCGATCGTCACCACGCACTTCGTCATCTACCTCTGCATGCGCTACTCCGGTCTCGTCATCCGGCTGATCAAGGAAAGCGGCATCACGCTGCTGGCCAAGGTGGCCGGCCTGCTGCTCGCGGCCATCGCCGTGGAACTCGTCGCGAACTCCGTCCGCGGGTTCATCGCCGGCGGGAACTGACCCGCCACCCGGGTTGTCCTGCCGGACAGGATGCGCCCGGTCCGTTGACATCGTTGGCACCGCTATCGCAGATTGAATCTCAGCTCAGCGTTTGAAACGATTCAATGCGCCTGCGGAGGCCTCGATGAAGTGGCTCAGAGCAGTCCTGCCGGTCACGGTGCTGGTGGCGAGCGGCGTGGTCGCCGCGCCCGCCGATGCCGCGCCCGGCTGGCAGAAGTACGTCGTCGCCCCTTCGAGCCGGGACGTCCGGCCGGTGAAGGTGCTGTCCACCACCGGAGACGTCGCGAACCCGGACGGCTTGCTCGGCCGGGGTGTCGCGGTGCTGAAGCGGCAGGCGCCGCCGCCGAAGCCGGTGTGGCCCGCGGGCACCACCGCGGCCGCGTCGTCGTTCCACGCGCCGAACAGCGGCGGGAACGGCCAGCCCCGGACCTACGCCCCCGGCAACGCCGTCGACGGCAACACCGAGACGTTCTGGAACGACGACACGATCGGCGTCTACCCCGACGTCCTGACGATCACCGCGGCCGCGCCGGTCACGCTGCCCGGCGTCACCGTTCTGTCCAATGTGGACGGCGTGCCGCAGGACTTCACGGTCGAGGTGCTGGACGCGGGCGCGTGGCGGGTCGCGGCCTCCGTGAGCGGCAACACGGCGGTGCAGCGCGCGGTCACCTTCGACCGGCCGGTCACGACCGCGCAGGTCCGGATCACCGTGACCAAGGACCAGAACACCCCGTCCGGCGAGTTCAGCCGCGTCGCCGAGGTGTGGCCCGGCGTGGTCGCCGACCCGCCGGTGCCGTCGGCGGTCATCGACTTCGGCAAGGTCGTCGCGGGGTACCCGAAGATCGCGTTCGCGGGCGCGTCGGCGAACCGGCCGGGCGTCCGGCTGGCGTTCTCGGAGACCCGCCAGTACCTGGGCGAACGTTCCGACTTCACCCGCTCGGACTTCTCCGGCGGGCCCGGCACCGACCAGTACGCCGTGCCGTCGACGCCGACGGTGTGGCGGGACACGAAGGGCTGCTTGGCCGGTACGCAGGTGTGCGCGGATGGCCTGCACGGCTTCCGCTACCTGCGGATCAGCCTCGACGCGCTGGCGTCGGACGCGCCTTTGGCTCAGCCGTCCGGCGAGGTGCGCATCAGCGGCGTCTCGCTCGACTTCACGCCGTTCCTCGGCACGCCGTCGAGCTACCGCGGCTGGTTCGAGTCGTCCGACGAGCAGCTCAACCAATACTGGTACGCGGCGTCCTACACGAACGAGCTGGGCATGGACACCTTCCGGGAGTCCGATGTGGACCCTCGCGGCGCGTTTTCGCCGTCGCTGGACGGGAAACTGGTCCTGCACGACGGCGCGAAGCGTGACCGGGACCCGTACGTCGGCGACGTCGCGGTATCCGGCCTGACGGAGTACCTGACGCACCAGGACGGAACGGCGGCGCGCAACGTCCTCGCCGACCTGGCCGACCACCAGCGCGCGGACGGCTGGATCCCGCCCGCGTCGATCAACAACTACACGCTGCCGCTGTTCGACTATCCGCTCTGGTGGGTCACCTCGAGCTGGGACTACGTCCTCTACACGGGCGACACCGCGTACGCGTCTTCGTACTACTCGCACCTCGTGAAGGCGCTGGACAGCTGGTATCCGTCGGTGACCGATTCGCGCGGGTTGCTCGCGAAGGGGCTCAACGGCACAAGCGGCTACGGCGACTACGCGTTCCTGCCGCGTACGGGCGAGGTGACGTACTACAACGCGTTGTACGTCCGGGCACTTCAAGGCGCTGCCGGCCTGGCGCGCGCGACGGGGCACCCGGCCGACGCGGATCGGTGGCTTTCGCGGGCTTCGGGCGTCTCGGCGGCGGTGAACCAGTACCTGTGGGACCCGGCGGCGGGCGCGTACCTCGACTCGGCGACGGGCGCGGTGCGCCACGGCCAGGACGGCAACAGTCACGCGATCCTGGCGGGGATCGCTTCGCCCGCGCAGGCCGCTTCGTCGTTGGCGCGGCTTGCGGCGGGGGCGTTGCCGTACGGGAACCCGTTCATGGACAACGACACTTTGGTCGGCGACGGCACGAAGCGCGTGTACGCGTTCACGTCGTTCCCGGAGCTGCAGGCGCGGTTCCGGACCGGGCAGACGGCGTCCGCGATCGACCAGATCAAGCGGATGTACGGCTGGATGGCCACGCACGACCCGGGAATCACGGCGTGGGAGGGCATCGGCGAGGGCGGCTCGCACTACGAGCAGGGGTACACCTCGGCCGCGCACGGCTGGTCGACCGGGGTCGTGCCGGCGCTGACGAACGAGCTGCTGGGCGTCTCGCCGACGTCGCCGGGCTTCGCGACCTGGACGGTTGCGCCGCACCCGGGCTCGGTTTCGTGGGCGCGGGGAGCGGTGCCGACGCCGAAGGGTGCGTTGTCGGCTTCGTGGTCTCAGCAGGGTTCGGTGTTCTCGTTGACGGCTTCCGCGCCGCGGGGAACGTCGGGCTCGCTGGTGGTGCCCGGCGGCCGGGTGGTGCTGCTGGACGGGCGTCCGCTTCGCGCGGCGGGCCCGCTGACCGTTTCCGGCGGGACGCACACCGTGCTCGTGGTGCGGTAGCGGGGCTTTCCGCGCGGGGTCGAGCTCGCCCCGCGCGGAAAGTGGCTGTGACATCTGGGGCTTCGCCTCAGGTCGGGGGCTCCGCCACCCGCACCCCCGAAAAAGTGGCTGTGTCATTTGGGGCTTCGCCTCAGGTCGGGGGCTCCGCCACCCGCACCCCCGAAAAAGTGGCTGTGTCATTTGGGGCTTCGCCCCAGGTCGGGGGCTCCGCCACCCGAACCCCCGAAAAAAGTGTCGGTGGTGATGCGTAGCGTGGGCGCCGTGAAGGACCAGATGGGCTTCGACTTCGGCGTCGCGCAACCGGTGCGGCTCACAAAGGTCTCGCCGGCACGGCTGGCGACCTTCGACGACTGCCCGCGCCGGTACCGGCTCGCGTACCTCGAACGGCCGACCCCGCAGCGCACCGGGCCGTGGGCGCACAGCACGCTGGGCGCGGTGGTGCACAACGCGCTGCGGGCGCTGTTCGACCTGCCCGCGCTCAAGCGCGTGCCGCAGCGGGCGGTGGCGCTGGTGGCCGAGTTCTGGAAGGACGCGGGCTTCGAGACCGAAGAGCAGGCGGCGCGGTACCGGGCGCGGGCCAAGGGGTGGGTGGCGGAGTACGTCGAGGACAACGACGTCTCGCACGACCCGGTGGGGCTGGAGCGGTGGGTGTCGGCGCCGGTCAGTTCGACGCCGGGGGAGCGGCCGTCGATGATCATCGAGGGCCGCACGGACCGGATCGACGCCCGTGACGGCTCGCTGGTGATCGTGGACTACAAGACGGGCCGCCGTCCGCCGGACGAGTACGAGGCCCGGGCGTCGCAAGCGCTTGCGTTGTACGCGGTGGCGGCGGCGCGGACGTTGCGGATGCCGTGCACCACGGTGGAGCTGCACCACCTGCCGACGGGCACGATCGCGGCGGCGGAGCACACCCCGGAGAGCTTGCAGCGGCACCTGCAGCGCGCGGAAGAGACCGCGGGAGACCTGCGGCTGGCCACGGATACCCTGGACGCGGGCGGCGACGGGGACGTGTTGTTCCCACCCCGCCCGGACCGGCGGTGCGCCTGGTGCGACTTCAGGCCGAGCTGCGCGGCGGGCCAGGAAGCGGCCCCGCAGGCGCAGCCGTGGGACCTGCTCGCGCCCTGAACGGGAGGGAACGTGGCTTCACCGGACACCGACGAACTGGCGACCGTCCCGCTGCCCGCGGGACAGCCCGAAGCCGCCCAGGTGCCGGCGCGCAGAGCAGCCCCGGAGGCCCGGGAGGTCGGCGCGCCGCGGCAGGAGCGCACCGAGGCAGCACCGCACGAGGCTGGGGCTGCCCAATCCGGGGAGCTTCGCGAGGCTGCGGCTGCCCAACCCGAGGCGCTCGGTGCGGCCGGCGAGCCGAACGTGGAGCAGGAGCGGGTCGCCCCCGAGCGGATCGAGCCGGGGGATACCGCCCCGGACATCGAGGCGAGTGCGCCGACCGAGCCCGCGAAAGAGCGCGGCCGCTGGTGGCGGGGGTTCACCGGCTCGCTGGCGGCCGGGCTCACGGTCCTCGCGATCGGAGTGCTCGTGGTGGCGGGCGTCTGCCTGTTCACGGGCGCCCCCGGCCCCGGCGCAACCCTGCTGGTCGGCCACCCGGTGGCCGCGGCGCTCGCCCTGCTGGCTCAGCGAGTCGCCGACCGCCGCAACGGCCCCCCGGCGGCCGGAGCCGGCGTGGCGGTGGTCCTGTTCACGGTCTCCGCCCTGACCCTCTTCTGGCTCACCTGACCCGCCTCCCGCCCCCAATCACGCGGGTTCCGCCTTCAAGCACGCCAGTTCCGGCCCCAATCACGCGAGTCACGCCTCCCGCCCGCGTGACTGGAGGGGCATCTCGCGTAATTGGGCGGGCATCAGGCGAGGCTCTACTTCAGGGCGGTGAGGGTGGGGCCGCGCTGCTCCAGCAGGACCGGGCCGGCCGCGGCCAGCCGGACCACGCCCGGGTAGCCGCGGCGCTCGACCCCTACCGTGCGGATCGTTGATCCGTCGTTCTCGTTCAGCACCGCCAAGCCGCCCTTGATCGGGACCACCAGCTGCTGGGCGTACGTGACTCCCGGGCCCAACGCGCTGCTCAACGTCCAGCGCGGCGACAGGTCGTCGCGGGACAGGGCCACCACCTTCGACCCACTGAACCAGTACATGTTCGCCGCCGTCTGGGTGGTGGCCTCGGCACCCGTCGGTGGGTCGGCCGCCAGGTCTGCCGGCGGTACGTCCAGCGGGTACGCCGTACGCTGGGTGCCGTCGCCGTTGTAGACGACCAGGAGCTTCTGGTCCGGGAGGACCACCGCCGTCAGGTCGCCCGACATCGCGATCACGCGGGCTCGCTTGCCCGCCAGCACCGAACTGAAGCTGACCTGCGGCTCGTCGTCTTTCTCCGGGGCCGCCTTGTACACCGTCAAGCGGTCGGCCGGGTCGCCCGGGCAACGCTCGATCACGCCGATCTTGCCCGACGCCGCCGCGAGCGTGCCGTACGTGCAGCCCGTTCGGGGCTGCTTGCCCGCGTTGACCAGCGCCGGGACCTCGCCGTACTCGGCGCTCTGTACGAGGTCGTCGCGCCAGGTCGTGAGGAGCTTCTTGCCCGTGGCAGTCACGTGCGAGCCGTCGTCGATCAGCTGGGTGCCCAGCTCCGCGTTGCCGTTGCGCTGCGCCGTGATCCGGCCCGTGGCCGGGTCCAGCTGCGTGACTTCGCTGCAGTTGCGGCTCTTGTGGTAGACGGCGTTCAGCCGCCCCCACACCTGGTCCAGCGTGCACAACGGCAGGTCACGCGTGTAGTGCCAGCGGATCTGGCCGGTCAGCGGGTCGCGGACGGCGACCTCGCCGCCGTCGGCCGTGGCCACCGATTCGCCGGCCACGACCGGGACCGGCGTCGCGCCGCTGGGGGCGCTCCAGATCTCGGAGAGGGATCCCGGCACCTTGTCCGGGGCGGCGGGCAGCGCCGGGGGCGGTGCCGCCTCGGTCCGGTCGGTGGCCGCGCTGTCGCTCGTCGCGCCGATGACCAGCGCGACGGCGACCACGACCACCGCGATCAGGGCGGCGATCACCCGGTCCCGCCCGCGGTTCCAAGGCGAACGACGCGCCTTGACCCGCGGGGCGGGCGGAGTGCTCTCGGGAGCGTCTTCGAGTACGTCCTCGGACCCGTAGGCAGGCGTCTCTTCAGCCGCCTTCTCGACGTCGCTCACGTACCCGAACCCCCGATGGAGAAGCCTCAGTCTGCCGAAGCAGGTGTATCAGACGTCGCGGCCGGACGGCGACGGCGGCGCCGGCGAGCCGGACGCTCGGCGTTCTCGCCGGCCTCCTTCTCGACGGCCGGGCCGGTCGCCTCCGGGGCGTTGCCGCTGCGGGTGCGGCGGCGGCTGCGGGTGCGGCCCTCCGACGAACCGGCCTCGGCGTCCGCGGGAGTGGCGGCCGCGTTGTCCGCGGCCTCGATCGCCTCGGCCGAGCGCGCACCACCACGGGTCCGCTTGCGCGGGGCCCGGGCGCGCTTGCGCGGTGCCTCTTCCGCGGCGGCCTCGCCGGCCTTACCCCGGCCACGCGGGCCGCGCTTCTTACCGCCCAGGTCCTCTTCCTCCTCGGCGGCCAGGCCCGCACGGGTGCGGTTGGCCAGCGGCAGCCGGCCCTTCGTGCCCTCCGGAATGCCCAGGTCCTCGAACAGGTGCGGCGACGACGAGTACGTCTCCACCGGCTCCGGCTTGTCGAGGCCCAGCGTGTCCGAGATGAGCTTCCAGCGCGGCATCTCGTCCCAGTCGACGAGGGTGACGGCGACGCCGGTCCGGCCCGCGCGGCCGGTGCGGCCGATGCGGTGGACGTAGGTCTTCTCGTCGTCCGGGCACTGGTAGTTGATGACGTGGGTGACGTCGTCGATGTCGATGCCGCGGGCCGCGACATCGGTGGCGACCAGGACGTCGACCTTGCCGGAGCGGAACGCGCGCAGGGCCTGCTCGCGGGCGCCCTGGCCCAGGTCGCCGTGCACGGCGGCGGCCGCGAAGCCGCGCTCGACCAGGTCGTCGGCCACCTTCTGCGCGGTGCGCTTGGTGCGGCTGAAGATCATCGTGAGGCCGCGGTCCTCGGCCTGCAGGACGCGGGCGATCACCTCGGGCTTGTCCATCGAGTGCGCCCGGTAGACGAACTGGGTGGTGCGCTCGTGGATCGCGCTCGCGTCGTTTTCTTCGGCGCGGATGTGCGTCGGCTGGCGCAGGAACGTGCGGGCCAGCGTGATGATCGGGCCCGGCATGGTGGCCGAGAACAGCATGGTCTGCCGCTCGTCCGGCACCATCCGGAGGATGCGCTCGATGTCGGGCAGGAAGCCCAGGTCGAGCATCTCGTCGGCCTCGTCGAGCACCAGGCCGCGGACCTTGCCGAGCACCAGGTGCTGCTGCTCGGCCAGGTCGAGCAGGCGGCCCGGGGTGCCGATCACGACGTCGATGCCCTTGCGCAGGGCCTCGATCTGCGGCTCGTACGGGCGGCCGCCGTAGATGGCCAGGGTGCGGATGCCCAGGTGCTTGCCGGCGCCCTTGAGGTCGTTGGCGACCTGGATGCACAGCTCGCGGGTCGGCACCACGACCAGCACCTGCGGGGTGCCGTCGCCGGGGACCTGCACGCGGTGCAGCAGCGGGACGCCGAAGCCCAGCGTCTTGCCCATGCCGGTGCGGGCCTGGCCGATCAGGTCGTCGCCGGCCATCGCCAGCGGCAGGGTGAGCTCCTGGATCGCGAAGGTGCGCTCGATGCCGGCTTCGCCCAGGGCCTTGACGATCTCCGGCTTGACGCCGAAGGACGCGAAGGTCGGGTTCTCGGGCTCGACCTCGACGCCCGCCTGCAGCGGGTGTGAGGTGTCGAGCGCGGCCGGGCCGGTCTCGCTGTGTTCCAGCGCGACGGCGGGGGTCTGTTCGGTTGTGGGAATTTCTGCGGTCAGGGTGATCGCCTCTCTCGTGACCAGCGCGCACAGCCGTGGGTCCGCTCGACACTCGACCGGGAGTAAACCCTGGTCCCTGGCGCTGATCTTCAAGCGCGGAACCGGTCCGTCCCGGGAATGCCGGAAGAGGCGTGCACGCACATTGCAGTACGTCGGCAAGCCGCGTGACCTGCCTGTTCCCGACGCCGGTATGGCGTACGGAAGCTTGATATCGAACGCCAGTGTACCTGGTCAGCAGTTTTTCGACAGTACCCGGCACGCCGGAACCAGTGTGATCGGTCTCGTCCCGACACGCCCGGGTGCTTCGGCGATACCCTGCCCCCGTGACCGAGCCCCAAGAGATCTCCGAAGGCGTAATCGACCTTCTGGGTGTGATCGCCTACCTCGAACTGTCCGCGTTCGACCGGCTGGCGGAGGACGCGCGCAGCGCCCCCACGCTGGCCGGCCGCGCCGCGCTGGCGACCATGGCGGCCGCCGAGATCGGTCACTACGGGCTGCTCGCCCAGCACCTGGCCGCCCAGGATGTCAAGATCGAGGACGCGATGGCACCGTTCGTCGCCCAGGTGGACGCCTGGCACGCGTCGACGCCCCCGAAGTCGTGGCTGGAGTCGCTGGTCAAGGCCTACGTCGGGGACGGGCTGGCCGCCGACCTCTACCGGGAGATCGCCAGCTGGCTCGACGCGGAGACCAAGGACCTGGTGCTGACCGTGCTGGCCGACACCGGCCACTCGGCCTTCGCCGAACGAGAGGTCGCGGCCGGCATCGAGGCCGACCCCAAGACCCGTGACAAGCTCGCCCTGTGGGGCCGCCGCCTGCTCGGCGAGGCTCTGACCCAGGCCCAGTACGTCGTCGCCGAGCGCGACGGGCTGGCCGAGCTCATCATCAGCGGCTCGGGCGACCTCTCCGGAATTGCCGCGCTGTTCCGGCGGTTGCAACAGGGGCACACGAAGCGCATGCAGGCGCTCGGCCTGGGCTGAACCCGATGGAGTACCCGGAAGTGACGACGTGGTCGGGCGCGGACATGCGCCACCGGAACGAGCCGGTTCGGTTAGCCTTGGCCGGCACATCCCTTACGAATTTCCAGCGGAGGTCCCACGTGGAGGTCAAGATCGGCATCAAGGACACGCCGCGCGAGCTGGTGGTGTCCAGTGGCCAGTCTCCCGAAGAGGTGGAGAAGCTGGTCGCCGAGGCCCTGACGGCCGGTGACGGGCTCTTCCGCATCAACGACGAGAAGGGGCGCAAGTACATCGTCCCCTCCGACCGCATCGCGTACGTCGAGATCGCCCCCTCCGACGTCCGCAAGGTCGGCTTCGGCGTCGGCGACTGACTCGTAGCAGCCCGCAAAAGCCACCTCGGGACGTTCCCGGGGTGGCTTTTCGCGTGCTCGGAGGTTTCACCGGATTGTGGTGTTGTGCTCGGGGTGTCGCTTTTCCGCTGCCTGGCTTCGGCCGGTGACCACTTTCGAACCGATCGTCGTGATCGAGGACTGCGGCCGGACGCCGGCCGTGATCCGGGAGAACCCGGTGGTCTCGGTCGTCGTCTCGACCGGCTCCCGGGCGTGGAGCTGCCGGGCCCGCGCCTCTCTTGACCGGATGCAACGCAGTGAATGACCCATTCAAGGCCTTCAACGCCGTGAATGGGTCATTCACTGCGTTCCGGCGGTCGGGTGGTCAGGCCGTCAGGCGTTCAGCTCTTCCAGCGTCGTCGGGACGTGGAACGGCGGCGTGCTCGTGCCCGTGATCCGGTAGCGGCCCCACGGGTCCGGGTCGGAAAGCTCTCCGGTGGCCGAATGCGAGCCCGCCTGGATCGACACGGCCTTCTTCTTGCCGCCCGCCAGGCGGGTCAGCTCCTCGTTCACCGCCACCCGGCCGTACCAGCGGTAATAGCCGTCGATCGGCTGGAAGTAGCCGCGCAGGTCGACCGTCACCGGCAGCGAAACGCCGTCGACCACCAGGGTGGCGGGACCGCGGTAACCGTCTTCGTCGTGCTCGCTCATGACGTTTCCTCCAACGACTCCGGGGCGCGGCCCAGCTGGACCACCTTGTTGGCTTCCAGGGGCAGGTTCGGATCGATGACGACGCCGTTCTGGCGGGTCAGGCCGTCGATGGCCGCCCAGATGATCTGGGTCAGGTACTCGACCACCGCGTCGCGGCTCATCGAGCGGCGGTCCAGCCACCACTCGCCGGTGTTCTGGACCATGCCGACGATGCCGTGCGCCCACGGCTCGGCCGCGCCGGAGTCCATGTTGAACATCCGCATGTAGTCGCCGAGCAGCGCCGTCAGCGCCGTCGCGATCAGTTCCTTGTCCTCGGCCACGACGTCCGACGACACCGGCTTCTCCGGCCGTCCGTGCGCCAGCAGCCGGTAGAGGTTCGGGTGCTCCTCGATCACCGTGAAGAACGCGTCCAGCGCCATCCGGATCCGCGGCACCGGCGCCAGCTCGGCGTTGATCGCCGGGATCAGCCGCTCGAAGAGGATTTCCGTGCCGCGCTGGCCGAGGGCCACGTACAGGTCGGCCTTGTCGTCGAAGTGCCGGTACAGCACCGGCTTGGTGACGCCGGCTTCCGCGGCGACGTCCTCCATGCCCAGGTCCGGGCCGTGCGTGTCGAGCGCCCGCAGTGCGGCCTCGACGAACTCCTTGCGCCGGGCGATCCGGTGCTTGCGCCAGCGGTCGCGCCGGGCGTCGCCGGTCGCCTCCTCGCTGCGGGAGGACTTGCCGGCCTGCTTGCTGGAGCGCTTGACACGTTCGATCACGAGCGTCATGCTACGCACAGGTAACTGTTACCTCAAGTTACATGTCGCGGAAGGGGTGTCGGCCATGACGCGGACGCTGAAGGAACCGGATCGCGAAAAGACCGCGGACCGCCTGCTGAAGTCGTCGGCGAACAAGTTCTACGACCCCGACGTCGACATCGACTGGACCGCGCCCCTGGTCGAGGGCAAGCGGTTCATCCTCGAAGAGCGCTCTTCGCTCTACGGCACCGAGCTCTGGGACAGGCTGACCCCCGAGCAGCGCATCGAGCTGGGCAAGCACGAGGTCGCGAGCGTCGCCACCACCGGCCTGTGGTTCGAGATCCTCCTGATGCAGATGCTGCTCAAGGAGGTCTACGAGCAGGATCCGACGTCCGCGCACGCCCAGTTCGCGCTCACCGAAATCGCCGACGAATGCCGGCACTCGACGATGTTCGCGCGGATGGCGTCGCGGATCGGCTGCCCCGCCTACGGCCCGGTGCCGTGGCTGCGGCGCCTGGCGAAGCTCATGCCGACGATCTCCTACGGCCCGGCGCGCTACGGCGCGGTCCTGGTCGCCGAGGAAGTGCTGGACCGGCTGCAGCGCGAGCAGATGACCGACGAGGGCGTCCAGCCGCTGGTCCGGATGGTCAACCGGATCCACGTCCTGGAAGAGGCCCGGCACGTCACCTTCGCCCGCGAAGAGGTCACGCGCGGCATGGCGAAGCTGTCGAAGGCCGAGATCGGCTACCAGCAGTTCATCATCGCGGTCATCTCCTACTTCGTGACGCGGGCGTTCATCAACCCGGACGTCTACAAGGCGGTCGGCATCCGGCCGCGCGACGGCGTCGAGGCGGCGCTGAACAACCCGCACTGGCAGGGGACGATCGCCTGGGCGGGGGAGAAGATCATGCCGTTCCTGCAGGAGTCCGGCCTGGTCGGGCTGCCCGGGAAGTACTTCTGGCGCAAGTCGTTCCTGCTCCCGGCCGGCCGATGACGACCGCGTCGCGGCTGCGGGACCCGTCGGCCGCGCACCGGTTCGTCGCGAGCGACGGGGCCGCCCTGCACGTCACGCAGTCCGGGCCGGCCGACTCGGCGGTGACCCTGGTGCTCGTCCACGGCTGGACGCAGGACCACCGGACGTGGGACTTCGTGCTCCCGTACCTCGACCCCGGCCTGCGCGTGCTGCGCTACGACCTGCGTGGCCACGGCGGTTCGGCGCCGGCCCGGCGCGGCGGCGCCACGATCGCCCGGCTCGCCGACGACCTCGCCGAGCTGATCGCCGCCCGCGTCCCGGAGGGGCCGTTGGTGCTGGCCGGGCACTCGATGGGCGGCATGACGCTGATGGTGCTCGCGGAACGGCACTCTTCGCTGGTGGCTTCGCGGCTGGCGGGCGCGGCGTTCGTCGCGACGTCGTCGGGGGACATGGACCAGCTGACGCTCGGGTTCCCGGGGCTGGTCGGGCGGAGCGTGACGCGCTTCGAGCCGCGGGTCGCCCGGCTGCTGGCCCGGTTGCGGTCGGACACACTGCGGCTGCGGCCGGGGCTGGTCCGCTCCGGCGCCCGGCGGCTGGTGTTCGGCGTCCGCCCGGGGCGCGAGCAGGTGGACAGCGTCGTCGAGCAGCTGCTGTGCGCGCACCCGGCGAGCGCGGGGATGTTCCTGGACGCGATCGCGGCCCACCGCGGGGTCGGCGGGCTGGGCGCGTTGTGCGACGTGCCGTCGGTGGTGCTGGCGGGGGAGAAGGACCGGCTGTGCCCGCTGCCGCACGCGAAGGTGATCGCGGACGAGCTGCCGCACGCGGAGTTCGTCCGGTTCCCGGGCGCCGGGCACATGCTGCCGCAGGAACGCCCCTTCGAGGTGGCTCGCCGCATCTCCGCCCTGGTCCGGGTGGCCGCCGGCTGACGCAGTGAATGACTCATTCCTGTCGTCCGACGCCAGGAATGAGTCATTCACTGCGTCAGCGTCAGCCGTCCTTGAGGGGGAAGCCGCCGCCGATGCCGCGCCAGGCCAGGTTGGCCGTCAGAGCAACCGCTTCCTCGCGGCTCATCGACTGGTGGTGGGCCAGCCAGAACCGGGCGCTGACCTGGCTCATCCCGACCAGCCCGACCGCGAGCAGCCGTGCCTTGTCCTCGTCGAGGCCCGCGTCCGCGGTGATCGTCTCCGTGATCGCGTCCACGCTCGCCGACGTCGCCCGGTCGACCGCTTCCTGCACCGCCGGCTCGCCGCGCAGGTCGGACTCGAACACCATCCGGAACGCGCCCGCGTCCTCGCTGACGAAGTCGAAGAACGCGCCGACCGTCGCCGGGACGCGCTGCTTGTTCTCCGTGGTCGAGTCCAAGGCGTTCTGGACGCGCTTGACCAGCTCGTCGACGTGGCTTTCCAGCAGCGCGATGTACAGGTCCAGCTTGCCGGGGAAGTGCTGGTACAGCACCGGCTTCGAGACGCCCGCGACCTCGGCGATCTCGTCCATCGCGGCGGCGTGGTAGCCGTTCTCGGCGAAGACCCGCTGCGCCGCGGCGAGGAGCTGAGCCCGGCGCTCGGTCCGGGGCAGCCGCACCCCACGTTGCTGCAGGCGCGTCATCTCCGTCATGCTCATCCTCCCGTCATCGCTTCTTCGACGGGCGGGGTCGCCACCGCGTGAAGTCGCCC
Organism: Amycolatopsis mediterranei; assembly: GCF_026017845.1. Classification (NCBI taxonomy): domain Bacteria; kingdom Bacillati; phylum Actinomycetota; class Actinomycetes; order Pseudonocardiales; family Pseudonocardiaceae; genus Amycolatopsis; species Amycolatopsis mediterranei. Next base: position 1,157,534 of record NZ_CP100416.1, read on the forward strand.
TGAAGATTACTCGCCGGTACGTGTGCCGCGCCAAGGGTCGGGCATTCTGGACTCGTGAAGACCTCCGTGCGGGCCCGGCCGCCACTGACCCACGTGCCGCTGTCGAACCGGGCCCTGCCGTCGCTGGACCCCGTCCCGCCGCCGTGGCCGGCGGCGTTCGAAGAGGTCGGCACCGCCCGGCTGCACATCCGCCGCACGCCGGGCCCGGACGGCGTGCCCGCCGTCTACGTCCACGGCCTCGGCGGCTCGTCGACGAACTGGACGGACCTGGCCGCGCTGCTCGCGCCGGTCGCCGGCGGGACGGCCCTCGACCTGCCCGGCTTCGGCTACTCCGAGCCCGAAGCGGGCTTCGACTTCACGCTCCAGGCGCACGCCGACGTCGTCACGAGGCACATCGAAACCGGCTTTTCGGGGGCCCGGGTGGCGAAGCCCCCGGCCCGGGGCGAAGCCGCGGATGTCACCGCCGGCGGTGGGCCGGTGCACCTGTTCGGCAACTCCATGGGCGGCGCGATCGCCCTGCTGGTCGCGGCCCGGAAGCCGGAGCTCGTGAAAACGCTGACGCTCATTTCACCGGCCGTGCCGGACCTGCGCCTCGACCCGCGGCGGCTGTCGGACCCGCGGATGGCGTTCGCCTACCTGCCGCTGGTCGGCGCGCGCGTGCGGGCCCAGCTGGCCGCGCTCGGGCCACGGGAACGCGCCGCGCAGGTCATCAAGCTGTGCTTCGCCGATCCGTCGCGGTTCCCGGAGAGCCGGCTCGACGAGCTGACTGAGGAGCACGGCGCCCGCGCCGGGTTCGCCTGGGCCGCGCCCGCGATGGCGCGCAGCACGTTCGCCATCTTCCGGGCCTGGTCGACGCTGGGAAAGGCGTCGCTGTGGTCGGTCGCGCCGCTCGTCAAGGCGCCGACGCTGGTCGTGTGGGGCCGGGAGGACCGGGTCATCTCCGTGAAACGCGCGGTCCGGACCGCGCGGGCGATCCCGCGTGCCCGGCTGCTGGTGCTCCCGCGCACCGGGCACGTGGCGCAGATGGAGCGCCCGGTCGTCGTCGCGAAGGCCGTGCTGGGCATGTGGGAGCACGTGGAAGCGGGCACTTGGTAGCCCGATCGGGGGATGGCGAGTTCACTCGATGATCCGCCAGTCGGCGAGAGCGGTGCCTCGCCGCTGTGGCACCCTGGTGCGGTGGACCGGGTGAAGCACGACGCGCGAGCCGAAGATCGGCGGACGCCCCACCGCGCCTCGGCCCGCCGGACGCCGGACGCCGAGGACCACCCCCGCACCGGGCAGTACCGCCCGTCGAAGGCGCCGGCCCAGCGCGTCGAGGAGGACCGCTACCGGCCGGGTGGCCGGCGGACGAGTGCCGAGCCGCTGAGCGCCTCCTGGAAGCCGCACGTCGAAACCCCGCGGGAAAAGCCGGCCGAGGCGGCGCCGAAGGCGGGCATCGCCAAGCTCACGAAGACCTACGGCTGGCGCGTCTACGCGCTGCCGATCCTGGTCGTGCTGACCGTGCTCGTCGTGGTCAACACCGCCAACAGCCCGGCTCAGCCGATCGCCGAGCAGGGCGCGGGTGCCGCCGGGCCCGGCGTCGAGTCGGCGGGCGGCGACACTTCCGGCGGCGCCATCGACGGCAACGGCGAGCAGCCCATCCCGGAGAACCCGGCCACTCCGGTCGACCTCAAGGTGCCGACCGCGGACCTGCCGAACGGCATCCCGTTCACCCAGGCCGGCGCCGGCAAGTGGCACGTCGTGCCGGGCAGCGGCCCGAAGATCGGCAACGGGAAGCTCTACACCTACACCATCGAGGTCGAAGACGGCGTCGACCCGGCGAGCTACGCCGGCGACGACGCCTTCGCCTCGACCGTCGAGGGCACGCTGTCGAACCCGACCCAGGGCTGGACCTGGGACGGCAAGATCGCGTTCCAGCGGGTGGACGCCAACTTCCCGAACCCGTCCTTCCGGGTGAGCCTGACCACGCCGGAGACCACCCACCGGCCGGACGCCTGCGGCTTCCAGATCAAGTTCGAGGCCTCCTGCTACCGCAAGAGCCTCGGCCGCGTGCTGATCAACCTGGCCCGCTGGGTGCGGGGCGCCAAGGCCTACGGCCCCGACATGACCGGGTATCGGCAGTACGCCATCAACCACGAGGTCGGGCACGCCCTGGGCAACCAGCACGTCGGCTGCGGGGGCACCGACCAGCCGGCGCCGGTGATGATGCAGCAGTCCTTCGGCGTCAACGACGACTACGTCGCGATGCTCAACGACATCCCCGGCGGCGACAAGGGCAAGGTGGCCAAGGACGGCCGCATCTGCAAGACCAACTCCTGGCCGAACCCCACTCCGCAATAGCCCCCGGCCACGCAGCTGTCCCAGCATCCGGACGCGGGAAGGCTTATTTGCCCGCGCGCGTTGTGCATAGTGGGATGGACGCGATCCGCGCGAGATGGAGGACCCATGTCAGCACTGCCGCCGCTCGTCGAGCCGGCTGCCGAGCTCACCAAGGAAGAGGTGGCCCGGTACAGCCGTCACCTGATCATCCCCGACGTCGGGGTGAACGGGCAGAAGCGGCTGAAGAACGCCAAGGTCCTGGTGATCGGCGCCGGTGGCCTCGGCAGCCCCGCACTGCTGTACCTGGCCGCGGCCGGGGTCGGCACGCTCGGCATCGTCGACTTCGACGTCGTGGACGAGTCGAACCTGCAGCGCCAGGTCATCCACGGCCAGTCCGACGTCGGCAAGCTCAAGGCCGCGTCCGCGCAGGAGTCGATCGCCGAGATCAACCCGCTGGTCAAGGTGCACCTGCACACCGACCGGCTCGACTCGTCGAACGCGCTCGAGATCTTCGAGCAGTACGACCTGATCGTCGACGGCACCGACAACTTCGCCACCCGCTACCTGGTCAACGACGCCGCGGTGCTGCTGGGCAAGCCGTACGTCTGGGGCTCGATCTTCCGGTTCGAGGGTCAGGTCAGCGTGTTCTGGGAGGACGCCCCGAACGGCAAGGGCCTCAACTACCGCGACCTCTACCCGGAGCCGCCGCCCCCGGGCATGGTCCCCTCCTGCGCCGAGGGTGGCGTGCTGGGCGTGCTGTGCGCGTCCATCGGCTCGATCATGGTGACCGAGGCGATCAAGCTCCTCACCGGCATCGGCGAGCCGCTGCTCGGCCGCCTGATCAGCTACGACGCGCTGGACATGAAGTACCGCGAGGTCAAGATCCGCAAGGACCCGGACACGCCGAAGATCACCGAGCTGATCGACTACGAGGCGTTCTGCGGGGTCGTCTCCGACGAGGCGGCCCAGGCGGCGTCGGGGAGCACCATCACCCCGGCCGAGCTCAAGGCCAAGTTCGACAGCGGCGAGAACTTCGCCCTGATCGACGTCCGGGAGCCGCACGAGTACGAGATCGTCAACATCAAGGGCGCGACGCTGATCCCGAAGGACCGGATCCTCTCGGGCGAGGCGCTGGCCGAGCTGCCGCAGGACAAGCCGATCGTCCTGCACTGCAAGTCGGGTGGCCGGTCCGCCGAGGCCCTCGCCGCGCTGCACGCGGCCGGCTTCAAGGACGCGACCCACCTCGGCGGCGGCGTGCTCGCCTGGGCCAAGCAGATCGACCCGAGCCTGCCGACCTACTGACAGTGGTGCCCGTGAAGGCCGCCTCCGGTTCGGAGGCGGCCTTCACGGCGTTTCGGCGGAGCCGGGATCCCTGTTCCAAAACCCTGTGTGACCAGCGCGTCTTCTCGTTCGGGAAACACCCGGCCGGGTAACGTCACGGCCGTGCGGTCAACCCTCGAACGTCCTCCGGCGCACGTCTGCGCGGCCTTCGGCGGCCCCGCCGACGGCGGCGAACGCCTGCCGGACTCGACGGCGTGGCGCTGCGGCGACCTCGTGCTCAAGCCGGTCACCGACAAGGTCAAGACGCTGTGGACCGCCCACGCGCTCGACTACGTCCGCGAGCCGGGGCTGCGGGTCGGGAAGCCGGTCCGCTCCACCGACGGCCGCTGGATCGTCGGCGGCTGGACGGCGTCGCGGTTCATCCCCGGCACGCCGGAGCACCGCGGTGACGCGTCGGTGCTGGCGGCGGTGAAGCTGCACCGGGCCACGGCCGGCCTACCGCGCCCGGACTTCCTCGACGCACGCACCGACGTCGACGCGGTCGCCGACCGCATCGCCTGGGAGGAACTCGAGGTCCCGTTGGACGAGACCAAGGGCGGCCGCTGGTTCGAGGTCCTCGCCGGCGCCCGCCGCCGCATCACCCTCCCGCACCAGGTGGCCCACGGCGAGCTGCTGGCAGGCCTGCTGTTCGACGGCGACGACATCCCGGGCGTCGTCGACTTCGTCCCGTACTACCGCCCGGGCGAGTACGGCGCGGCAATCGTCGCGGTCGACGCCCTGGCATGGGGCGGCGCGGGCCGCGACCTGCTGGAACGCTGGGCGCACCTGCCGGAGTGGCCACAGCTGCTGCTGCGCGCGGTCCTGTTCCGCCTGGCGTCCAACGCACTGAACCCGAGGTCGACCCAGGCATCACTGGACGGCCTGCGCGCAGCGGCCCGCGAGGTCTCCGGAGTCTTGTGACCGGGGCACCCCACCCAGACTCCCCTCCCCACCCCGATCCGAAGCCGGCCGTAGTCACAATCGGGCTTCGGGATGGTGGGGCCGATGAGGGTTTCGGCGACCAGGCCGGCCGGGACCCCCTGTGACCCACGTCGCAAGCCCTCCGGCGTCACTTCCGACAAGGCGCCACTGACCTCCGGACTCCCGCTCCGTGGACGCCGATCTCACCGGCCGGGCGCCGCGTAAACCGCTGCAATGTCAACTGCCTGAAACATTCGGTCGAATCCGGTTAACACGGCCTCCTTAGCGTCAGGGCAAGCCCGAACCGCCGAGGAGGTGCCCGATGACGCAGGTCGAAACCCACTGCCCGTACTGCGCGCTGCAGTGCGGGATGAGCCTCGAGGGCACCCGCGTCACGCCGCGCGACTTCCCGGTCAACGCCGGCGGGCTGTGCCAGAAGGGCTGGACCTCCGGCAGCCTCCTCACGAGCCCGAGGCGGCTGACCACCCCGATGCTGCGCGTGAACGGCGCGCTCGAGCCGGTCAGCTGGGACTTCGCCCTCGACCACGTCGCCCGGAAACTCGCCGAAATCCAGGGTGAACACGGCCCGGACGGCGTCGCGATCTTCGGCGGCGGCGGGCTGACCAACGAAAAGGCCTACCTGCTCGGCAAGTTCGCCCGCGTCGCGCTCGGCACCTCGCAGATCGACTACAACGGCCGGTTCTGCATGTCCTCGGCCGCTGCCGCCGGGATCAAGGCCTTCGGGGCCGACCGCGGGATGCCGTTCCCCGTCACGGATCTGAAGAACGCCGACGTCGTGCTGCTCGCCGGGGCGAACCCGGCCGAGACGATGCCGCCGTTCACCCAGCACCTGCGCGGCACCGACCTGATCGTCGTCGACCCGCGGCGCACCCCGACCGCCGAGCTGGCCAGTCTCCACCTCGCGCCCGCACCCGGCACGGATCTCGCGCTGGCCCTGGGCATCCTGCACGCCGTCGTCGAAAGCGGCCACCTCGACCGGTCCTATGTGGACGACCGGACGAGCGGGTTCGCCGAGATGTGGCGGATCGCCGCGAGCTGGTGGCCGGAGCGCGCCGAGCGCGTCACCGGCGTCTCGGCCGCCGACATGCGCCTCGCCGCGGAAAAACTCGCTGCCGCGCGCAACGCCTACGTCCTCACCGCCCGGGGTACCGAGCAGCACGCCACCGGCACCGCGACCGTCGGCGCCTGGATCAACCTCGCGCTGAGCCTCGGCCTGCCCGGGCGGCCGGGCTCTGGTTACGGCTGCCTCACCGGCCAGGGCAACGGCCAGGGCGGGCGTGAGCACGGCCAGAAGGCCGACCAGCTGCCCGGCTACCGCAAGCTCGACGACCCGGCCGCGCGCGAGTACGTCGCGAGCGTGTGGGGCGTCGACGCGGACAGCCTGCCCGGCCCCGGCCGTTCGGCCACCGAACTGCTCGAAGCGCTCGGCCAGGAGAACGGCCCGAAGGCACTGATGGTGTTCGGCAGCAACGTGGTCGTCTCGGCGCCGCGCTCGCAGCGAGTCCAAGATCGACTGTCCGGACTGGACTTCCTGGTCGTCGCCGACTTCGTGCTGTCGGAGACCGCGGCGCTCGCCGACGTCGTCCTGCCGGTGACCCAGTGGGCCGAAGAGGACGGCACGCTCACCAATCTCGAAGGCCGGGTCCTGCTGCGGCGCAAGGCGTTGACGCCGCCGCCGGGCGTCCGGTCCGACCTGGACGTCCTCAACGGACTGGCGCTCCGGCTGGGGCAGCCGGAAAACCGGTTTCCGGCCGACGCCGAGACGGTGTTCGAGGAGCTGCGGATCGCGTCGAAGGGCGGCATCGCCGACTACTCCGGCGTCAGTTACGACCGGCTGCGCGCGGGCGAGGCCCTGCACTGGCCGGTCCCGGCGGACGACCACCCCGGCACGCCGCGGATGTTCCTGGAATCCTTCGCCCACCCGGACGGCCGCGCGCGGTTCGTGCCGGTCGAGCACACCGGCCCGGCCGAGCTGCCCGACGACGAGTTCCCGTTGCAGGCCACCACCGGCCGCGTGCTGCAGCACTACCAGTCCGGCGCGCAGACGCGGCTGATCGGCGAGCTGAACGACGTCGTGCCCGAGGTGTTCGTCGAGGTCCACCCGGACACCGCCAAGCGTGCCGGGCTGGAGGAAGGCGACCGGGCCGTGGTCCGGTCCCGCCGCGGCGAAACGGTGGCGCGCGTCCGGTTCACGCAGTCCTTGAAGCCCGACCTGATCTTCCTCCCGTTCCACTTCCCCGGTGAGCAGCGCGCCAACCTGTTCACCAACCCGGCGCTCGACCCGGTCTCCCGGATGCCGGAGTTCAAGGTGTGTGCCGTTTCCCTGTCTACTGTGGATGGTGCCGCATGAGCCCCCGTGAAGTCGTCATCGTCGGGTACGGCATGGCCGGCGCCCGGCTGGCCGACGAGATCCGCCGTCGCGACCCGATCGCCGAGCGGGTCCGGCTGACCGTGCTCGGCGCGGAGAAGCACGCGGCCTACAACCGGGTGCTGCTGTCCGCCGTCGTCGCGGGCGGGATGAGCGCCGAAAGCGTGCGCCTGCACGACGACGAGTGGGCTCAGCGCCACAACATCGACCTGCGGCTCGGCGTGGACGTCGCCCGCATCGACCGCGAGAAGCGCTGTGTCGAGCTGGCCGACGGTTCCTCGATCGACTACGACGCGCTCGTCCTCGCCACCGGCGCGAACCCGTGGATCCCGCCGGTGGAGGGCCTCGAAGCCGGGCCGGGTGTGGTCGCCTTCCGCAGCCTCGACGACTGCGCCAAGATCCTCGACGCGGCTCGCTTCGGCGCGCCGGTCGCGGTGCTCGGCGGCGGCCTGCTCGGCCTCGAAGCCGCCCGCGGCCTGGCCGGGCGCGGCAACCAGGTGACCGTCGTGCACCCGCTGGGGCACGTCATGGAACGCCAACTCGACCCGGCCGCCGGGCACGTGCTGGCCCGCCAGCTCACCGACATGGGCGTGACGTTCAAGTTCGGCGCCACCGCCGCCCGCTACCTGCCCGGCGACGGGCTCAAGCTCGACGACGGCAGCCTCGTCCCGGCCGACCTGGTCGTGGTCGCCGCCGGCGTCCGCGCCGAGACGAGCCTGGCCGTCGAGGCCGGCCTCGACGTGGACCTGGGAATCCTGGTCGACGACACCCTGCGCACCAGCGACGGCCGCATCCACGCTCTCGGCGACTGCGCCCGCCACCCCGGCGCCCCGGCCGGGCTGATCCAGCCCGCGTGGGAGCAGGCGTCGGTGCTGGCCGACGTCCTGACCGGCACGAACGCGGCCGCCCGCTACCGCGGCACGACCGCCGTCACCCGGCTCAAGGCCCGCGGCATCGACCTCGCCGCCTTGGGTGAGACGCAGCTCGACGCCGGTAACCCGGACGTCGAGGTGCTGACGTTCAACGACCCCACCGGCGGCCGGTACGGCAAGCTCGTCGTCCGCGAAAACCGCGTCACCGGGGCGATCCTGCTCGGCCTGCCCGACGCGGCCGCGACGATCACCCAGTTCCACGACCGCGGCACGCTGCTGCCCGAGGACCGGCTCGGCGTCCTGCTGGGCCGCGCGCTGCCCACCGGCGCGACCCCGGCGGCCAGCCCGGCCGACCTGCCCGCCGCGGCCGTGATCTGCCGCTGCAACAACGTCACCAAGGGCCGGCTCATCGAGGCCTGGAAGGCCGGGGCGACCGACACCCCCGCACTGGCGCGGGCCACGCGGGCCACGACGGGATGCGGCGGGTGTTCCGACACCGTCGGCGGCATCGCCAACTGGCTCGCCGCGCAATGACCACGAACCGCCGCACGAAGGAGAACGCCGTGGCCCACCAAGGTAAGCACTGGATCGAGCACTGGGAACCGGAGAACGAGGAGTTCTGGGAGTCCACGGGCAAGAAGATCGCCCGCCGCAACCTGTGGTTCTCGGTCTTCGCCGAGCACATCGGCTTCTCCGTCTGGACCCTGTGGTCGGTCATCGTCCTGTTCATGGGCAAGAACTACGGCTTCTCCGCCGCCGACAAGTTCCTCCTGGTCTCGACGCCGACGCTGATCGGCGGCCTGATGCGGCTGCCCTACACGTTCGCCGTGGCGAAGTTCGGCGGCCGCAACTGGACGGTCGTGTCCGCCGCGCTGCTGCTGATCCCGACCATCCTGGCCGCGATCGTGCTGCACCCCGGGACGTCACTCGGCACGTTCCTGCTGGTCGCGGCCCTCGGCGGTGTCGGCGGCGGCAACTTCGCCTCCTCGATGACGAACATCAACACCTTCTACCCGGAGAAGCACAAGGGCTGGGCGCTGGGCCTCAACGCCGGTGGCGGCAACCTCGGCGTCGCGGCCATCCAGCTGATCGGCCTGCTGGTGATCGGCACGGCGGGGGCGACCGCACCGCGGATCGTGCTCTACGTCTACATCCCGCTCATCGTCGTCGCCGCGGTGTGCGCGTACTTCTACATGGACAACCTCGCCACCGTGAAGGGCGACACGAAGGCGATGCGCGAGGTCGTCAAGGATCCGCACGCGTGGGTGATGTCGTTCCTCTACGTCGGCACGTTCGGCTCGTTCATCGGCTACAGCTTCGCCTTCGGCCTGGTGCTGCAGAACCAGTTCGGCCGCACCCCGCTGCAGGCGGCCGCGGTGACGTTCCTCGGCCCGTTGCTCGGCTCGCTCTCGCGCCCGACCGGCGGCTGGTTGGCCGACCGGATCGGCGGCGGCAAGATCACCTTCTTCACGTTCATCGGGATGGCGCTGGCCACGGTCGTCCTGATCCTCGCCTCGACGTCGAAGTCCCTGGCGCTGTTCACGATCGCCTTCATCGTGCTGTTCGTGCTCACCGGCATCGGCAACGGCTCGACGTACAAGATGATCCCGGCGATCTTCCGCGCCAAGGCGAAGGTGGCGATCGCGAACGGCGCCGAAGAGGCGGCCGAGCTGCTCAAGGCGCGACGCCTCTCCGGTGCGTTGATCGGCTTGGCCGGCGCGATCGGCGCCGAGGGTGGCCTGTTCATCAACCTCGCGTTCCGGCAGTCGTTCGCCGACGCCAAGAGCGGGGTGCCCGCCTTCATCGGATTCCTGGTCTTCTACGGGCTCTGCTTCGCCGTCACCTGGGCGGTTTACCTGCGCAAGCCCGCCGAACAGCCCACGAGTGAGCGCGGTCTGGCGCTCGCGGGAGCGGAGGTCTGAGATGCCCACCTTGGTCGTCGCCGGACACGGCATGGTCGCCCACCGGCTCGTGGAGGCGGTGCGCGCGGAAGACCCTTCCGGTAACTGGCACATCGTCGTCCTGTCCGAGGAGCCGCGCCCGGCGTACGACCGGGTGGCGCTCACGTCCTACGTGGACACCTGGGACCCGGCCACGCTGGCCCTGCCCGGTTCGGACTACGCGGGCGACGAGCACGTCGACCTGCGGCTCGGCGAGCCGGCCGTATCGGTCGACCGGGACGCCCGCACGGTCACCACGGCGTCCGGCGCGGTCGTCGCGTACGACGCTCTGGTGCTGGCCACCGGCTCGCGGCCGTTCGTGCCGCCGGTGCCCGGGCACGACCTGGACGGCTGTTTCGTCTACCGGACCATCGAAGACCTCGACGCGATCCGCGCGGCCGCGGTCGACAAGCCGGGCCGCGGCCGGCGCTCGGCCGTCGTCATCGGCGGTGGCCTGCTCGGCCTGGAGGCCGCGAAGGCGTTGCGGGACATGGGCTTGTCCCCGCACGTCGTCGAGATGGCGCCGCGGCTGATGCCGCTGCAGGTCGACGAGGGCGGCGGGTCGATGCTCCGCCGGATGATCACGGCGCTGGACGTCACCGTCCACACGGGAACGTCCACCGACGCCATCGAGGCCGACGGCTCGCGGCTGCTGGCCAAGCTGGGCAACGGCACCGAACTCGACGTCGACCTCGTCGTGTTCTCCGCCGGCGTCCGGCCGCGCGACGACCTCGCCCGGCAGTCCGGCCTGGAGCTGGGCCCGCGCGGTGGCGTGCTGACCGACGCGTCCTGCCGCACCGGCGACCCGGCGATCTACGCGATCGGCGAGTGCGCCGCGGTCGAGGGCAAGGTGTACGGCATCGTGGCGCCCGGTTACGCGATGGCGGAGATCGTCGCCGCGCAGCTCACCGGCGGTGCCGGGACGTTCCCGGAGCCGGACACGTCCACGAAGCTGAAGCTGATGGGCGTCGACGTCGCTTCCTTCGGCGACGCGCACGCGAAGACCGAGGGCGCGTTGGAAGTCGCCGTCAACGACGCGGTCGCCGGGACGTACAAGAAGCTCGTGGTCACCGACGACGGCAAGACGCTGCTCGGCGGCGTGCTCGTCGGCGACGCCACCGAGTACAACACCCTCCGCGCGCTGGTCGGGCGGCCGCTGCCGGCCGAGCCGGGCGCGATCCTCGCCCCGGCGGGCGGCGGCGCCGCGGTCGGCGTCGACGCGCTGCCCGACGCGGCGCAGATCTGCTCGTGCAACGCGGTGTCCAAGGGCGCGATCACCCAGGCCATCCACGAGGACGGCTGCGACACCGTCCCGAAGCTGAAGGCGTGCACCCGGGCGGGCACCGCCTGCGGGTCGTGCGTCCCGCTGCTGGGCCGGCTGCTCAGCGCGGCCGGTGTCGAGCAGTCGAAGGCCGTCTGCGAGCACTTCCCGCAGTCGCGCGCCGAGCTGTTCGAGATCGTCCAGGCCACCCGGATCACGACGTTCAGCGAGCTGATCGGCCGGTACGGCTCGGGCAGCGGCTGCGCGATCTGCAAGCCCGCGGTGGCGTCCATCCTGGCCACCCTCGGCAACGGGCACGTGCTCGGCGGCGAGCAGATGACCCTGCAGGACACCAACGACCGGTACCTGGCGAACCTGCAGCGCAACGGCACGTACTCGGTCGTGCCGCGGATCCCCGGCGGCGAGATCACCCCGGACAAGCTGATCGTGATCGGTGAGGTGGCGCGCGACTTCGGCCTGTACACCAAGATCACCGGCGGCCAGCGGATCGACCTGTTCGGCGCGACGGTGGACCAGCTGCCGCTGATCTGGCGTCGGCTCGTGGACGCCGGGTTCGAGTCCGGGCACGCCTACGGCAAGGCGCTGCGCACGGTCAAGTCGTGCGTCGGGTCGACGTGGTGCCGCTACGGCGTCCAGGACAGCGTCGGGCTGGCGATCGAGCTGGAGCTGCGCTACCGCGGCCTGCGCTCGCCGCACAAGCTCAAGTCGGCGGTTTCGGGCTGTGCCCGGGAGTGCGCCGAGGCGCGGAGCAAGGACTTCGGCATCATCGCCACGGAGAACGGCTGGAACCTCTACGTCGGCGGCAACGGCGGCACCACCCCGCGCCACGCCGAGCTGCTGGTGTCCGATGTGGACACCGAGACGCTGATCCGGACCATCGACCGGTTCCTCATGTTCTACGTGCGCACCGCCGACCGGCTGCAGCGGACCGCGCCCTGGATCGAGGAGCTGGACGGCGGCCTCGACCACCTGCGCGCGGTGATCGTCGACGACTCCCTCGGCATCTGCGAGGACCTCGACGCGGCGATGGCCAAGCACGTCGACAACTACGCCGACGAGTGGAAGGGCGTCCTGGAGGACCCGGAGAAGCTGGCCCGGTTCACCTCCTTCGTCAACGCGCCGGGCGCGCCCGACCCGGCCATCTCGTTCCGCGAGGAGCGGCAGCAGAAAGTGCCCGTCATGCTGGGAGTTCCGGGCTTTTCGAACAGCGAGGTGCGGCGATGACCACGTCGATCGAACGAACCTGGACGGCGGTGTGCGCGGCGGAGGTCGTGCCGGAGTACTCGGGGGTCGCCGCGCTGCTGGACGGCGTCCAGGTGGCGATCTTCCGGCTGCCCGGCGACCGGTGGTACGCACTGTCCAACTGGGACCCGTGCAGCGGCGCGGCGGTGCTCTCGCGCGGCATCGTCGGCGACGCGGACGGCGTGCCGGTGGTCGCTTCGCCGGTCTACAAGGAGCGGTTCGCCCTCGACAGCGGGCAGTGCCTGGACGCTGCGGACGTTTCGGTGCCGGTGTACGAGGTGCGGGTGCGGGAAGGCGTCGTCGAAGTGGAGAGCCCGTGAGCGATGTGCTCCCACTGGCCGGTTTCGTGATCGGCATCACCGCGGCGCGCCGGGCTGACGAGCTCGGCGCGCTGCTGGTGCGCAAGGGGGCGAGCGTCCGCTACGGCCCGGCGATCCGGATCGTGCCGCTGACGGACGACACCGAGCTGCACGCGGCGACGTCGAGGCTGCTGGAAGCGCCGGTGGACGCGGTGGTGGCGACGACGGGCATCGGTTTCCGTGGCTGGCTCGAAGCGGCCGAGGGGTGGGGGCTGGGGGATTCCCTGCTCGAGCGGCTGTCTTCGGCGTCGCTGCTGGCCCGCGGGCCGAAGGTGACCGGTGCGTTGCGGGCGGCCGGGCTTTCGGAGTCGTATTCGCCCGCCTCGGAAAGCAACGCCGAGCTGCTGCAGCACCTGCTCTCGTCGGGCGTCGACGGGCTGCGGATCGCGGTCCAGCTGCACGGCGAGCCGTTGCCGTACTTCGTGGACACGCTGCGGGCGTCCGGGGCGGAGGTCATCGAGATCCCGGTGTACCGCTGGGTCGGCCCGGTCGACCCGGGCCCGGTGGACCGGCTCCTGGACGGCGTCCTGGACGGCTCGATCCACGCGCTGCCGTTCACGAGCGCCCCGGCGGCGGCGTCGCTCATCGCCCTGGCCCGGCGCACGGGCCGGCTGCCGGGGCTCGTTTCGGCGCTGTCCGGCCCGGTGGTGGCGGCGTGCGTCGGCCCGATCACGGCTGGACCGTTGGCCGCTTTGGGGGTGCCGACGGTCCAGCCGCACCGCGCCCGCATCGGCGCGCTGGCCCGGACGGTGGCGGAGACCCTGGTGGCCCGTTCCCCGCGGTTGCGGGCGGGAGGTCACTCGATCGAGCTGCGCGGCCAGGCGGCCATCGTGGACGGCGAGTGGCGCGAAGTGGCCCCGGCACCGATGGCGCTGTTGCGGGCGCTGGCGGCGTCGCCGGGGCGGGTGGTGTCCCGGCGTGAGCTGATCTCGGCGCTGCCGGGAGGCGGCGAGGAGCACGCGGTCGAGACGGCGATCGGGCGGCTGCGGACGGCGCTGGGGGGCGGGAAGGTCGTCCAGACGGTGGTGAAGCGCGGATATCGGCTGGCGGTCGACGCCTGAGGGTGTCAGCGGCCGTGTCAGGGCGGTGGCCTTCCGGTGTCAGCGCGCCCGGCGATGGTGGGTTCACACACCGAGCCACCAGGGAGAATTCGATGCAGAAGTTCACCACCTCCGCCCCGATCGCCACCGTCCTCGACATCCCGGCCGGCCGCGTCCGGTTCGTTGCTTCCCTTCGTGACGACACCGTCGTTCAGGTTCTTCCCGCCGACCCGGCGAAGAGCCGCGACGTGAAGGCGGCTTCGCAGGCGTCAGTGTCGTTCGACGATGGCGTCCTGCGGATCTCGCTCGAGGCGAAGAACCAGTACTTCGGTCCGTCCGGTGCCGTCGACGTGACCGTTTCGCTGCCCGCCGGTTCGTCGGTCGAGGCCAAGGCCGCCAGCGTGGAGCTGCGGGGCGTCGGCCGCCTCGGCGACGTCACGGTCTCGGGCGCCCACGGCGAGGTGGTCTTCGACGAGGCCGCGAGCCTCCGCCTCACCGCCCACGCCGGCGACGTGTCGGTCGGCAAGCTGACCGGCCCCGCGGAGATCACCACCGGCAAGGGCGACATCCGCATCGCCGAGGCGGCGAGCGGCCACCTGGTCCTGAGCACCCAGGCCGGCAACATCACGATCGGCGCGGCTGCCGGTGTCTCGGCGTCCCTGGACGCGGGGACGACGTACGGCCGGATCCGCAACGCCCTCAAGAACGAGGGCACGGCGGCCCTGACCGTCCAGGCGACCACGTCCTACGGCGACATCGACGCCCACAGCCTGTGAGGCCGGGCGCCGAACGCAGTGAATGACTCATTCCTGACGTCCGATGACAGGAATGAGTCATTCACTGCGTCGGAACCGGCGGGCGGTGGTCAGCCGGCCCAGGTGACTGCGTGCTTCTCGAAGCCCCGCGCCGCCGCCACCCGGGCTGCCTCGGCTTCCGCTTCCTCGCGGACCGCCGGGGGCAGGGGGTCGAAGGCCGTCAGCGTGAACGTCAGCTTCGCGCCGCTGCCCTTCGTGCGCCACGTTCCCGCGATGTCGCCGTCCGCGAGCAGGACGCCCGGGTTGCCCAGCATCTTCCAGACTTCCTTGCGCCGCGCCGGATCCGGGACCAGCAACGCCTTGTCGCGGGCCTGGATGAACGGGTCCAGCGGCGGCAGCAGCCGCACCAGGTCCGGCTCCGGCGGGTTCTCCAGTGCCTCGAGCCGGTCCGCGGGCAGATAGCGCGTCTTGCCCTCGACGTCCACCGAAGCCAGGTCCGCCGGCCACGTCCGGTCGACCACCGCCCGAGCCGTCCCCGCGAACTCCGCCGCTTCGCCCGGGGACGCCGGGCCGTTGAGCCGCAGGTACCGCCCGATCACCGCCGTCGCCGCGGCCGGGTCCGGCGTCTTCCGCAGCCGGCCGCGGCCCTCCAGCGGGGCCAGCGTCGCCGGCGATGCCCCCGCCACCAGGCGGACTCCGGCGTGCGGGGTCGCGATGCGCATCAGCTGCTCCTGGATGTGCGTCGCCTGGCAGCCCCGGCACCACCGCGAGAACGTCGGCGGCAGCGCCTTCGTCACGGCCGTCGAAACCGCGCCCTTCGTCATCGGCTTCGTGACGACCTTCCGGAGCGCGGCGGCCGCCGTGAAGACCACCTCGGTCGCGGCCAGCCCGGTCGCCGCCATTTCCTTGCGCTGCCACAGCATCCGGGCCAGCGCGTCCGCGTCGTCCAGCGGCACCAGCGCGCGGACCGCCTCGGGCAGATCCGCGCGCAGGTGGTAGTGCGGCGCACCGCGCAACGTCCAGGCCAGGACCAGCCGGTCGTCGTCCTCGAGGGACACCGGGCCGTCGAGCCGGGCGGCGAGGGCGAGCAGCGCGGTGTCGCGCATGCTGTCCTGCAGCCCGGCGCGGACGACGGCGAGGTCGGCGACGTCCCGCGCCGAGCGGTGCAGGCCGTGCTCGGCGATGCGGTAGGCGAGTACCTGACGGCGGTCCACGTGCGGCTCCTAGAACGTGTACTCGAACGTGTAGGCCACCTTGTCCTCGCCCATGGCGCCCCCGGCGGTCCCGCTGCCGGTGATCCCGGCCAGCTCGCCGGTGCCGGAGCCGGGCACGACGGTGAACGTCGAGGCGATGCCCTTGGCGTCGAACGTGTACTCGTGACGCACGATGAACGTCCCTTCGCGACCGTCGACTTTGCCCTCGAAGCGTTCGAAGCACGGCGACGTCGTCTGACCGCTTTCGTACCCTTCGCCCGCGTAGTACAGCAGAAGGTCGCAGATCGACTCAGCCTCGATGACGCCTTCGTACGCGAAGGTGGCGTGCGCGTAGGCCACCCGGGGGCCGCCTTCGGTCCCGCTGACGATCTTCTCTTCCCAGTTCTTCGTGGTGAATCCGTTCATGGGGACCACTCTGCCGGGCATACCTGTCAGCTCGTGTCAGGTATTTCTGCCAGAATTCGAGTCATGCGCGCCAGCCGTCTCCTGTCCGTCCTCCTGCTGCTGCAGAACCGCGGCCGGATGACGGCGGAGGAGCTGGCCGAAGAGCTCGAAGTGTCGGTGCGGACGGTCTACCGGGACATCGACGCGCTCTCGGCGTCCGGCGTCCCGGTGTACGCCGACCGCGGCCGGACCGGCGGCTACCGGCTGGTCGACGGCTACCGCACCCGGCTCACCGGGATGACCGAGGAAGAGGCCCAGTCGCTGTCGCTGGCCGGGCTGCCCGTGGCCGCGGCCGAACTGGGGCTCGGCACGGTGCTGGCGGCGGCGCAGCTCAAGCTGTACGCGGCGCTGCCGGCCGAGCTGCGCGACCGCGCCGGGCGCGTCGCCGAGCGGTTCTACCTGGACGTCCCCGGCTGGCACCGCGGCATCGAAAGCCTGCCGGCGCTGTCGGCGATCGCCGACGCCGTGTGGTCGTCGCACCGGATCCGGATCCGCTACGAACGCTGGGGGCAGCGGGTCGTCGAACGGGAGCTGGAGCCGCTCGGACTGATCCTCAAAGCGGGCAACTGGTACCTCGCCGGGCGCTGCGACGGTACCGACCGGACCTACCGCATTTCGCGGGTGCTCGAGCTGACCGACCTCGGCGAGGTGTTCGAGCGGCCGGCCGGGTTCGACCTCGCGCGGTACTGGCAGGAGTGGTCCGAGCAGTTCGAACGCCGGATGTACCCGCGCGTCGCGGTGGTGCGCCTTTCGCCTCGGGCGCAGGCTCTCGTACCGTTCTACGCAGGTTCCGTCGGCGCCCGCGCGTTGCGCGACTGCCGCAACGAGCCCGACGCGGACGGCTGGCTCACCGTGGAGCTGCCGGTGGAGCCGGGCGAACCGGCCATCGGCGAGCTGCTGCGCTTCGGGCCGCACCTGGAGGTCCTCGAACCGGCGGACCTGCGGGCGGAGCTGGCCGAAGCGATCGAAGAGATGGGCGCGTTCTATGGGTGAGCTGAGCGGCACCGCGATCGGCGTGACGGCCGAGCGCCGGGCCGGCGAATTCATCGCCGCCCTCGAACGCTACGGCGCCGAGGTCCGGCACGCCCCGACGATCACCATCGTGCCGCTGGATGCCGACCCCGAGCTGCGCGCGGGCACCGAAGCCACGCTGGCGGCCCCGGTCGGGTTCACGGTGGTCACGACGGGGGCGGGCTTCCGCGGCTGGCTCGACGCGGCCGAAGGCTGGGAGCTGCGTGATCGGCTCGTGGCAGCGCTGGGGGAATCCCGGATCTACGCCCGCGGCCCGAAGGCGGTGGGCGCGGTCCGCGGTGCCGGCCTGCGCGAGTCCTTTTCGGCCGCCTCGGAGAGCAACGCGGAACTGTTCGGAGCGCTGGCCGCGGCCGGGGTCCGTGGCGAGCGGGTGGCCGTCCAGCTGCACGGGACGCCGCTGCCGGAGCTCACCGATCCGCTGGTGCGGGCCGGCGCCTCCCTGGTGCAGGTGCAGCCGTACCGCTGGCATTCGCCGCCGGACGTGACGCCCGTGCACGACCTGATCGCCGCGATCGTGGCAGGCGAACTGGACGCGTTGGCCTTCACGAGCGCCCCGGCCGCGGCGAACTTCCTGACGCTGGCTCGCACGTCCGGCCGCTACGACGAGCTGCTGGCGGCGCTGCGCGGCCCGCTGGTGTGCGCGTGCGTCGGCCCGGTGACCGCGGCCCCCCTGGAGGCGGCGGGCATCGAGACGCTGCAGCCGGACCGCCAGCGCCTGGGCGCGCTGGTGAAACTGCTGGTCACAACGCTCGGCACGGGGTAGGTCGGCTCCTCGCCGCTTCCGGCCCGGTTCCCTTCCAGCTCCCGCCACCCGGCCCCCGGCCGCTTCCGAAGCTCCTGGGCGCAGCCCCGGTCTAAAACAACAACCCCTCGGGCTCCCCCTCTCCGTCCGGTTTCCACCGATACTTCCGCAGGTCGACGCGCTGGCCGTCGGCCAGGACGCCCTCGGCCCGCAGCCGCTCCAGCTGGTCGTGGACCAGGTGCGGTGCCGGGGTGCCGTTCGCGCGCAGGATCCGGTGCCACGGCAGGTCGTGCCCGTCCTCGGCCAGGATGGCGCCGACCATCCGCGGCGACGGCGCGCCCGCCAGGGCCGCGATGTCGCCGTACGTCGCCACCGTGCCGGCCGGCACCGACTCGATGATCTCCCGCACGCGCTCGTGCAGAACGTCGTCCATACCGAACACTCTGCCGCACGGGTACGACACTTTCCGCAGCCGTCCGCCGCACCGAGGGCGGGCTTCACCGTTGTCAAGCGTGCCGGTGCACCACCCGGGGGACCGGGCGTGGTTCCATCGCGGGGTGAACGGGAGGCGAACGGCGCAAGCGGACGCGCGGCTGGTGCGCACGCCGGTCACCGCCACACCCTCGTTCACCTGGGACGCAGGCGCCCGGCGCGTACTTTCCGCACCCGGCGGGTTCCTCCGCGTGCTCGGCGGCCCGGGCACCGGCAAGACGGCGCTGCTGGCCTCGGCCGCCACCCGCCGCATCGCCGAGGGCGCCGACCCGGAGAGCGTGCTCGTGCTCACCACGTCGCGCAAGTCCGCCGACGCGCTGCGCGCCGACATCACGCGCCGGCTCACCGCCGACCCCGAGCAGGCTCGGCCGCTGCCCCGGACCGTCCGCGAGCCGCTCGTGCGCACCGTGCACTCCTACGCGTATTCGCTGCTGCGGCTGGAGGCGATGGCCGAAGAGCTGCCGCCGCCGCGCCTGCTCGCCGGGGCCGAGCAGGACGTCGTCGTCCGCGAGCTGCTGGCCGGCGACCTCGACGAAGAGGCCGAGTACTGGCCCGAGCAGCTGCGGCCGGCGCTGCTGGTCCCCGGCTTCGCCGAAGAGCTGCGCGACCTGCTGATGCGTGCGGCCGAGCGCGGGCTCGGCCCCGGGGACCTCGCCGAGCTGGGGCGCCGCCGCGGGCGCGAGGAGTGGATCGCCGCCGGGCAGTTCTGGGCGCAGTACGAAGAGGTCACGCAGCTGCAGGGCGCGGGCGGCAACGCCCTCGGCGTGGCGAGCGCGCCCGCGCTGGACGCCGCCGAGCTGGTCACCTCCGCGCTGCTCGCCCTGGAGGACGACGACGAGCTGCGCGAACGCGAGCGCACCCGCGTCCGGCACCTGTTCGTCGACGACGCCCACCACCTCGACCCGCTGCAGACCAGCCTGGTCCGGATGATCGGGCACACCGCGGCCGAGTTCGTCGTGGCCGGCGACCCCGACCAGAACGTGTTCTCCTTCCGCGGCGCCGACGCGCGCCTGTTCGCCGACGCCGACCCGGACGGCAGCCGGACCGTCACGCTCACCACGGCCCACCGGCTGGCCCCGGCCGTGCGGCTCGCGGTGGCCAAGATCGGCGCGACGCTGCCGGGTGCGTCGCCGCACCGCAAGATCGTCCCGCCCGCGGGTGCTTCCGGCGGGACCGTCCGCGTCCGCGTGATGCCGACCCCGGCCGCCGAGGCGAGCTGGATCGCCGACCAGCTCCGCCGCGCGCACCTCGTCGACGGGGTGCCGTGGTCGGAGATCGCGGTGCTCGTCCGGTCGCCCGCGCGGACTTTCCTGGTGCTGCAACGCGCGTTGCGCGCCGCCGGCGTCCCGATCGGGTCGGCGACCGAGGAACTGCCGCTGGCCAAGCAGCCCGCGGTGCGGCCGCTGCTGGCCGTGCTGAAGCTCGCGCCGTCGCCCGAACTGCTCGACATCGACCTCGCGGAAATGCTGCTTTCGTCCGCTCTCGGCGGCGCGGACCCGCTGGCGCTGCGGCGGTTGCGGCGCGGCCTGCGCCGGCTCGAACTGGCGGGCGGCGGACAGCGCTCGAGTGACGAACTGCTCGTGGAAGCGTTGCGCGGCGGCGACATCCTCGCCGGGCTGGCCGACGCCGAGGCCGAGCCGGTGCGGCGGGTCGGCGGGCTGCTGCGCGTCACGCACCAGGCCGTGGCGCGCGGCGAGGGTGTCGAGCAGGTGCTGTGGCAGCTGTGGCGGGAAAGCGGGCTCCAGGACAAGCTGCTGAAGCAGGCCGAGCGCGGCGGGTCGCTGGGGGCGCAGGCCGACCGCGACCTCGACGCCGTCGTCGCGCTGTTCGACGCCGCGGGCCGGTACGTCGACCGGCTGCCCCGCTCGAGCGTCGCCTCCTTCGCCGATTACCTTGGTGCGCAACGGATCGCGGGCGATACGCTGGCGCCGGCGGCCGTCCCGTCCGACGGTGTCTCGCTGCTCACCGCGCACGCCGCCGCCGGTCGCGAGTGGACGGTCGTCGCCGTGGCCGGCGTCCAGGAGGGCGCGTGGCCGGACTTGCGGCTGCGCGGGTCCGTGCTGGGTGTGGAGCGGCTGAAGGACCTGATGGCCGGGGTCGACGACGACGCCGTCTCCCAGACCGCGCCGATCCTGGCCGAGGAGCGGCGCCTGTTCTACCTCGCGATGAGCCGGGCGAAGCAGACGCTGCTGGTCACGGCGGTGTCGGGCGAGGACGAGCAGCCGTCCCGGTTCCTCGACGACCTGGAGGAGAACGGCGCCGACGACGGCGGGCTCGACTCGCGGATGAAGCCGCCGGGCCGGTCACTGGTGCTCGCCGAGCTGGTGGGCGAGCTGCGCGAGGTCGTCTGCGACGACAAGGCCGACCCCGCACGCCGTCGCCGGGCGGCGAAGCAGCTGGCGCGGCTGGCCGAGGCCCGCGTGCCCGGCGCACACCCGTCGACGTGGTACGGCCTGCTGCCGGCGTCCAGCGACGAGCCGGTGCACCCGCCGGGCGACCTCATCCGAATCTCACCGTCCACAGTGGAAATCCTGACGAAGTGCCCGCTGCGCTGGATGATCGAGCGCCACGGCGGCAGCGACCCGGCCCAGCTGGCGGCGGTGACGGGGACGCTGGTGCACGGGCTCGCCCAGGCGGTCGCTTCGGGGAGCACCGACGCGGAGCTGCAGGCCGCGCTGGACGAGGCCTGGGTGCGCGTCGACGCGGGCGCGCCGT
Source organism: Amycolatopsis mediterranei (assembly GCF_026017845.1). Lineage (NCBI taxonomy): Bacteria > Bacillati > Actinomycetota > Actinomycetes > Pseudonocardiales > Pseudonocardiaceae > Amycolatopsis > Amycolatopsis mediterranei. Next base: position 1,178,612 of record NZ_CP100416.1, read on the forward strand.
GGTTTTCCCGGCGTGAACGGCGTCGCGTCGAACAGATGCTGCGCAACTTCACGACCTGGCTGGAGCAGAGCCGGAAGGAGCTCAAGGAAGCCGGGGTCGAGCAGGACATCGAGGTCGAGCTGCCGGCGGGGAGCGAGGACGAGGTCCGGGTGCTGCTGCGCGGGCGGGTCGACCGGGTGGAGCTGGATGCCGAGGGGCGGCCGGTGATCGTCGACATCAAGACGGGCAAGGTCCCGGTGTCCGGCGCGGAGGCCGAGGCGCACCCGCAGCTGGCGGCGTACCAGCTGGCGGTGCTGCTGGGGGCGATCGAGGGCCGCACCGAGGCGGGCGGCGCGCGGCTGGTGTATGTGGCGAAGGCCAACAACAAGACGGGGGCGACGGAGCGGTCGCAGCCGCCGCTCGACGAGGTGGGCGGCAAGCAGTGGCTGGAGCTGGTCCAGAAGGCGGCGGCCTCGGCGGCGGGGCCGGACTACCAGGCCCAGGAGAACCCGGACTGCGACCGGTGCCCGGCGCGCGGGTGCTGCCCGCTGCGCCCCGAGGGGCGGCAGGTGCCAGGGCCATGACCGGTCCGCGCCACCGCTCCGATGCCGGTGCAGTGAATGACTCATTCCTGGCGTCGGATGCAGTGAATGACTCATTCCTGACGTTCGGTCCCGACGCAGTGAATGACTCATTCCTGACCTCCGACGATATGAATGAGTCATTCACTGCAGTGGTGAGCCGCGGCGGAGGGCGCCCGTGAGCCCGCTCCTCATCGCCAACCCCGTCGAGCCCGCCGAACTCGCCGATGCCCTCGGCCTGCACCGGCCGACGCCCGAACAGGCCACCGTCATCGCCGCGCCGGTCGAACCCTCGCTCGTCGTCGCCGGGGCCGGGGCCGGGAAGACCGAAACCATGGCCGCGCGGGTCGTCTGGCTCGTCGCCAACGGCATCGTCAGCCCCGACCGCGTCCTCGGCCTCACCTTCACCCGCAAAGCCGCGCGCCAGCTCGGCGAACGCGTCCGCGCCCGGCTCCGCCGCCTCGCCGGGTCCGGCCTGCTCGACCGGCTCGACCCGACCGGCGGCCTGCGGTCCACTGTGGTCGCCGGCGAACCCACCGTCCTCACCTACCACGCCTACGCCGGGCGCCTGCTGTCCGAACACGGCCTCCGCCTGCCGGTCCAGCCCGGCGTCCGGCTCCTCTCCGAAACCTCGTCGTGGCAGATCGCGCACCGCGTGGTGTCCACCTGGGACAACGAACTCGACACCGACCGCGTCCCGCCGACCGTCACCGCCGACCTCCTCGCCCTGGCCGGTGAGCTGGGCGAGCACCTCGTCTCCACCGAGCAGCTCGCCGAATACACGACGTGGCTCTGCCGCGTCATCGAGAACGCGCCGCGCGCCAAGGGGCAGCGGGCCGCGCTGCCGCAGAAGCTCACCGAAATCATGGCCGCGCAGCACTTCCGGCTCGCGCTGCTGCCGCTCGTCGACGACTACCACCGCCGCAAGCGCAACGAAGGCGCGCTGGACTTCGCCGACCAGATGTCGCTCGCCGCCCAGTTGGCCGGCGGGTACCCGTCGGTCGTGCGGGGGGAACGCGAGCGCTACGGCGCCGTGCTGCTCGACGAGTACCAGGACACCGGGCACGCCCAGCGCGTGCTGCTGCGGGCGCTGTTCGGCGGCGTCGAGAACCCGCCGATGCCGGTCACCGCGGTCGGCGACCCCGCGCAGGCGATCTACGGCTGGCGCGGCGCCAGCGCGGCCAACCTGCCCCGGTTCACCACGGACTTCCCGCGCTTCGACGGCGAACGGCTCGTCCCCGCGCACGAATTCGGGCTGCTGACCAGTTTCCGCAACCCGCCGGAGATCCTCGACCTCGCGAACGCGATCGCCGAACCGCTGCGCGCCCGCGGCCTCGGCGTCGAACGGCTGCGGGCGCGCGAGGGCGCCGGACCGGCGGACATCGCGTGCGCGCTGCTGCCGGACATCCGCGCCGAGCGCGCGTGGGTCGCCGACGCGCTCGCCCGGCGCTGGTACGCCCACCAGGAACAGACCGGCAAGCCGCCGACCGCCGCGGTGCTGGTGCGCCGCCGCGCCGACATGGCCCCGATCGCCGCCGAACTGCGGGCGCGCGGGCTGCCGGTGGAAGTCGTCGGGCTCGGCGGCCTGCTCGACGAGCCCGAGGTCGCGGACCTCGTTTCGACGCTGAAGGTGCTGGCCGACCCGCTGTCCGGGAGCGCGGCGGCCCGGCTGCTGACCGGCGCGCGCTGGCGGCTCTCGGCCGCCGACGTCGCCGCGCTGTGGCGGCGGGCCGGCGAGCTGTCCAGCCCGGAGAAGCCGGACACGCCGGAGCTGGTCGTCGAGCGCGTCGAGCAGGCCGGGCTGATCGACGCCATCGACGAGCCGGGCGACCCGGCGCGGTACTCCGACGAGGGGTACAAACGCATCCGGCGGATCGGCTGGGAGCTGGCCGCGCTGCGGCGGCGGCTCGACCAGTCGCTGCCGGAGCTCGTCGCCGACGTCGAACGCACGATGCTCCTGGACGTCGAATCGCTGGCCCGGCCGGGCTCCGCGGGGCGGGCGCACCTGGACGCGTTCGCCGAAGTCGTCACCGACTACGCCGAGACGGCGCCGACGGCCACCCTGTTGTCCTTTGTGGACTACCTGAACACCGCCGCGCACGCCGAGGACGGGCTCACGCCGGGTGAGGTCGAGGTCGTCCCGGACCGGGTGCAGGTGCTGACCGTGCACTCGGCGAAGGGGCTCGAGTGGGAAGTCGTCGCCGTGCCGCACCTGGTGCACGACGTGTTCCCCGGGCGGCGGCGGTCGTCGTCGTGGCTGCGGACCGCGACGTCGCTGCCGGCGAAGCTGCGGGGTGACGCCGAGGACCTGCCCGAGCTGCGGATCGCCGAAGGCTACGACCGCAAGGAAGTCCAAGAAGGACTGGAGCTGCACGAAGCCGGGTTCGTCGAGCGGGAGCAGGCGGAGGAACGGCGGCTCTGCTACGTCGCGCTGACCCGGTCCGAGCACGCGCTGATCGTCTCCGGGCACTGGTGGAACGAAAGCAGCAGCCGGGTCAAGGGGCCGTCGGAATTCCTCACCGAGATCGCCGACGTCGTGCGCGAGACCGGCGCCGGGCAGCTTGCGGAGTGGGCGCCGGAACCCACCGAGGACGACGAAAACCCGCTGGTGTCGGACTCGCGGGCGGCGCGCTGGCCGGTCGATCCCCTGTCCGACCGCCGCACCGGCGTGCAGACCGGCGTGGAACTCGTGTCCGAAGCGCTCGCGTCGTCGCCGGACGAGGAAGCGTCCGAAGAGGACGACGACCCGGACGGCTGGCTGACCGACACCGACGTCCTGCTGGAGGAGTGGGCGCGCAAGGACGACCACGTCAAGCTGGTCCCGTTGCCGTCGCGGCTTTCGGTGAGCCAGCTGGTCGCGCTGGCCGACGACGCCGCCCGGCTCGCCGCCGACCTGCGCCGGCCGCTCCCGGTGGAACCCAACAGCTTCGCCCGCCGCGGCACGGAGTTCCACGGCTGGCTCGAACGCCGGTTCGCGGGCGACCAGCTCATCGAGATCGACGACCTCCCGGGCGCGGCCGACTTCGGCGAGGCCCCCGACGCGGACTTCGAGGAACTGCAGACGGAGTTCGAGAAGAGCGAGTGGGCGTCGCGGGTCCCGGTGGCGGTGGAGGTGACGTTTTCGGCCGACGTCGAAGGCCTCACCCTGCGCGGCCGCATGGACGCGGTCTTCGCCGACCCCGAAGGCGGCTGGACGGTGGTCGACTGGAAGACCGGCGCGGTCCCGCCGGAGTCCCGGATCCCGGCCCTGTCGGTCCAGCTGGCGGCCTACCGGATGGCCTGGGCGGCGCTGAAGAACGTCCCGGTGGAGCAGGTCCGCGCGGCCTTCCACTACGTCCGCGCGAACCGCACGATCCGCCCGGCGGATCTCTTGGACCCGGAAGCCCTGCGCAGCCTCCTCCGCGACATCCCCGAGGCGTGATCCGCGGGTCGACACGCGTGATTGAGAGGTCGACACGCGTGATTCGGGGGACGACACGCTGGGTTGGGTCTGAGGCGTCGTGTCGACCCGTCAATCACGCGAGTCGACCCTTCGATCACGCGAGTCGACCCTTCGATCACGCGAGTCGACCGGCTGATCACGCGGGTCAGGCGTTGTCGCGGACCTTCAGGGCCCAGGCGATCAGGGGCCACTGCAACGGGAGGCGGGCCCAGGCCATTGCGCGGCGGGGGGCCGGGGCCTGGCGGGCGTCGACCGCCATTTTCACGTTGCCCGGGAAGACGCCCAGGAACAACAATGCCGCCGCCAGGCCGCCGAGGCGGCGGGTGCGGGGCGCCGCCACTGCGGCCGCGATGGTCAGCTCCGCCACGCCCGATCCGTACGTCCACGCCCGGCGCGAACCCGGCAGCGAAGCCGGGATCAGGCGGTCGAACGGCTTGGGGACGGCGAAGTGCAGGACGCCCATCGTGCCCAGCACGCCGGCGAGGAAGTGGGCGGGCCGTTGCGAGGTTGCCATGAAGTCATCGTTTCACGCGGCGGCGCGGTGTCCGGTTCGGCTATCCTCCGGGCGTGAGTGACGCTCGACACGAGCCAGCATGAAGGCCCTCAAACGGTTGCCGCTGGGCAGTCTCACCGATCGGCCCGACCACGAGCTCGTCGGTATCCTGCGGATGCCGGAACTGACGGTCAGCCCGCTCCGCGCGATCGTCAAGCGGATCATCGGCGCGCTGCTCGCGCTGCTGGCCACGGTGGTCATCGTCTACGTCGATCGCGACGGTTACCGCGACGCCAACGGCGACGGACTGTCCTTGCTGGACAGCCTGTACTACGCCACGGTCTCGCTGTCGACGACCGGCTACGGCGACATCGCGCCGGCCACGTCGTCCGCCCGGCTGGTGAACGTCCTGGTGATCACGCCGCTGCGGGTGCTCTTCCTCATCGTCCTGGTCGGGACCACCCTCGAGGTGCTCACCGAGCGCTCCCGCCAGGCGTTCAAGATCCAGAAGTGGAGGACGAAGGTGCGCGACCACACGGTCGTCGTCGGGTTCGGCACCAAGGGCCGGTCCGCCGTCAACGCGCTGCTCGGCGACGAGAACGTCGAACCGGGGCAGATCGTCGTCGTCGACACGGACCAGCAGGCCCTCGACGCGGCGAGCGCGCTCGGCCTCGTCGCCGTGCACGGTTCGGCCACCCGCTCCGACGTCCTGCGCGTCGCCGCCGTGCAGCACGCGCGCGCGGTCGTGGTCGCCCCGAACCGCGACGACACGGCGGTGCTCGTCACGCTCACCGCCCGCGAGCTGGCGCCCCAGGCGCACATCGTCGCGTCGGTGCGGGAGGCGGAGAACGTCCACCTGCTCAAGCAGTCCGGCGCCAACCAGGTCGTCGTCTCCAGCGAGACGGCCGGGCGGCTGCTCGGCATGGCGACGTCGACACCGCTGGTCGTGGACATCATGGAAGACCTGCTGACCCCCGAATCCGGCCTGGCGATCGCCGAGCGGGCGGTCGAGCCCTCGGAAGAGGGCGGGTCGCCGCGGCACCTCCCCGACCTCGTCCTCGGCCTGGTCCGCGACGGCGTCCTCTACCGCGTCGACGCCCCGCAGGCCGACGCCATCGAGCCGGGCGACAAGCTGCTGTACGTCAAGAAGGTGACGCAGGCGGAGAAGATCGAGCGCTGACCAGGGCACCTGGGTTTTGCCCGCGGGATCTGGAACCATGACCGGGTGCCCCCGCGACCTCTCGCCCTCAAGTGGCCCACGGTGGCGATCCCCGCCGCGGCGGGCGTGCTCGTCGTGCTGCTCGCCTGGCTGGCCGGGCCCGGGCTGCTCGGCATCAGCCACGACGTCCTCGGTGCGCCGGTGCAGGCGGAGGTGACCAAGCCGGCGCCGTGCGACCGGGCGGACGCCAAGGAAACCGTCAAGTTCACCGTCGCCGGGAAGGCCCGCGAAGGCACGCTCGACGGCTGCGGGCACGGCGCGGGCGAACGCGTCGAGGTCGCCGTGCCGGACGCGGTCCCGGACCAGGGCCAGGTCGCCGTCACCCTCGCGGACACGTCGATGGGCGCGTCGGACGCCCGGCGCCCGCTCGGGCTCGCGCTGCTGGTGTTCGCGTGCTTCTCCGGCGGGATGTTCGTCTACCTCTGGCTGAGCATCCCGCTGCGACCCAAAACCGCCAGGCCCAAAACCGCTAGCTGACCTCGGACGACGGCGCCGCGAAGGTGTTGCAGTCGGCGATCCGGTTGCTCGTCGCGCCCGCCCGCCACCAGGACGCGTAGTGCGCGTTCGTCCCGTGGTCGTGGCTGCGGGAGGTGTTGTCGCCGCGGGTTTCCTGGTCGTTCCAGGCCTTGTTGTACATGTCGCGGCTGACCGTGCCGCCCTGGTCGACGTGCGCGCCGAGGAACATCCCCGAGAAGCACTGGGCCTGCAGTTCCTTGCGCCGGGACATCTCGAGCCCGGCCGGGCTGTTCTGGCCGGCCTCGTAGATCTTCTGCCAGGCCGCGTCCATCAGCCCGGCGACCTCTTGCACGTGGTGGCCGTACTCGTGGGCGAACAGGGCCAGGTAGACGCCCGGGTTGTTGCCGTACTGGTCGGTCTGCAGGCCGCGGAACGGGACGTACAGGTTGTTTTCGCAGTAGTACGCCGCGGTCGCGATGCCGACCTGGATGGTGCCGCACTCGGTCTCGAAGCTCGCGCCGGTCGGGAAGTGCAGCGCCGGCGGCGTGAACGGCAGGTGGTAGGCCTCGAGGAACGGGCCCCACGCCGCGTCCAGGCACTTGCTGGCCGCGGTGAAGAACGCCTCTGCGCCCGCTTGGGTGCTCTGCCAGGCCGGCAGCGTGCAGACGCGGTTCTGCAGGCCGGCGTTCGGGTCCTGCAGGATCGGGTGGTCGGCCAGCTTGAGGATCTTCTGCGGCCCGGTCGGGCTGGGCGTCGACTCCTCGGCCGACGGGCTCGACGCCGACGCCGGGGCCCCCGCGCCGCCGGGCGGCAGCTGCTGCGGCGGGACGTCCTGCGACGACGGGACGTCGCGGAGGTTCGGGCTGGCCAGGGGGGTCTGATCGCGGTTGAGGGCCACGATCGCGACCAGGCCGAGCACCAGCACGGCGACCGCGCCGAGGCACACGCCGACCACCGCCGCCGGCGAACGGCGCCTCGGTGCGGCCACGGTGTGCGGGCGGCCGAGCCACGGAAGATCCGGTTGCGCATCCGGCACCGGCGGCGGCTGGACGGTTCCGCGGGGCGGTACCTGGCCGGGGGGCGGTTGCGTCACTAGGCAGTCCCGAAGGGTCTCGGTACGGACCGGGGGTACCCGATCCCACGATTCAGCATATCGGGGGAATGGGCCGTCTCGCACCCGTCCGTGCGCGTGGGGTCACGGCGCACGGACGTCACCCCAGGTCTGGCCGGGTGCAACCGGCTCTGAGAGAGTGTCGTCAAGCAGGTACTGCAGGCGAGGGGCTTCGATGACAGACACCGGTGGCGCGCCCGGCGGCGAGGGCGCCGACGCGCCGACTCCGAGCCAGGGCATCCCCCAGGCTCACGCCCCCGGATGGGGTGAGCCGAACCGGCCCGGAGATCACGCCGCGTCACCGGCGACGCCGCCGCGAGGCTGGCAGGCGCCGGACGCGCAGGCCACGCCGCCGACCCCACCGGCGACCCCGCCGCCGGGCTGGCAGCACGGGCCCGCCTACCGGCCGGACGCGCTGCCGCCGTTCACCGGGCAGCCGCAGCCGCAGTTCCAGCAGCCGCGCTGGAACCCGCACGGGCTCGGCAAGCCCGGCGTGATCGCGCTGCGGCCGCTCAACATCGGCGACATCCTCGACGGCGCGATCACGGCGATCCGCCGGCACGCGCTGCTGATACTCGGCATCGGCGCGGTGGTGGCGGTGCTCAGCGCCGCGATCACGTTCGTCCTGCAGAAGTACGTCCTCACCGACCTGCCGGGCTTCGCCTCGACGGCCGACCTCGGCCCCGCGGCGACCAAAACGGAGCTCCGCAACGCCCTCTTCGGCACCTTCGGCGACCTCTTCATCGTGCTGATCTCCTCGACGCTGGTCTCGACGTTCCTGCTGACCGTCACCACCGGCCTGATGGCCGCGGTGATGGGCCGCGCCGCGCTGGGCCGGGAGGTCACCTTCGGCATCGTCTGGCGCGAGGTGCAGCCGCGGCTGCTGCCGCTGCTCGGCGTCGCGTTCGGCTACGCGCTCTTGACCACCCTCGGCGTCATGCTCTGCATCTTCCCCGGCGTGGTCGCCTGGGTGTTCTGGGCGCTGGCCGCCCCGGCGCTGGTGCTCGAGCGCGGGACGTTCCGGGAGGCGTTCGCGCGGTCGGTCAAGCTGGTCAGCGGCGCCTTCTGGCGGGTGCTCGGCGTGCTGCTGCTGGCCCGGATCATCGGGTCGTTCTTCGAGAGCATCATCCAGCTGCCGTTCACCCTCGGCAGCGGCGTGTTCAGCCAGATGCTCAACCCGGCCAAGGTGACCGTGCCGAGCACCGGTGACCTGCTGCTGGCGTCGGCCGGGCAGATCATCGGCGGCACCATCTCGATCCCGTTCATCGCGCTGGTCACCGTGATCGTGTACCTCGACCAGCGGATGCGCCGCGAAGGCATGGACATCGAGCTGGCCCGCGCCGCGGGGGTCCAGCCGCCGCAGGCATGGTGATCTTCCGGCTCATCGACGTCCCGGTCGACATCGACCGGGACGCGGCCCGCCGCGCGGCCGAAGAGGAGCTGTCGGACCCGAAGTACCGCGACGCCCGGCCGGGCTTCCTGCAGCAGATCGGCCAGTGGCTCGGGGAGCAGCTGGAAAAGCTGCTGAACAGCCTGTCCTCGGACGTCCCCGGCGGGATCTTCGGGGTGGTGCTGCTCGTCGCGCTGCTGATCGTGCTCGTCGTGGTGATCCGGTTGCGCACGGGCAAGATGGCCGCCTCGGCGCGGGCCGGCAGCGTCGTCTTCGGCGGGCCGCGCAAGAACGCGAGCGACTACCGCCGGGCGGCCGAAGAAGCCGCTGCCGCTGGCCGGTTCGACGACGCCGTCCGCGATCGGTTCCGCGCCGTCGTGCGGGCCCTGGAGGAACGCGCGCTGCTCGACGCCCGCTCCGGCCGGACCGCGGACGAGGCCGCCGCCGAGGCCGGCCTGCTGCTGCCGAACGTCGCCGACCAGCTGCGGCAGGGTGCCCGGCTCTTCGACGACGTCCACTACGGAGGCCGCGAAGGCACCGAAGCGGCGTACCGCACGCTGACCGAGCTGGACGAGCGCTGCCGCCGTGAGCGACCGGTCGCCATGGCGGCCCCGTGATCACCGCCGACGTACTCTTTCCCGCGGAGGCGGCATGAGCACAGCGGTTTCGCCGGACCTGCGCCGGATCTGGCGCGGTGCCCGCATTCCCCTCGCGCTCCTCGCCCTGATCTTCATCGCCGGTGCGCTGCTCCTGCTCGGCCGCGGCGAGCAGGCCCACGGCGACCTCGAACCCGGCTCGTACGAACCCGGTGGCGCGCACGCCCTTGCGAAACTGCTGAAGAACCAGGGCGTCGACGTCCGGACCGTGCACACGATCGCCGAAGCGGACGCCGAAATCGGCGAAGACGCGACGCTGCTGGTCACCGCACCGGATCTGGCTCCGGCGAAGCGGTTCGACGCGCTGCGCGAGCGCGCCGCCGACGTCGTCCTGGTGACGCCGGGGGAGCGGACGCTGCACGATTCGCTGCCGCTGGTGCGCCAGGCCGGCCGCAGCGACGTCGGGACGTTGCCGCCGCAGTGCACGGTCGCCGCGGCGGTCGCGGCGGGCGAGGTCACCCTCGGCGGGATCGGCTACGCCTCGCCCGGTGCGCGCTCGTGCTACCCCGGCGAGGACGGCGGCGGCACGCTGCTGCAGCTCGCCGACGGCGGCGGCACGACGACGCTGCTCGGCTCCCCGGCACCGCTGACCAACGCGCGGCTCGCCGAACAGGGCAATGCGGCGCTGGGGCTGCGCCTGCTCGGCGCGCACCCGAAGCTCGTCTGGTACCTGCCGACCACGTCGGACCCGGCGCTCGACGGCTCCCGCCGGTCGATCTTCGACCTCATCCCGGACGGCTGGTACTTCGGGGCCGCGCAGGCGTTCGTCGCCGTCGCCCTGCTGGCGTTGTGGCGGGCCCGGCGGCTCGGCCCGGTGGTCACCGAGCCGCTGCCGATCGTCGTCCGCGCGGCCGAAACGGCCGAGGGCCGCGCCCGGCTGTACCGGCGGGCCAAGGCGGCCGGGCACGCGGGTGAGACGCTGCGGGAAGCGGCGCGCGGCCGGCTGCGGACCGCGCTGGGATTGCCGCGCGACGCCGACCCGGCGGCGCTGGTGGAGTCGGTCAGCACGCGGACCGGCCGGGCGGCCCAGGACGTCGGCGCGGTCCTCTACGGCCCGCCGGTACCGGACGATCCCGCGCTGGTCCGGCTGGCCGGCGAACTCGACCACGTGGAACGAGAGGCAGGGCGAACTTGACCAGCGGTACCGAGAACGCGACCGGGGCCCGCGACGCGCTGATCGCGTTGCGCGCCGAGGTCGGCAAGGCCGTCGTCGGCAACGAAGCCGCCGTCACCGGGCTGATCCTGGCGCTGCTCTGCCGGGGGCACGTGCTGCTCGAAGGCGTCCCGGGCGTGGCGAAGACGCTGCTCGTACGGGCGCTGGCGGCGGCGCTGGACCTGGAGACCACGCGCGTGCAGTTCACCCCGGACCTGATGCCCGGCGACGTCACCGGGTCGATCGTCTACGACGCGCACAGCGGCGAATTCTCCTTCCGCGAGGGGCCGGTGTTCACGAACCTGCTGCTCGCCGACGAGATCAACCGGACCCCGCCGAAGACGCAGTCGTCGCTGCTGGAGGCGATGGAGGAGCGGCAGGTCTCGATCGACGGCAAGTCGCGGCCGCTGCCCGACCCGTTCATCGTGATCGCCACCCAGAACCCGGTGGAGTACGAGGGCACCTACCCGCTGCCGGAGGCGCAGCTGGACCGGTTCCTGCTCAAGCTGACCATGCCGGCGCCCTCGCGCGAAGACGAGATCGGGATCCTGTGGCGGCACGCGCAGGGCTTCGACCCGCGCAACCTCGCGGCCGCGGGCCTGCGCGCGGTCGCCGGTGCCCCGGAACTCGCGGCGGCGCGCGAAGCCGTGGCCCGGGTGACGATCGGGCCCGAGGTGATCGGGTACGTCGTCGACCTGTGCCGGGCGACGCGGCAGCTGCCATCGGTGCGGATCGGCGTTTCCCCCCGCGGTGCCACGGCGTTGCTCGCGGTGACCCGGGCCTGGGCCTGGCTCGCCGGGCGCGACTACGCGACCCCCGACGACGTCAAGGCCCTCGCCCGGCCCGCGCTGCGGCACCGCCTGGACGTCCGGCCGGAGGCGGAACTCGAGGGCGTCACCGCGGACGGCGTGCTGGACCGCGTGCTCGCGTCCGTGCCCGTGCCGCGCTGACATGGCCGTCACCGGAAGGCTCGGGCTGCTGGCGCTGTTCGGCGCGCTGGTGGTCGGGCTGCTCCTGCCGTCGGGCACGGGGATGCTGGCGGTCGCCGCGGTGCTGCTGGTGCTCGTGGTCGTCGACCTGGTGCTGGCGGGAAGCGTGCGGGCGCTGACGTTTGCGCGCTCGGGCGACACTTCGGTCCGGCTCGGCGAGCCGTGCGAAGTGACGCTGGTGGTCGCGAACCCCGGAGGCCGGGCGGTGCGCGGGCAGCTGCGCGACGCGTGGCCGCCGAGCGCGGGCGCGTCCGACCGCCATTCCCTGCGCGTCCCGGCGGGGGAGCGGCGGGCGCTGGTGACGGCGTTGCGGCCGTCGCGGCGGGGTGACCGGACGGCGGCGCGGGTGACGGTCCGGTCGGTCGGGCCGCTGGGCTTGGCCGCCCGGCAGGGTTCGCACGAGGTCCCGTGGACGGTCCGCGTGCTGCCGCCGTTCCACAGCCGCAAGCACCTGCCGTCCCGGCTGGCGCGGCTGCAACAGCTCGACGGCCGCAACGCGGTGCTGATCCGGGGCCAGGGCACGGAATTCGACTCGCTGCGCGAGTACGTCATCGGCGACGACGTCCGGTCCATCGACTGGCGCGCGACCGCGCGGGCGCACGACGTCATGGTCCGGACCTGGCGCCCCGAGCGCGACCGGCACGTCGTGCTGGTGCTGGATACGGGCCGCGTCTCGGCGGGCCGGGTGGGCGACGCGCCCCGGCTCGACGCGGCGATGGACGCGGCGTTGCTGCTGGCCGCACTGGCTTCCCGGGCCGGCGACCGCGTCGACCTGCTGGCCTACGACCGGCGGTTGCGGGCGGCGGTGCAGGGATCGTCCGGAGCTTCATTGCTGACGTCGCTGGTGAACGCGATGGCGCCGCTCGAGCCGTCGCTGGTCGAGACGGACGCGCGCGGCATGATCGCGGAGGTGCTCCGGCGCACCCGCCGCCGGGCCCTGGTCGTGTTGCTGACCGGGCTGGACGCGGCGCCGCTGGAGGAAGGCCTGTTCCCGGTGCTGAGCTCGCTGACCGGCCGGCACGAGCTGGTCGTGGCGTCGGTGGCCGACCCCCGGGTGGCCCAGATGCTGGCGGCCCGCGGCGACGCGGAAGCGGTCTACGACGCGGCATCGGCGGCGCGCACGACGGCCGAACGCCTGCGGGTGACCGAGCGGCTGGTGCGGCACGGGGTGAGCGTGGTGGACGCGGTCCCGGAGGAGCTGCCGCCGGTGCTCGCGGACCGTTATCTGGCTTTGAAAGCCGCCGGACGGCTGTGATCGGACGGTCGACTCGCGTGATCAAAGGGTCGACACGCGTGATCCGGAGGTCGACACGATGCTTCGCCGTGTCGACCCGCCAATCACGCGTGTCGGCTCCCTGATCACGCGAGTTGACCCTTCCCGCACGCTCAGGCGGCTTCGGGCAGGGCGTCACCGGCGTCCCGGGCGTCGAGGTCGCCGACCTCGCCGTTCTTCGCCGCCCGGCGGCCGAGCGTGAAAACGTAGGCCAGGAAAGCGATTTCGGCCAGCGCGCCGATGCCGACGCGCAACCACGTCGGCCAGCCCGACGGGGTCACGAACGCCTCGATCACCCCGGACACGAACAGCACGCACGTCAGCCCGAGCGCCATCACCACCACCGACCGGCCCTGCTCGGCGAGCGCCGCCGTGCGCGAGCGGCGGCCCGGGTCGATCACCGTCCAGCCGAGCCGCAGGCCGGTGCCCGCCGCGACGAACACCGCCGTCAGCTCCAGGAGGCCGTGGGGGAGCAGGAGCCCGATCATCACGTCGCCGCGGCCGGCCGCGCTCATCGCGCCGATGATCAGTCCGGCGTTGAGCGAATTCAGCCAGAGCGCGCCGATCACCGGCAGGCCCAGCGCGACGCCGAGGAACAGGCAGGTCGCCGCCACCCACGCGTTGTTCGTCCAGACGCGCGTCGCGAAGGACGCCGCCGGCCCGGTCGAGTAGTAGTTCTCCGCCTGGCCGCCGGGCTTGGTCAGCTCGCTCAGCTCGGCCGGGGTACCCAGTGAGGCGCGCACGAGCGGATCGCGCGCGACCCAGATGGCGATCACCACCATCACCGCGATCGACGCGAGCGCGGCCGGGATCCACCAGCGCCGCGACAGGTAGACCGCGGCGGGGAACCGGTGCGTGAAGAAGCGGGCGACCTCGCGCCAGGCCGGGTTGTGCGACCCGGAAACCGCCGACCGGCCGCGGGCGACCAGATCGGACAGCCGGCCGAGCAGCGCCGGGTCGGGCGCGACCGACCGCACGATCGACAGGTGCGTCGCGGTCCGCTGGTAGAGCGTCACCAGCTCATCGGCTTCCGGCCCGGTCAGCTTGCCGCCGCGCCGGATCAGCTCGCCGAGCCGGGTCCACTCCGGCGCGTGCGCGGCGACGAAGACGTCCACATCCACACCGACCACCCTATCCGTCGATACGCTGGGCAGCGTGCACGAGGAATCGGAGCTGGTCACCGGCGAAGCGGTCGTCCTGGACCTGCGCGTGGCCAAGCTCGCCAGCCGCGCACTGGCGATGGCGCTGGACGTGCTCCTGCAGTTCGCGCTGCTGCTGGGGACGATCATGGTGCTCTCGATCGTGATGCCGGCCGCCGACGAATCGCTCGTCCTGACGGTGCTGCTGGTGTTCGTGGTGCTGATCATGGTCGGCTACCCGGTCGTGTTCGAGACGCTCTCGCGCGGCCGTTCGCTCGGCAAGATGGCGGTGGGCCTGCGGGTGGTGCGCGTCGACGGCGGCCCGATCCGGTTCCGGCACGCGCTGGTGCGCGGGCTGGCCGGCTTCGTCGTGGACTTCTGGGCGCTCGGGTTGTTCGGCGCGGTCGCGGTGATCGTGTCGCTGTGCTCGTCGAACGGCCGCCGCGTGGGCGATTTCCTGGCCGGGACGCTGGTGGTCCGCGAGCGCGTCCCGGCAGGCGCGGCGTACACGGCGGTCGGCATGCCGCCGGGCCTCGAGGGCTGGGCGGCGCAGCTCGACCTGACGCGCTTGCCGGACGACCTCGCGCTGGCGAGCCGCCAGTTCCTCGCCCGGTTCCGCGAGCTGCGGCCGGAGGCGGCGCAGGCGCTGGGCTGGGGGCTGGCGCAGCAGATGGGGAACGCGCTGGGCACGCCGGTACCGCCCGAGGTGCCGCCGTGGGCGTTCCTGGCCGCGGTGCTGGCGGAGCGGCGCAACCGCGACCAAGCCCGGGCGTTCCAGGCGTATGCGGCTCAGGGCCGGCCCGGCTATCCGCAGCCGCAGCCGGGGGCGCCTTGGCCGCCGGCGCAGTCCGGGCCGTCGGCGGGGGCGCACCCGGTCGGCGTCCGGCCCGCGGCGCAGCCGGAGCCGCCGACGCCGCCGTCCGGCACGCCGGTGCCCGTGGAGAACCCATTCACCCCGCCCAGCTGACGGGCCCTTCATTCGCAGACAGAGCCAGGTCGGCGATGAGCCGTGCCCGGTTCCGGGCGACGCCGTCTTGACTCATGTCAGGATCCTGACATATCGTGGTTGGTGTCAGGAACCTGACATGAAGAGAGAAGGAGCAGCACCATGCCCGTCACCGGCCCCGACTTCATCTCGCTCCAAGCGCGCGATCTCCCCGCGTCGCAGGCGTTCTACGAGAAGTACCTCGGCCTCGTCCGCTCGCCGGCCGGCCCGCCGCACGCCGTCGTCTTC
The DNA here is from genome assembly GCF_026017845.1 of Amycolatopsis mediterranei. Lineage (NCBI taxonomy): Bacteria > Bacillati > Actinomycetota > Actinomycetes > Pseudonocardiales > Pseudonocardiaceae > Amycolatopsis > Amycolatopsis mediterranei. The sequence continues at coordinate 1,193,727 of NZ_CP100416.1, forward strand.
GAGACGAAGCCGATCACGTTCGCCCTCCGCGACATCGTTCCCGGCACCGATCTCGCCTCGGTGGCCCAGCCCGGCATCGGGGCCGCGATCTGGCTCCACGCCACCGACGTCCAGGCCATTCACGACGCTCTAGCCGCCGACGGGCACACCATCGTCTCCGCGCCGATCGACGGTCCGTTCGGCCGGACGTTCACCTTCGCCGACCCCGACGGCTACCACGTCACGCTCCACGACCGCGGCTGACCGGCGCTACGAGACGTCCCCCGATGGCGAAAGCCACGTGTTGCACTGCTGGTTGCGGTTCTTGGAGGCACCGCGCTGCCACCAGCTGATGTTGTGCTTGGCGCTGCCGTGGTCGCGTTTGCCGTTGCGGGCGTAGTCGTCGCCGCGGTCCTGGGCGTTCCAGGCTTCGTCGTAGATGTTCTTGTCGACCGAGCCGCCGGAAACCGAGGCCGAGCCGAGGAACATGCCGGAGAAGCACTGCGCTTCGAGTTCCAGCCGCCGCGACAGCTCCAGGCCGGCCGCCGAGTCGGCGCCCGCGTCGTAGCGCTGGTTGGCGAACGCCTCCGTGATGCCGGCCAGGTTCTGCACGTGGTGGCCGTATTCGTGGGCCAGGATCGCCAGGTACGGGCCGGGGTGGTTGCCCCACACGTCGAGCTCGATCCGGTCCAGCGGCAGATAGATCGTGTTGTTCGCCGAGCAGTAGAACGGCGTGACGCCGGTGGTGGTGCCCCCGCTGCCGCACGGGGTCGACGATTCCGACAGCGACCGCGGCACCGAGAGGTTCGGCGTCCGGAACGGCAGGCCGACGGCGCCGAGCATGCGCGACCACATCGCGTCGAGGCAGCCGATGCCGGACTGGAAGAAGCGGGTGACGCTGCTCTGGTCGGTCGCCCAGCGGCTCAGCGAGCACGGGACGTTCTGCAGGCCGTAGTCCGCGCCACCGAAGAGCGGGTTGTCCCCGGTGGCCACGACCGAGCGCGGCCCGGCCGGGGGTTGCGAGGTCGGGTGTTGGGTGGTGCCGGTCGCGCTCGTGGCCGGTTCTCGCGTGGTCGGTTCTTCGGTCGAGGAGGTGGTCGCGGTGGTGCTCGCCTCGGTGGTGGTCTCGTCGGCGGTGGTCGGGTAGGTGCTGGAGTAGCCGGCGTCGGCGACGTGCCGCTGGCGGTTCCCGGACAGTGCAACGGCGGCGACGAGCCCACCCGCGACGGCGACGATCGCGAAGAGGGCGACCGCGACGATCACCCCGGCGTTCGACTTCTTGGCGACGTAGGGGGTGTAGCCGGGCGCGAACCGCGGCCCGAAGGAGGGCGGCCCGGCATAGCCCGGAGCGAAGCCGGGCGCCGGTGGTGGCAGAGGGGCCCGCGCGGGCGGCGGAAGGGGACGGCCGTACGGAGGGCGCGGCGGCTGCGGGACACCCGGCGCGGGCGCACCGCCGAGACCGGGCGGCTGTTGTGCGGGGGCTCCGAAGGGGTGGGGCGGCTGCTGGCCAGGCGCACCGGAGGGGTGGGGCGGCCCGGGAGCGCCGGTGCTGCCGGGACCTTGCGGAGCCTGCGCAGGCCGGCGACCGGGACCTGGCGGCTGCCCAGGCGCACCGAAGCGGTTCGGCGGCCCACCCTGCCCCGGCAAGGGCCGCACCCCCGGCGGCGGCAGCGGCCGCGCGCCCGGCGGCGGCTGCGGGCGGCGCGGGTCCTGCGAACCGGGACCGGGACCCTGCGGGCCGTGCGTCATCGAGTGGAACCCCCCGTGCGATTTCCCCGTCGGAAGCGGCGTACCTGCGGTGATCGCGCCGTTCCGGGCGTCAGCATAGATCGAGTGCTCTAGGGTGTGGTGCTGTGCCGATGAAATGGGGGACCGCCGCCGCGATCGCCGTCGCGGCCGTGCTGGCCGCCGCCGGGCCCGCGGCCGCGCAGGGGCCGTCGGCCGGGCCCGTCCTGCCGAACCTGCCTTCCGACCAGGTCAAGAAACCGCAGCTGCTCAGCGGGCAGGACGTCCAGCCCCCCGAAGGGGCCACCGCCGACGTCGCCCTCAAACTCCTGCGCGACGGCACCCTCTCCGTCACCGAACGCGTCACCGTCCCCGGCGGCAGGCAGCTCGTCTCGCGCGTTCCCCTCAAGGTCCCCGCGAGCGACGACCAGGACCGCGTCTTCGCCGTCCGCGACGTCAAGACCGAAGGCGCCGCCACCAGCGAGCTCACCGGTGACCAGCTCGTCCTCACCTTCGCCGCCGGCACCGGCAGCGCCACGTTCACCGTCGACGGCGCCGTCGCCGACCAGAACGGCGGGCAGCAGGTCCGCTGGCAGGTCGCCAGCGGCTTCGACACCCCGCTGGCCAAGCTCACCGCCTCGCTGCTCGCCCCGAGCACGCAAATGTCCCCTGTGGACTGTTTCGCCGGACCGGTCGGCTCCGGCCGGCGCTGCACCCTCGCCGAGGTCGACCACACCGGGGTCGTCCGGCTCGAGCAGAACGACGTCCGCCCCGGCGACCGCGTCGACCTGCTCGTCGGCCTGCCCGCGGGCACCACCCCGGCGAACGCGGAGTTCGCCGAAATCGGCCTGCTCGCCAACGCCTTCGCGCTGACGCCCCTGACCGGGATCGCCTTCGCCGTCCTGCTCGCCTTCCTCGCCGCGGCCGCCCTGTTCGTGTGGCGGCGCCGCAAGCAGGACGCCGGCGCGCTGCGCACCGCCGGCGGCCCGGTCGAAGTCCTCCTGCGCGACGGCGACCGCGTCTTCTTCGCCAGTCCGGACGGTGTGCTGCCCGGCCAGGTCGGCACGGTCGTCGACGAGACCGTCGACGTCGTCGACATCAGCGCGACCGTGGTCGACCTGGCCGTCCGCAACTACCTGTGGCTGGCGGAAGTGCCCGGGCCCGACTGGCAGCTCACCCGCCGCAACCCGCCGGACGAACACCTCCACGACTTCGAGCGCGCGGTCTGCGAAACCCTGCTGCCGCCGGGCACCGACACCGTGCTGGTGTCGCAACTGCGCGCCCGCGGCCGGCTCGACCTGCGCCGGATCAGCGACGCGATGTACGCCGACGTCGTCAGCAAGCGCTGGTTCTCCCGCCGCCCGGACACCGCCCGCGGCCGGCTGACCTGGCTCGGCGCCGGGATCTTCACGCTCGGCCTGGTCACCACCGCGGTGCTCACCTTCACCGCCGGGTACGCGCTGCTCGGTGTCGCCGTCGCGCTGGCCGGGCTCGCGGTCGTCGCGGTGGCCGCACTGCTGCCGTCCCGCACCGCCCGCGGCCGCGCCCTGGTGGGACAGGTCCGGGGCCTGCTCGACTACCTGCACACCGCGAGGGCCGAGGACATCCCGCCCGCCGACCGCGAGCTGGTCTTTTCCCGCTCGCTGCCGTACGCGGTCGTCCTGGGCGACACCGAACGCTGGCTCGGCGCCTTCGCCGCGCTCAACCCGTCGGCCGACGGCTCGGCCGGGCTGTACTGGTACGGCGGCATGGAGGCCGAGCACGACCTGCGCCGCTTCGGCACGCACTTCCCGTCGTTCCTGATCGCGCTCGACGGCGTGCTCACCGCCGCCGCGGCCCGCTGACCGTGCTCGCGGGCGCGCTGCTGGCCCTCGCGCTGGCCGCCGGCCCCGCCGACCAGCCGCCCCTGCCCACCGTGCCGCAGAGCGCCGAGATCCAGCTCAAGGTCCAGCGCGACGGCTCGCTGTCGGTCGCCGAAGCGATTTCCGTCCCCGCCGGCGTCACGATGGATCGCCGGGTCGCGCTGCGGGTCCCGGCGCCCCACCACCGCGAGCGCGTCTACGGCGTCCGCGACGTCGTCCTGGAAGGCAGCGGGACGGCGAACGTGGACAAGGACGTCTTCACCGTCCACCTCACGCCGGGGACCTCGATCGTCCGGTACACAGTGGACGGTGCGGTCGCCGGTGACCGGGTCACCTGGGAGCTGGCCGGCGGCTGGAACACCGAGCTGAAGTTCCTCCGCGCCTCCTTCGCCGCGCCGAAGATCCCCACCGCCGTCGACTGCCTCGCCGGCGACCTCCCGTGCGCGGCCGCGCAGATCGACCACGCCGGGCTGACCCGGTTCACCCAGCAGAACCTCGCCGCGGGCCGGCGGATGACGGCGACCGTCGAGCTGCCCGCGGGCACCGTCCCCGCCAACGAAGTCCTGGTCCCGGCGAAGACGCTCGCCGGCGCGTTCGTGCTCACCGCTCCGGTCGCCTGGGCCTGGGCGGCCTTCGGCGCCCTCCTCCTGGCCGCGGCCGCCTGGATCCTCCTCGCCCGCCGCCGCTCTGACGGGAAAGCTCCGCCCCCGGGTGGGGGCTTCCACGTGAAGGCGGGGGAGTTCGCGTCGCCCGCCGGGGTGCTGCCCGGCCACGTCGGCCTTCTCCTGCGCGGCCGGCCCGGGCCGCTCGACCTGGCCGCGACCGTGCTGGACCTCGCCGTCCGCAACTACCTCTGGGTCAGCGCCGAGGACGGCGACCGGCGGCTGGCCCGGCGCAACCCGCCCGACGAGCACCTGACCGGCTTCGAACGTGCGGTGTACGAGGCCGTCGTGCCGGACGAGCCGGTGACCCTCGCCGAACTGCGGCAGCGGCACATCGAAGTCCCCCGCACCGAACTGGCCGCCGACGTCGTCCGGCGCGGCTGGTTCGCGACGCGGCGCCTCCGCCGGGCCGGGGTCCGGATCTTCTGCTACGGCGTGTTCCTCACCGTCCTGCTGGCCCTGACCGTCGGCTACGCCCAGCTCGGCGTCATCCTCGCGCTGGCCGGGGTCGCCGCCGCCGGGACCTCGGCGGCCCTGCCCGCGCGCCGCCGGGCGGGCGCCGACGTCGCGCGCCGGCTTCGCGGCGTCGCCGAGATCCGGGTGGAGGACCTCGACGAGCCGCAGCGCGAGCTGGTCTTCTCCCGCGGCCTGCCGTACGCGCTCGCTCTGGGCGAACTGGCCTCGTGGTTGGCCGCGTTCGAAGGACTCGAGCACCCGCCGCCGGTCTACTGGCACGCCGGCGAAATCAGCCCTGACCAGGCCGGATCGTTCGCGGCGGCGGTGGCGGGCACGTTCGCCGCCGCGCGCCGCGGCCGGCTGCTCGACGGCGTCGGCCGGGACACCGGTTCCCAGCAGCCAGTCGGGACGCATGCGACCGCCCGGCCGTCGTAGGGTGGGGCCATGGCCGATCCCGAGCTCGTCCGATACACCCTCGACAACGGTCTGCGCGTGGTTCTCGCCCCCGACGCGACCGCGCCGGTGGTCGGCGTCAGCGTGCACTACGACGTGGGTTTCCGCTCCGAGCCGGAGGGGCGCACCGGTTTCGCGCACCTCTTCGAGCACCTGATGTTCCAGGGCTCCGAGAGCCTGGAGAAACTCGCGCACTTCCGGCACGTGCAGTCCAGCGGCGGGACCTTCAACGGGTCCACCCACCCGGACTACACCGACTACTTCGAGGTGCTCCCGAGCGCCGCGCTCGAGCGCGCGCTGTTCCTCGAAGCCGACCGCATGCGCGCGCCCAAGCTGACGGCGGAGAACCTGGCGAACCAGATCGACGTCGTCAAGGAGGAGATCCGGCTCAACGTGCTGAACCGGCCCTACGGCGGGTTCCCGTGGATCACCCTGCCGCCGGTGCTGTACTCGACGTTCCCCAACGCGCACAACGGCTACGGCGGCTTCGAGGACCTCGAGAGCGCCACGGTCGAGGACTGCGCGGCGTTCTTCGACACCTACTACTCGCCGGCGAACGCCGTGCTCACGGTGGCGGGCGACTTCGAGGTGGACACCGCCAAGAAGCTGATCGAGGAGCACTTCGGCGACGTCCCGCACCGGCCGGCGCCGCAGCGGCCGTCGTTCGCCGAGCCGCTGCCGACCACCGAGCTGCACGGTGAGGTCGAAGACGCGCACGCCCCGCTGCCCGCGCTCGGCATCGGCTACCGGATGCCGGACCCGATCAACGACGTCGACAGCTACCTGGCCTACCTCGTGCTGGCCGGCGTGCTCACCGACGGCGACGGCTCGCGCCTGCAGCAGCGGCTGGTGCACCGCGAGCCCCTGGTCGTCGACATCGGCGCCGGCGCCGGGCTGTTCGGCCCGTTCGAGGCCCGCGACCCCGACACGTTCACCATCACCCTGATCCACCCGCACGAGGTGTCCCGCGAGCGCGTGCTCGCCGCGCTGGACGACGAGCTGGAGAAGCTCGCCGAGACGCCGCCGAGCGAGGAGGAGCTGCGCAAGGTCACCGCCCGGTGGGCGGCGAGCCTGCACTCGGAGCACGACAGGCTGGTCTCCCGGACCCTGGCCCTCGGCTCGTTCGAACTGCTCTACGGCGACGCGTCGCTGGTGTACCGGCTCGCGGACCGGATGTCCGCCGTCACCTCGGAAGCCGTGTCGGCGGCGGCGAAGGCGCTGCGCCCGGACGCGCGCGCCGTGCTGGTGGTCAAGCCCGCTTCGGAAGGGAACAACGAGCAGTGACTTCAGCAACGCACCGCAGCGCCGACGAGATCGGCCGCACCGCGCGGGGACCGCGGCCGCTGCCGCCGCTCGGGCCGCAGCGGGCCGCCGCCGATCTGTCCCATGTGGACACGACGCTGGCGAACGGCCTGCGCGTGGTGGCCGTGCGCAAGGCGACCGTGCCGATGGTCGAGGCGCGGCTGTGGATCCCGTTCGCGGGTGACGACGCGCTGCACCCGGCGATCGCCGAGGTGCTCGCCGAGACGATCCTGACCGGCACGGCCCGCCGCAACCGCATCGAGATCGACGCCGAGCTGGCGCTCATCGGCGGCGACATCGGCGCCGGTGTCGACCCGGAACGCCTGGTGCTCACCGGGTCCGCGCTGGCCGACAAGCTGCCGACGTTCCTCGACGTCCTCGGCGACGTCCTCACCGGGGCGACCTACGCCGACGAGGAGATCGCCCGCGAGAAGGAGCGGCTGGTCGAGCGGATCGCCGTCTCGCGCACCCAGCCGCGCACGATCGCGCGCGAGGCCCTGCAGAAGCACCGCTACGGCGACCACCCGGCCACGCGCGAGGTCCCGAAGGCCGAAGACGTCGCGGTCGTGACGCCGGAGCAGGTTCGCGCGCTGCACGAGGCGTCGGTGCTGCCGCGGGGTTCGGTCATGGTGCTGGTCGGCGACCTCGACCCGGCCGGGGTCATCGGCGAGCTGGAGAAGGTGCTCGGCGGCTGGGCGTCGGACCGCTCCGCCGTCCGGCTGCCGCCGCTGCCCGACCTGACCGGGCCGGACGTGCTGCTGGTGCCGCGCGCCGGTGCGGTGCAGTCGCAGATCCGGCTCTCGGCGCAGACGGTCCCGCGCACGGACCCGGGTTACGCGGCGCTGCAGCTGGCGAACCTGGCCTACGGCGGGTACTTCTCGTCGCGGCTGGTGGAGAACATCCGCGAGAACAAGGGCTACACCTACTCCGCGCACTCGGGGTTCGAGTTCACCGACGGCACCGCGGTGGTCAACGTCGACGCGGACACCGCGACCGACGCGACGGCCCCGGCGCTGCTGGAGACGCGCTACGAACTGGGCCGCCTCGGCCAGGTCCCGCCGACCGGCGACGAGCTGGAGTCGGTGCGGCAGTACGCGATCGGCTCGCTGCTGACCTCGACGTCGTCGCAGTCCGGGCTGGCCGGGCAGGTGCTGGCGCTGGCCTCGACCGGGCTGGGTCTCGAGTGGCTGACCGAACACCCGGTGCGCGTGGCGGCGGTGACGGCCGAGGACGTGGCCGAAGCGGCGCTGAAGTACTTCGCGCCCAAGCGGTTCACCGGTGTGGTGGTCGGCGACGCGGCGGTGCTGGAGCGCAAGCTCCTGGCGCTCGGCGACGTCGTCGTGGGCGAGCCGGCCTGATGTCCGTCCCGTTCACCCTCGGTGCCCTGCCGACCCTGTCCCGGTCCACAGTGGATCGCCAGGAGGACTTGCGCACCAACCCGTCGCGGCTGATGTCGCGGTGGGCCGACGCCCGGGTCGTCCTCCTGGACGACGCCGGGCGCACCCCGGTGGTCGAAGGCGCGTCGACGCTGGCGTTCCGGAAGGCCGTCGACTTCGGCGCTTCGCCGCCCGCGGACGCGGTGTTCCTCGGCGAGTGGCAGGACGTCGACTACTGGTCGCTGCCGGGTGGGCCGTCGGGCGAGGCCGACACGGTGAAGATGGCGGGCAGCTGGGGCTTCGTGGAGGAGGTCCCGCGCGCGGACGGCGAAGTCTGGGTCGAGCTGCGCGGGTACGGCGACCTCCTGGACGACACGTCGGCCGGGCTGTTCACGACGGCACAGGCGTTGCGCTTTTGGCGTCGGGGGGCGAAATTCTGCACGCGCTGCGGCAGCGCGACGGAGCTGATCCAGTTCGGCTGGGCGAGCAAGTGCACGGGCTGCGGGCGCGAGGAGTACCCCCGCACGGACCCGGCGGTGATCTGCCTGGTCCATTCCACGGAGGGCGTGAACGGCTCCCACGTGCTGCTGGCCCGCCAGCCGATCTGGCCGGCGGGCCGGTATTCGGTGCTGGCGGGGTTCGTGGAGGCGGGGGAGTCCCTCGAGGCGTGCGTGGTCCGTGAGATCCACGAAGAGGTCGGCGCTTCGGTGTCCGACGTGCGGTACCTGGGCAGCCAGCCGTGGCCGTTCCCGAGGTCGATCATGCTGGGGTTCACCGCCCGGGCGGATCGTGCCGCCCCGCTGGTACCGGCGGACGGCGAGATCGAAGAGGCCCTGTGGGTGTCGCGCGCCGAGGTGCGCGCGGCGTTCGAGAACAGTGCGGTGCGCGGCGAGGGTTCGAAGCCGACGCCGATCGCCGAAGGTGCGGCGGAGATCATCCTGCCGGGGAACTCGTCGATCGCCCGCGTGATGCTCAAAGCCTGGGCGGACGCGGAGGAGTAACCGCCCGCCACCGAGCGCGACAACGAGAACGGCCCCGGCCACCCGCCGGGGCCGTTCTCGTTGGGCCCCCTGCACGGCCTCGCCGAAAGCCTCTGACCGAGCCTTCGCCGACCGGCGCAAGTCGTTCACCGGTGTTTCGTCCAGGTGGCCCAGCGGACGGGCAAGCGTTACCTGGCCGTTTCGCGAGACCGTTGACGGCTGTGCCGCGGCTCACTACAGTCCCCGGAAACCGTCTGTAAAGTATCCTAATTAAGTCCGGAGGGACGAGTGCGAGCCGGTAGCCCGCGGATGCTGCGCGAGATCAACGATCGCGCCGCCATCGAGGTCCTCCTGCGGGAGGGGCCGCTCACGCGGGCCGAACTCGAACTCGCCATCGGGCTGTCCAAACCCGCCACCGCCCAGCTGCTCACCCGGCTCGAACTGGACGATCTCGTCGTCAAGGCCGGGGTGCGGGGTGGTGGCCGCGGGCCGCGCGCCCAGCTCTGGGCGGCCAACGGCGGCCTCGCCTTCGTCGCCGCCGTCGATCTCACGCCGCACGTGGCCGATTTCGTCGTCGCCGATGTGGCCGGGGTCGTCCTCGCCGAGTACCGGACGCCGCTGCCCGTGCACGCGGGGGCCGACGTCGTCGGCACCTTCGGCGAAGCCCTCCAGAAAGTCGCCGAAGAAGCCGGGATCCAGCGGGAAGACCTGGCCCACGTCGTGATCGGCGCGCAGGGGGCGTTCGATCCGCGGACCGGCCTGCTCTCCTCCGCGCCGCACATCCCCGGCTGGCTGGGCTTCGACGTCCCGCAGAAGCTCAGCGACGAACTCGGCGTCGACGTCCTCATCGAAAACGACGTCAACCTGGTCGCCGTCGAGGAGATGACCGCCGGGAAGGCCCAGGACGTCGACGACTTCGTCATGGTCTGGCTGTCCGAAGGCGTCGGCGGTGCCGTCGTGATCGGACGGCGGCTGCTGCGCGGGGCCACCGGCGGGGGCGGCGAGATCGACTGGATGCGCGTGCCCGATCCGGCCACGGTGGACACCGGGGAGGTCCGGCCCGCGGCCGGCGCCCGCTTCGGCAACCTGGTCGACTCGCCCGCCATCTGCCGGCTCGCCGCGGCGCACGGCATCGAGGCCGAAACCGCCTGGGCAGCAGTGGAGAAAGCCGGGAAAGGCCACCCCTTTCTCGACGATCTCGCCAACCGGGTCGCCGGCGGTGTCGCCAACCTCGTCGCCGTCGCCGACCCTCAGCTCGTGCTCCTCTGCGGCGACACCAGCCGGGCCGGCGGGGAGGACTTCGCCGCGCTCGTCCAGGAAAAGCTGCACGAACTCGTCCTGCCGCGCACGCCGGTCGGCTGCGCTTCCGTGCAGGGCAACGCCGTTCGCGCGGGCGCGCTGCAGTCGGCGCTCGCCACCACCCGTGAGGACGTCTTCGGCGTCGTCACCCCCACGCTCCTCGGGTCGCGCAGGCCCGAGGGCGACAGCACCCGTCCCCGACTTCAGTAGCCCCAACCGATGAGGAGGAGGGCCATGCCCCCGACCACCCGGACCCGCCGCGGCGCCCTGCTGGTGGCCGCCGCCGCGGCGTCCGTCCTGTTGACCAGCGCCTGTTCCGGCGCCGCCGCCCCGAGCGGAGGTGACGCGGCCGCCGCGCCCGGCAAGGACGACAAGCTCACGCTCACCGTGTACTCCAAGTTCACCGACCGCGAGTACGGCGTGGTCACCGCGGGCCTCAACAAGCTCAAGACCAAGTTCCCGAACATCGAGATCAAGCACGAGGGCAACCAGGACGACGACAAGCTCACCCAGTCGATCCGCGGCGGCAACCCACCCGACGTCGCGATCTCCTTCTACACCGACAACCTCGGCGCCTGGTGCTCCACCGGCAGCTTCCAGGACCTCAAGCCCTACATCGACCGCGACAAGATCGACCTCAACCAAATCCCCGAGGCGGTCCGCAACTACACCGAGTACCAGGGCAAGCGGTGCGCGATGCCGATGCTCGCCGACGTCTACGGGCTCTACTACAACAAGGACATGTTCGCGGCGAAGGGCATCACCTCGCCGCCGAAGACCACCTCGGAGCTGTTCGAGGCCACCAAGAAGCTGACCGAGTTCAACCCGGACGGCTCGATCAAGGTCGCCGGCTTCCTGCCCTCGATGCCGTTCTACGCCAACCAGGCCCAGTACTGGGCGCCGAACTTCGGCGCGCCGTTCCTCGGCCCGGACGGCAAGTCCGACCTCGCCACCAACCCCGGCTGGAAGGCGATGTTCGAGTTCCAGAAGCAGCTCATCGACTTCTACGGCGGGCACGAGAAGGTCGAGCAGTTCAAGGCCGGCCTCGGTGACGAGTACTCCGCCGACCACGGCTTCCACAAGAAGAAGCTGGCGATGATCTACGACGGCGAATTCCGCACCGCCTTCCTCAAGGACCAGGCGCCGGACGTCAACTACGGCACCGCGCCGGCGCCGGTGATCGACACCATGGCCGACCACTACGGCGGCGGCTTCACCACCGGCACGATCATCGCGATCCCCAAGGGCGCCAAGAACCCCGGCGCCGCCTGGGAGCTCATCAAGCAGGTCACCCTGGACACCGACACCCTGGTGGACATGGCCAACGGCCTGAAGAACGTGCCCAGCACCAAGGCGTCGCTCACCTCGCCGAAGCTGGACCTGCAGCCGCAGTTCAAGACGTTCCTCGACATCTACGACAGCGGCAAGCTGGTGGCCAACCAGACCACCCCGATCGGCGACGCGCACCTCAAGGCGGTCAACGACTTCGCCGAGAAGTGGCAGGCCGGTTCGGTGCCGGATCTGACGGAAGGCCTGAAGAAGGTGGACGCGCAGATCGACGACGAACTGAAGCAGAAGGGCGCGGGCGGATGACTCTGTCCGACGGGGTCTCGGCGGTAACGAGTCCCTCGGCCCGCACCCTCGCGGAAAAGGCTTCCCCGTCCGCACCTGCCAAGGTGCGGGCGGGGGCCCGCCGGGCCAAGCGCCGCCGGACCGTCCTGTTCTTCATGGCCCCGGCGTTCCTCGGGTTCCTCATCTTCTTCGGCTACCCGCTGATCGCCACGGTCTACTACTCGTTCACCCGGTACGACCTGATCAACCCGCCGCAGTTCATCGGGTTCGACAACTACATCCGGATGTTCACCACCGAGCCGCTGGTCGGCACGGCCGCGTACAACACGCTGTGGCTGGTGGTCGTCCTGACGGTCTGCCGCGTGGTGTTCTCCCTCGGCATCGCCTCGGTGATCTCCCGCCTCAAGTCGGGCGTCGGCCTGGTCCGGACGCTCTGCTACCTGCCGACCCTCGCCCCGCCCGCGGCGGCCACCCTGGCGTTCGTCTTCGTGTTCAACCCGGAGTTCGGCCCGGTGAACCGGTTCCTGCGGCTCGTCGGCATCGACGGCGGGCTCTGGTTCAACAGCCCGGGGATGTCGAAGCCCGCGCTGACGCTGCTCGCGCTGTGGGGCTCCGGCGAGCTGATGATCATCATCCTGGCCGCGCTGCTGGACGTCCCGACCGAGCAATATGAAGCAGCCGAGCTCGACGGCGCCGGCCCGGTCCGCCGGTTCTGGCACGTCACGCTGCCGTCGATCTCGCCGGTGCTGCTGTTCGGCGTGGTCAACTCGATCATCTACGCGCTGCAGTTCTTCACCCAGGCGATCGTCGCGTCGTCCGCGAGCGCCGGTACCGCGGACGTCGCCGGCAACTCGAAGCTCATCGGGGCGCCGCAGAACTCGACGCTGACTTATCCGATCTGGCTGTACGTCCAGGGCTTCCGCTACTTCAACATGGGGTACGCGGCGGCGATGGCTGTCCTGTTGTTCATCGTGAGCTCGGGTTTCACCTGGATTCTCGTGCGGCAGCTCAGGAAGTCTCAGCACCAGGAGGAGGGCGCATGACCGCCGTGGCCGAAGCGCCGCCGCGCGAAGCGGGCGTACCGCCGAAGGTGCGGTTCAAGCGCAACTGGGACAAACGGCTGTCCTTCATCGCCACCCACGCGATCGGGATCGCCCTCGGCGTGATCTTCATGCTGCCGCTGTTGTTCGTGTTCCTCACCGCGGTGATGGCGAACGACCAGGCCATGACGGCGAGCCTGTGGCCGACCGAATGGCACTTCGAGAACTTCGTCAAGGTGTTCCAGAAGGCGCCGCTGCTCGAATACTTCGGCAACAGCCTGCTGTATTCGGCGCTGGCGACGGCGGGTGCGCTGCTTTCGGCGATCCCGGCGGCGTACGCGCTGGCGAAACTGCGCTGGCGCGGGCAGAACCTGTTCTTCATGCTGACCGTGGCGGCGATGCTGCTGCCGCCGCAGGTCACCGTCGTGCCGCTGTACGACCTGTGGGTGCGGATGGGCCTCACCGGCACGCTGGTGCCGCTGATCGTGCCGTACTTCTTCTTCGACGCGTTTTCGATCTTCCTGCTCCGGCAGTTCTTCCTCACCATTCCGAAGGACTACCTCGAAGCGGCGAAGATCGACGGCTGCAACGAGTTCCAGGCGATGTACCGCGTGCTCATCCCGATGGCCAAACCCGGGATCGCGGCCACCGCCATGTTCTGCTTCCTGTTCACCTGGAACGACTACTTCGGGCCGCTGCTCTACACCGGCGAGAACCAGGACCACTGGCCGCTTTCGCTGGCGATCGCGTCCTTCCGCGGCATGCACCACGTCGAGTGGAACATGACGATGGCGGCGACCGCGCTGATCATGGCGCCGGTGATCGTGCTGTTCGTGTTCGCGCAGAAGTCGTTCGTCAAGGGCATCACATTCACGGGAGTCAAGGGATGAAGCTGGCAGTCGTCGGTGGCGGGTCCACCTACACGCCGGAGCTGATCGACGGGATCGCCGGTCGACGGTCCACTTTGGACGTGGGCGAGATCGTGCTGGTCGACCCGGACGCCTACCGCGTCGAAGCCGTCGGCGGGTTCAGCCAGCGGATCCTCGACCACGCCGGTCACCCGGCGCGAGTGCGGACGACGCAGTCGCTGGAAGAGGGCGTCGACGGCGCTTCCGCCGTGCTGATCCAGCTGCGCGTGGGCGGGCAACGGGCGCGGCGCTCGGACGAGACGTTCCCGCACGCCTGCGGCTGCGTCGGGCAGGAGACGACCGGCGCGGGCGGGCTCGCGAAGGCGCTGCGGACCGTGCCGGTGGTGCTGGACATCGCCGACCGCGTCCGCAAGATCGCCGGCGACGACACCTGGATCGTCAACTTCACCAACCCGGTCGGCATCGTCACCCGCGCCTTGCTCAACGAAGGGCACCGCGCGGTCGGGCTGTGCAACGTCGCGATCAACCTGCAGCGGCAGTTCGGGAAGCTGCTCGGCGTCGGCGCGGACGACGTCAAGCTCGTCCACACCGGACTGAACCACCTGAGCTGGGAGCGCGGCGCGCTCGTCGACGGCGTCGACCGGCTCCCGGAGCTGCTGGAGGAGCACCTGGACTACCTGTCCGACGAGGTGAGCGTGCCTCGGAAGTGGCTGCGGCGGATGAACGTCGTGCCGTCGTACTACCTGAAGTACTTCTACGCGCACGACGAGCAGGTCACCAAGCAGCGCACCGAACGCCCGCGCGCGGACGTCGTCTCCGACGTCGAGGAAGAGCTGCTGAAGATCTACCTCGACCCGGAGCGGAACACCAAGCCGGAATCCCTCGAAAAGCGCGGCGGCGCGTACTACTCCGAGGCCGCCGTGCAGCTGGTGCACGCGTTGACCGCGGGTGGTCCGGCCGAGGAACACGTGGTGAACGTCCGCAACGACGGCACCTTCCCGTTCCTGCCGGACGACGCCGTCATCGAGGCAAGGTCCACTGTGGACTCCAAGGGTGCGACGCCGATCCCGCAGCCGCCGGTGGAGCAGAACTTCGCCGGGCTCATCGCGGCGACGACGTCGTACGAGTTCCTGGCGCTGGAGGCGGCGGTGAAGGGCGGCCGGGACCGCGTCGCCGACGCCCTCCTGGCGCACCCGCTGGTCGGCCAGTACTCGAAGGCCGACACGCTCGCCGACTCCCTGGTGCAGATCAACCGCGAGTACCTGCCCTGGGCGCGCGGATGAAGCCTGCAGTCATCGCGATCGACGGCGGCAACAGCAAGACCGAGGTCCTGGTGATCTCGGAAGACGGCGTGGTGCTGGGCAAGTCCCGCGGCCCCGGCGCGTCGCCGCAGAACGTCGGCGTCGCGGGATGCGTGGCGGCGCTGGAAGACCTGGTGCTGGAGGCGTACCCGGCGTTCGGGACGCGGCCGGAAGCGGTCCACACTTCCGCGTACCTGGCCGGGCTGGACTTCCCGCGCGAGGAAGAGGCGTTGCACGCGGCCCTGTCCGCCCGCGGCTGGAGCGACACCCTGACCGTCGGCAACGACACCCTCGCGCTGCTCCGGGCGGGCAGCGCGGGGGTGGGTGTCGCGGTCGTGTGCGGCGCCGGGATCAACGGCGCCGGCGTCGGTCCCGACGGTCGCGTGCACCGCTTTCCCGCGCTGGGCAAGATCTCCGGCGACTGGGGTGGCGGCTACCGGCTCGGCGAAGAGGCGCTGTGGTGGGCGGTCCGGGCCGAGGACGGCCGCGGTCCGCGAACCGCGCTGATGCCGGCGGTCGCGGCCTACTTCGGGAAGCCGACGCTGCTGGACGTCGTGCAGGGCCTGCACTTCGAGGAGATCGACCCGGCGTCGATCCACGGCCTGTGCCCGCTGCTGTTCGAAGTCGCGGCGGCGGGGGACGAGGTCGCCCAGGACATCGTGACGCGGTTCGTCGAAGAGGTCAGCGTCTTCGCGGCGGTGATCCTCCGCGAGCTGGACCTGACCGAAGACGCCCCCGAGATCGTCCTCGGCGGCGGCGTGCTGACCGGCATCGGCGCGCCGGTGATCGCGGAGATCGAACGCCGGTGCCTCAAGGTCGCGCCGCGCGCGGTGGTCCGCGTTGTCGACGTGAACCCCGTGGTGGGGGCGGCGTTGTCCGGCCTCGACACGCTGGGGGCGCCCGAGGCCGCGAAGGCGGCGCTCAAGGCAGCGACCCAGCGAGTCTGACGACTCTGGCGGGAGCTGCCTCGAAGCGGCGCGAGGCAGCTCCCGCCAGACCCCCTCACGGCGCCGGGACGATGGTTTCGCCGGTCTCCAGCAGGGACTTGAGATCCGACAGGATCCACGCCCAGCCGCCACCCGCGTTCTCGTTCGGGGGCGCGTCCAGCCGCTCGAGCGACCCGTTGACCATCGCCGCCGTCGTGGGGGCGCCGGTGACGTCGTGGGTCACGGTCAGCCGGGTGCCGGCGGTCTTGGACTCCTCGATTTCGTAGGTGAGCGTCGTGTAGGGCTCGTCGGCCACGTTCTCCGGGGCCATCAGCAGCTTCCAGGTGATGACCAGCTTGCGCGGCGGGTCCACCTCCAGGACCTCCCCGTCGACGAGGTCGCCGGTCATCCCGGCGTCGATGAACGGCTGCGTCGGGCGGGTGCGGTGCTTGCCGCCCGGCCGCAGGTCGTAGTCGACCAGTCCGGTGTAGCCGTACTTCTGCGTCCACTCGGGCTTGGTGATGGCGTCCCAGATGCGCTCCGGGGATGCCTTGATGTAGACGCGGTAGACCTGCACGGTGTTCGTCACGGTTCTTCGCCTTCCAGCTCGTTCTTGAGGTCGAGGAGCGCGCTGACCTGGCGCTCGGTGTACTTGTCGATCCACCGGTCGTGGATCTGGCGGATCGGGACGGGGTTGAGGAAGTGCCGCTTCTCGCGGCCTTCCTTCCGCGCGACGACGAGCCCGGCCTCTTCCAGGAGCTTCAGGTGCTTCATGACGCCGAAGCGGGTCATCTCCACCTGGGTCTCCAGCTCGGTGAGCGTGCGGCCGTCACGCTCGAAGAGCAGGTCGAGCAGGAACCGGCGGGTCGGATCCGCCAGCGCCTTGAACACCAGGTCGTCGTCGGGCACGTCAGCGAGAATAGGTGACCAAAAGGTCACATGTCAACGGGCGCGAAAAAGGCCGCCACCCCGGCTGGGGGTGACGGCCTTCGGGATCGGCCGGCTTGCGGTGGCGGCGTCCGCCGCCGCCCGGTTACGTCGTCGGTGCGAAGGCTGGCGTCCACTGCGCGCCGTCCCACCACTGCGTCGAGCCGGGCTGCGTGGGTGACGGGTACCAACCGGGCGGTGGCACGGCCGGCGGTGCGGGCTGGGCCGCCTGTCGCTGCTGGAGCTGGGACTGCTGGAGTTTCGTCTGGACACGCAGCTCCTTCAGCTGGGCCTTGGCCACGCGCTGCTTCTTGCTGCTGCCGCGGACGGCACCCATCGTGCCGACCATCAGCGTCTTCCGGATGAGCCCCATGCGATCCCGCCTTCCCGTTGCGAACATCCGGAAGACGCTGATCGGGTCGGCGGCGTTACGCGTAGATCGGGATCGTGACCTCGAAGCCGTCGTCCTTTAGACCACCAGCGACAGCGGCAGGATCAGCGCGATGGCGACCACCGAGATGAGCGTCTCCATCACCGACCAGCTCTTCAGCGTCTGCCCGACCGACAGCCCGAAGTACTCCTTGACCAGCCAGAACCCGGCGTCGTTGACGTGCGAGAAGAAGAGCGACCCGGCGCCGATCGCCAGCACCAGCAGCGCGCTGTGGGACGGGTCCATGCCCGCGGCCAGCGGGGCCACGATGCCCGCCGCCGAGACGGTCGCGACCGTGGCCGAGCCCGTTGCCAGCCGGATCGCCACCGCGACCAGCCAGCCGAGGAGCAGCGGCGACAGGTTCGCGTCCTTGGCCAGGCCGGTGATGACGTCGCCGACCCCGGCGTCGACCAGGGTCTGCTTGAACCCGCCGCCCGCGCCGACGATGAGGATGATCCCGGCGATCGGGCCGAGCGACTCACCGACCACAGTGGACAGCCTCTCCCGGCCGAGCCCGGCCGGGCGGCCGAGCAGGACCATGCCCACCAGGACCGCGGCGAGCAGCGCGATCAGCGGGTCGCCGACGAAGTCGAGGATCTTGCGGGCCTGGCTGTCCTTGGCCAGCAGGATGTCCGACAGTGCTTTCGCGAGCATGAGTACGACCGGCAGCAGCACCGTCGTGAGCGTCGCCGCGAAGCTCGGGCGCGGTTTGTCCGTGTCGGCGCGTTCCGGGATCAGCCGCTCCGGCGGGGCGGCGTCCGGCACCAGCCGGGCCGCGAGCTTGCCGAACAGCGGACCCGCGACGACCAGCGTCGGAATGCCGACGAGCAGGCCGAACGCCAGCGTGATCCCGACGTTCGCGTTCAGCGCGCCGGCCGCGGCGAGCGGACCCGGGTGCGGCGGGACCAGCCCGTGCAGCACCGAAAGCCCGGCGAGCGCCGGTATGCCCAGCAGCATCAACGGTTTCCCGGTGCGCTTGGCCGCGAGCAGCACCACCGGGATGAGCATGACGAGCCCGATCTCGAAGAACATCGGGAGCCCGATCAGGGCGGCCACCAGCGCCATCGCCCACGGGAGCGCGCCGCCGCGGGCCTTGCCGAGCACGGTGTCGACGATCTGGTCGGCGCCGCCGGAGTCGGCCAGCAGCTTGCCGAGCATCGCGCCGAGGGCGATCAGGATGCCGACGGACGCGACCGTGCTGCCGACGCCGGTCGTGAAGCTCTTCAACAGTTTGTCGACCGGCATCCCGGCGGTCAGCCCGAGCACGAGCGAACCGAGCACCAGCGACAGGAACGGGTGCAGCTTCACCTTCGTGATCAGCACGACGATGACGGCGATCGCGACGACGGTCGCGATGATCAGGCGCGTGTCGTGGCCGGTCCAGCCGGCGGCGAGGACGGCGTTCACGCGTGCTCCCGGAAGGCGGTGAGCGCGGCTTCGGTGATCTCTTCCGGAGTGCCGCCGGTGTTGTCGAAGACGGCGCCGGCCTCGTCCGGCTCGAGGGGTTCGAGATCGGCGAGCTGCGAGTCCAGCAGCGACACCGGCATGAAGTGCCCGGTGCGGGTCTTCATCCGCTCGGCCAGCAGCGCGCGGTCGCCCTGCAGGTGGGCGAACCAGACGTCGCCTCCGGTGCGCAGCACGTCGCGGTACCGGCGCTTGAGCGCGGACGACGTCACGACGCCGCCGGAGTCCCGGTGCTCGCGGATCCAGCCGGCGATGGCCTCGAGCCAGGGCGCGCGGTCTTCGTCGGTCAGCGGCGTGCCGGCGGTCATCCTGTCGATGTTGGCCTTCGGATGGAACGTGTCCGCTTCCGCGTACTCGACGCCGAGGGCCGCGGCGAGCGCCGTGCCGATCGTCGTCTTCCCGGAGCCTGACACCCCCATCACCACGATGACGGTCATCCGCACCTCCCACTTCGTTGTGCCCAGGCGAGTCAAACTTAAAAGTACTACTTACTCAAGATGAAGTACTACTTAATCTAATCAGCAGGCTAGCCTTCGGGGGTGAGGCACGAGCAGGTCCTGGACGCCCTGGGTGCGGCGATCGCGAACGGTTCTCTGGAACCGGGCACCGTGCTGCGGTCGGAAGACCTCCAAGAGCGCTTCGGCGCTTCGCGGACGGTGGCCCGCGAGGTCGTGCGCGTGCTCGAGACGATGCAGCTGACCAGCAGCAAGCGGCGGGTCGGGGTGATCGTCCGGGAACCGGCGGAGTGGAACCACTACGACCCGCGGCTGATCCGCTGGCAGCTCGACGGCCCGGCCCGGCCGGCGGCGCTCGCCACCCTGAACGAGCTGCGGTCGGCGATCGAGCCGTGTGCGGCGCGGTTCGCGGCCCTGCGCGCGACGCCGGAGGAGCGCGGCCGCCTGGGTGCGCTCGGGGAGCGGCTGGCGCGGACGGCCCGGGCGCGCGACCTCCCGGCGTTCCTCGAGTTCGACATCGCCTTCCACGACCTGCTGCTCACCGCGTCCCGGAACCCGATGTTCGGGCAGCTGTCCGAGGTCGTCGCGGAGGTGCTCACCGGGCGGACCGGGCACGGCCTGATGCCGCCGGAGCCGCAGCCCGAGGCCGTGGCGCTGCACGCCGAGGTGGCCGCGGCGGTGGCTGCCGGGGAGGCGGACCGGGCCGAGCGGGCGATGCGCGACATCGTCGTCCAGGCCCGTGACGAGATCGCCGCCCTGGTGGCCGACGGGGGTCCCGAGGGCGAGTAGCCTCCGCGGGAGAACTGGACTTTTCCTTCCGCCGGGGGGCACGGGTGAGCGCGGCGCGCGCGATCGGACTGGTGTTGGGCGTGGCGGCCGACGGCGCCCTCGGCGACCCCCGCCGCCGCCTGCCGGTGACGGCGTTCCGCCGGCTCCCACCCCGTTCGGGCGTCCTGGTCGCGGGCGCGGCGGTGCTCGGCGGGGCGGTGCTGGAGCGAGCGGGCCGCGGCCGCCCGGTGCTGCAGGCGTCGGCGACGGCGGTGACGACGTGGGCGGTCCTCGGCGCGGCGGGCTTGGCCCAGCAGGGCACGGAACTGGCCCGCGACCTGGAGGAGTGCCGCTTCGAGCCGGCGCGCGCGACACTGTCCGAACTGGACCCCCGGGTGGCCGACGGCCTGGGCGCGATCGCGCTGTCCCGTGCCTCGGTGGAGACGCTGGCGGAGAACACGTCCGACGCGGTGGTGGCCCCGCTGGTGTGGGGCGCGCTGGCGGGCGTGCCGGGCCTGCTGGGCGCCCGGGCGGTGAGCTTGCTGCGCCGATCGCGCGCGGGTCGCCGCGGCCACTGGGCGGTGGATCGGGCCGACGAACTGGTCCACCTGCTGCCCACGCGCGTGGCGGCGGCCTTGACGGTGGTGGCGGCCCCGGTGGTCGGCGGCTCGGCGGGCGGGGCGTGGCGGGCTTGGCGCCGCGACACGATCGCCCACCCGAGCCCGAACGCGGGCCGCGTGGAGGCGGCGTTCGCCGGTGCGCTGGAGGTCCGGGTCGGCGGCCGGACGGTGTACCCGCACGGGGTGGCGGAGCTGCCGGTGCTCGGGGTGGGCCGCAACCCGGACGCGGGGCACGTGACGCGGGCGGTGGAGCTGTCCCGGGTCGTGGGCTGGCTGGCCGGGGCGAGTGCGGTGGTGCTGGCCGCGCTGACGGGCTTCCGGCGCCGGGCTCTGTAACTCTCCCGCGTATCGACGAGCGTAGGCAAACGCTTCGCCGAAAACCGGGAGGAACCTTGCGGTACAAGCACATGGCGGCCGGCGTGGTCGCCGCGAGCCTGCTCACCCTCGTCGTCACCGGGACCGCCGAAGCCAAGGACCGGCGCTGCGGCCCCACCTACGAGCAGGACGGCTTCGGCAGCCTGGGCACGTCGTTCACGCTGAAGTCCAAGCACGACGACGACGGCCCCGGCGGGTCGTTCGTCGTGGGGGAGGAGTTCGAGATCCACACCAACGTCTCGGGCCAGGTTTGGACCATCACGTTCGCCGACAACGGCAAGGTCTTCTTCACCGGCGACGACGTCTCGACGACCACGGGGATCCGTGAGCAGCACCCGACCGCCAACCAGCCGGGCGTCACCCAGCACATGACGGCGGACGCGCTGAACCACACCACGGGCGAGACCATCCACGGCTTCCTGGACGTGCTGCCGGTTCCGCGCTGCGGCGGCTGAACCGCCCGCCGCGGCTGGGGTTCCTCAGCCGCGGCGGCGCAGCTGCGCCAGCGCCGCCGCGTCCAGCGGACCGCCGCGCCCGGCCAGCCGCGTCCCGATCCGTTCGCGGTCCTCCGCCGTCTTGTTCCCGCCGAACTTGAACTTCGCCCGGACGCCCGTGATCGAGAACTCGATCCCGCGGATCCCCGGCAGCAACCGCCGGTCCGGCTCGTCCCGGGCGGCGCTCACCGGCGCCCGGGCGCCGTCCGGCTCGAAGTGCCGCAGCTGCTCGTCCAGCAGCGCCGCCTTCGCCGCCGGATCGTCGACCAGCCGGACGTCCCCTTCGAGCTGCACCGTCGCGTAGTACGACGTCGGCACGCCGTGAGCCGGGTCCGCGGCCGCGTTCCAGTCCGCGCGGATATAGGTGTAGTCGCCGATCACCGTCAGCAGGGCGCGCGGGTGCTCCTCCAGCAGCGGCCAGATCGGGTTCGGGCGGGCCAGGTGCGTGACGATCGTGCGGTCGCCGTCGAACGCGAAGTGCGCCGGCGTCACCACCGGCAGGTCGCGGCCCCGGCCGCCGGCGATCAGCTGGCCGAAGTCGTGCCCGGACAGCCACTCGCGCCACTCCGCGTCGGAGGTGGCGGCGTCCCACGGGTGGATCAGCATGACCCGAGTATCACCCGGGCAAGTGGCCTCACCGCAGGGCCATTTGCGGCCTACTTCTGATGGCCACTTTCGGCGAGTTCGTCTTCCGCGAGGATCTCCGCGACGGACTTCCGGCGCGCCGGGTCGTCGGACGCGTCCAGCGCCCCGCCCGGCTTCAGCTCGCGGACCGTGAAGTACAGCCAGCCCAGAAGCGCCATCGCGCCGAACGCGATCCACTGCAGCGCGTAGGACAGGAACGGCCCCGAGTCGGTCTGCGGCAGCGGCAACGCGCCGAGGACGCCGGGCTGGCCGACGTCGAGCTGGAAGTACCCCGGCCGGATGTCGAGCCCGCTCGCCCGCGCGACCACCCGGGAGTCGACGACGTAGCTCTGCAGCCGGCCGCCGGTCGAGGCGTCGGCGAAGGCGTCACGGTTCTTCGGGTCGGTCTCGTCGGCGCGCACCCGCGCGGTGACCTGCACGGTCCCGGCCGGCGGCGGCGCGAACGGCAGCGCGCCGGACTTGCTGTCCAGCCGGACGTACCCGCGGTCGATCAGCACGACCGTGCCGTCGGTGGTCCGCATCGGCGTCAGCACCTCGTACGCGCCTTCGCCCTGGACGGTCCGCAGCCGTGCGACGACCTCCTTGTCGGCCAGGTACTGGCCGGTGACGGTGACGAGGTGCCACTCGGTGTACCGGCCGGGCACGCTCCCGGGCGGCAGCAGCTGCGCCAGCGGCACCGGCGCCGCGGTGAACGACGTCTCGAGCGCGGAGTTCTGCTGCTCGCGCTCGGCGTTGCGGCTGAACTGCCAGGGCGAGAGCAGCGTGAAGCAGCAGATGGCGAAGGTGAACACCACCGCCGTCAGAGCCAGCCACCCGGGCCGGAGCAGGAACCGCAACCGCACCCCACCACGGTAGCCCGTGCCCTCGGCCGGCCCTCGCGGGCTGTGACCTCTACCCCTGCGAACGCACCCAATCCAGCAAACCGGGCACGGCGCTCTCGATCATGCCGAGGACGTCTTCGAAGCCGTCGTCGCCGCCGTAGTAGGGGTCCGGGACCTCGGCGCCCTCGGGTGCCGACGGGTCGAACGAACGCAGCAGCCGCACCTTCGCCGGGTCCTCGACCCGCGCCCGCAGGAACTCGAGGTGCCCTTCGTCGGCGGCCAGCAGCAGATCGGCGGCGAGGTCCTCGTCGGACACCTCGGAAGCGACGTGGGAGGTCGGGTAGCCGTGCGCCTTCAGCGTCGCGCGGGCGCGCTTGTCGGCGGGCTCCCCGGCGTGCCACGGACCGGTCCCGGCGCTGGTCACGCGCACGGAGTCACCAAGCCCGGCGTCGTCGAGCCGGGCCCGGAACACCAGCTCGGCCATCGGGGAGCGGCAGATGTTGCCGGAGCAGACGAAGACGATGTGCGTCACGCGCCGAGCGTAACCACCGGGTTCACCCCGTCACCCGCCCGCTCGGCGGTATCCGCGGCCCGCGCCGCTCACTTAGCGTCGATCGGGCGAGGACGCGAACCGGAAGGAGAGCGATCATGCACGGGTGCTGCTCGAAGTGCACCGGCCAGGGCTGCGGCTGCTGCGGCAACTGCAACTGACCGGACCCGGCGCCCGCGGCGGCCTGCTGCCGCCGGGGCGCCTCCCACCTCGGATCAGGGGTGGTAGTACTCCGCGATCCGGGTGACCACGTCGTCCTTCACCGTGATCTTGACCGCGTCCAGGCTGTCCGGGGTGGCCGCCAGGAACTCGGCGCGGGTGCACGGGTGGGAGCCGGTGCCGTCGAGGCCGGTCGCGAGGCCCGCGGCTGCTGACACGCACCAGCTCCCGACGGCCGTGAAGATCTGCACGTCCCCGGCCAGGACCGCCTGGTGCGCGGTGCCCGGGACCCGTTCGGCGCTGCTGCCGTTCTCCTCGGCCTTGACGAACCGGGCGTCCGTCCACTCCACCCGGCCGTCCGGGTGGATCGCCGTGACGATCCCGTCCGCCGCCGCACCGTCGTCCAGCACGAACGCGCCGGCCGTGACCAGCACTGCGGCCGACACGGCCGCGGCGATCATCCACTTCGTCCTCGTCACGCCGTATCGGACGCGCGTGGGGGACCCCGGTTGCCCAGGCCCGCGCGGGCGGCTCGCCGATGGCCGGGAGGGTGGTGGCTACCCGGCGTGGCCCTGGTGCGCCGAACAGGTCACCGAGGTCGCTTCGGCGAGGGCGTGCGCGTGCAGGGCGTCGAACCGGTGGAAGCCGTCCGCGATGCCCGCCGCCACCAACTGGCGGATCGGGCACGAGCGGGCCGCTCGCGCCGCGGTCGTCGCCGCCAGCTCCGTCAGCAGGCCCGTGTTGAGCCCGTCGATGACCGGGCGGATCTGCCCGAGGTCGGGGCGGGTCGCCGGCGCCTGTGCGGGGTGTGCGTCCCAGCGGGCGTAGAGGCCGTGCTGCACCAGCTTGTTCGCCTCGATCTGGGCGCGGAAGAACCGCACCGCGTCCGCCGGGTCGAGGCCGAGGCCGGGGGCGCGCGCCGCCACCGAGTCGTAGATCTGCTGCTCCCGCACCGGGTCGTCGATCGGCGACGGCGTGCCGTACTTGGCCGCGGCCACCTGGTCGGCGATCGCCACCCGCTGTGCCGCCAGGTCGGTGAGCCGCCACAACGACGTTCCCGACGCCGAAGCGGGGGCCGCGAAGAGCAGGGAGCCGGCGAGGACCGCTGTCACCGTGACGAGCCAGGACCGAAGGCGCATGGCTTCGGACGGTACATGCGAAAATCGCCGCGTGCCCGCCATTTCCGAAGTCATCTCCGTGCTGGAACGGGCTTATCCGCCCGAGCTCGCCGAGTCGTGGGACGCCGTCGGCCTCGTCTGCGGCGACCCGGCCGAACCCGTGCGCCGGGTGCTGTTCTGCGTCGACCCGGTCGCCGAGACCGTCGACGAAGCCGTCGAGCTCGGCGCGCAGCTGATCGTCGCGCACCACCCGCTGCTGCTGCGCGGCGTGCACGGCGTCCCCGCCGACACCGCCAAGGGCGCCCTCGTGCACCGGATGATCCGCGAAGGCATCGCCCTCCACTGCGCGCACACCAACGCCGACTCCGCCGACCCCGGCGTCTCCGACGCGCTCGCGCAGGCGATCGGGCTCCGCGTGACCGGGCCGCTGGCGGCCAACAGCGACGGCGTCACCGGAATCGGCCGCCTCGGCGAACTGCCCGAGCCGGAGCCGTTCGCGGCGTTCGTCCAGCGCGTCGCCGACGCCCTGCCCGCGACCGTGCCCGGCGTGCTCGGCGCGGGCGACGCGGACCGCCCGATCCGCACCGTCGCCGTGTCCGGCGGCGCCGGCGACTCCTACCTCAAGCAGGCCACCGAGGCCGGCGTCGACGCCTTCGTCACCGCGGACCTGCGGCATCACCCGGCCGGCGAGCACCTCGCGGGCCGCGGTCCGGTGCCCGCGCTGGTCGGGCTGACCCACTGGGCCAGCGAGTGGCCCTGGTGCAGGCAAGCCTCGGCGCTCGTGGCGCAGGCCTTTGCGGGTAACGTCGACGTTCACGTCTCCACGCGGTGCACCGACCCGTGGAACGTCCGCGCCGAGCGCACATCGATTTAGAGGAGCACCGTGAAGGCCGAACCCGCCGTACAGCGCCAGCTGCTCGAGCTCGCCAAGGTGGACGCCGAGCTCTCGCGCACCGCGCACCGCCGCCGCACCCTGCCCGAGCTGGCCGAGATCGACGCCGGGGAGAAGACCGTCCGCGAGCGCCGCGACGCGCTCGTGTCCGTGGAGACCGCCGCCTCCGACCTCGACCGCGAGATCGCCCGGCAGGAGAAGGAGATCGAGTCGGTGCGCGCCCGCGAGGACCGCGACCGCAAGCTCCTGGCGTCGGGCTCCGTCAATTCCAAGCAGATGACCGACATCGAGCACGAGCTGCAGTCGCTGGAGCGCCGCCAGAGCGCGCTGGAGGACGACCTGCTGGAGCTGATGGAGCAGCGCGAGGCCCTCGGCCTGGACGCGCAGCGCACCGGCGCCGAGGTCGACAAGGCCGAGGCCGAGGTCGCCGCCGCGATCGCCCGCCGCGACGAAGCGTTCAAGGACCTCGACACCACCCGCGCCCGCCGCGACGAAGACCGTGTGAAGCTGCTGCCGCGCTTCCCGGAGCCGCTGCTCAAGCTGTACGAGCGGGTCCGCGAGCACAAGGGCATCGGGGCCGCGCTGCTGCGGGCCCGCCGCTGCGGCGCCTGCCAGCTGGAGCTGGACCGCAACACGGTCAACGAAATCAAAGCCGCGCCGGAGGACGACGTCATCCAGTGCGAGAACTGCGGCGCCATCCTGGTCCGGACCTTGGAGTCGGGTCTGTGACTTCGCACGGTGTCTTCGGGGGTGCAACCCCCGCGCCCCGCCCGAGGGGCTCCGCCCCCACGGACCCCCCGAAGCATGTGGTCGTCGAAGCCGACGGCGGCTCGCGGGGCAACCCCGGTCCCGCCGGCTACGGCGCCGTGGTCAAGGACAGCGATGGCCAGGTCCTCGCCGAGCGCAAGGAAAGTCTCGGAGTCGTCACCAACAACGTCGCCGAGTACAACGGCCTGATCGCCGGCCTGGCCGCCGCGGCCGAGCTCGGTGCGTCCACTGTGGACGTCCGGATGGACTCGAAGCTCGTGGTGGAGCAGATGTCCGGGCGCTGGAAGATCAAGCACCCGGGCATGCAGCCGCTGGCCGAGCGGGCCAAGGAGCTGGCCGCGGGCTTCTCCCGCGTCAAGTACGAGTGGATCCCGCGCGCGCAGAACTCCCACGCCGACCGCCTGGCGAACGAGGCCATGGACGCGGCGACCGGCAAGCCCGCCGCCGGCCGCCCCGGCGCCGCCACGGCCGGCCGGGCCAGGCAGGTCGCCCGGCAGACCGCCGTTCGCGGACCCGCCGCGGCCGAACGGGAACCCAGGGCCGCGAAGGCCGACCCGCCGAAGCTGCCGACCCGCAAGCCCGACCGCGCGGCCGTGGGCTGGACCGGCGCGCGCGGCACCCCGACCCGGCTGCTCCTGCTGCGCCACGGCCAGACCGAGATGTCGGCGCTGCGCCGCTACTCCGGCCGCGGCGACGTCCCGCTGACCGAGCTGGGCCGCTCCCAGGCCGCCGCGGCCGCGAAGCGGCTGGCCGCGATGGAGGGCCTGGTCGTCGACGGCGAGGCGGTCCCCATCATCTCGTCCCCGCTCACCCGCACGAAGCAGACCGCGCAGGCTGTCGCCGACGCGCTCGGCGGCCGCGTCGAGACCCACCCCGGCCTGATCGAGACCGACTTCGGCGACTGGGAAGGCCTGACGTTCGCCGAAGCGGCCGACCGCGACCCCGAACTGCACCGCTCCTGGCTGAGCGACAGCGCGGTGCCGCCGCCCGGCGGGGAGAGCTTCGAGGTCGTCCACCGGCGCGTCCGCAAGGCCCGCGACGAGCTCATCGCCGAGCACGGCGGCCGGACGTTGGTGCTGGTCAGCCACGTGACACCGATCAAGACCCTGCTCCGGATGGGCCTCGACGCCGGCCCCCAGCTGCTGTTCCGGCTGCACCTGGACCTGGCGTCGCTGTCGATCGTCGAGTTCTACCCGGACGGGAACGCGTCGGTCCGCCTCGTGAACGACACTTCGCACCTGGCCTGACCGGCGGCTGAGATATTTACAGAAGTGTGGGGTGGATCACGCTCGACCCCGACGCCTGGCGGACCGCGGATGGGGTATTGGCTACAGTGTCTCGACCGCGTCGCCGCGGTGTCGGGTCCGGCCTCCGGGTCCAGCAAGGGGGCGCCGGCTCGCGCGTATCCCACCGGCAGAAGCCTGCGGGCGGAACAGTGACGAGGACATGACGGCTAGCGCACTCACCGAGACCTCCCCGAGCGACGTCCCCGAGGACCCGGCCACCACCACGGCCACCCGCGGCTGGGGCGCGCGCCTGGCGCCGGTGCTGGCCGTGCTCGCCGGTGTCGCGGCCGTCGCCGTCCACGCGACCCGCTACGGCCACTGGATCGTCGACGACGCCGCCATCACCTTCTCCTACGCCCGCAGCTTCGCCGACGGCCTCGGCCCGGTGCTGCAGCCGGGCGCCCCGCCGGTCGAGGGCTTCTCCGACCCGACGTGGATGGTGCTGCTCGGCCTCGGCAAGCTCGCCGGCCTCTTCGACCACGGCTCGCTCTTCGGGCTCCCGGACTACGTGCTGTTCCCGAAGGCGCTGGGCCTGCTGTTCACCGGCGGCATCCTGACCGCCTGCTACATCGCGGCGAAGCAGATCTTCACCCGCTTTGCGTGGCTGGCGACGCTGATCGCCGGCCTGACGCTGGCGACGATCCCGTCGTTCGTCATCTGGGTCGTTTCCGGCCTGGAGAACTCGCTGTTCGCGTTCGCCGTCGTCACGCTGGCGGTGACGCTGTTCGTGGCGGTCCGCAACGACCGGCTGCTGACCCCGAAGGTCGCGCTCTGGGCCGGCGTCATGGTCGCGTTCGCGGCGCTGACCCGGCCGGAAGGCCTGATCTACGCGGGCGCGTACCCGCTGGCGGCGCTGTTCCTGCTGCGCGGCGGCCTGTTCTGGAAGAGCTTCCGGCTGGCGCTGCTGTCGCTGGCGGCGTTCGCGGTGCCGTTCGGCGCGTACGTCGTCTGGCGGCACGCGGAGTTCGGGCGGCTGCTGGCCAACCCGTCGGTGGCCAAGCAGCAGGGCCTGCCCGGCATCGACGCTCTGAAGCGGCCGTTCGAGCTGGCGGGCTACGCGGGCTGGGCCGGCGTGGTCCTGCTGGCGCTGGTGATCGTGTTCGCGCTGGTCAAGGCGCCGTGGCGGCGGTCGCTGATCGCGCTGCTGGTGCCGCTGGGGCTGGGGATCGTCGCGTACGGCGTGATGGTCGCCGACTGGATGTACCAGCACCGGTTCGCCAGTCCCGTGTGGCCGCTGGCCGTCATCGCGGGGACGCTGTCGGCGGGCGAGCTGCTGAAGCACCGGCAGGCGCTGCTGCGCGTCGGCATCGTCGTGGTGCTGGTGGGCGCGTTCGTCCCGTCGGCCGTCGGCTTCGCGGCCGCGGCGGACAAGTTCGCGAAGAACCCGAACATCACGGCGTGCCTGGTGGCCGACCGCTTCGGCCGCGGCTTCAACACCTACGCCGACATCCTCGGCGTGCAGAAGGCGTCGCTGCTGCTGCCCGACCTCGGCGGTTCGTCGATGACCAGCCGGCTCGAGCTGGTCGACATGGCCGGTCTGGTGAACAAGCCGATCGCCGACCTGGTGCACGACAACGACCTGGCGGGCCTGCGCAACTACGTGTTCGACACGGTCAAGCCGACGTTCATCCACTCGTGGGGCCCCTGGGCGGCGGGCAACGGGGTCGCCCTGGACCCGCGCCTCGACCGCGACTACGTGCTGATCTACAGCTCCCCGATCGAGGGCCTCCGCAACGGCGACTGGGTCCGCCGCGACGCGGTGACGGACCCGGCCAAGCTGAAGGCGGCCCAGGAGTACGCGGCGAAGACGATCCCGGAAGTGGCGGCAGACCGCTTCGGCGGCCCGCTGGACGACTGCGGCGCGACGATGAAGCCGGGCCAGACGATCACGACGCCCAGCTGAGGCTCACCCAGAGCGCGACGGTCGCCGCGGCCAGGCTCAGCGGGGTCGTGAGCGCCCCCAGTGCGTGGAACGTCCTCGGCGAGGGCGGTTTCGGGAGCGTCCGGCGCCACAGCAGGGTCGCCAGTGAGCCGAGGTAGGTCGCGTTCGGGCCGATGTTCACGCCGAGCAGCACGGCCAGCAGCACGCCCGGCGCCGGGTGCGGGCCCAGCACCGACAGCAGGATGAGCGTGGCCGGGAGGTTGTTGACCAGGTTGGCCAGCAGCGCCGCCACACCGGCCGCGATCAGCAGGTCGACCAGGCCCGTCGCCGTCGGCAGGACCTCGCGGAGCACTCCGCCGAGGACGT
The DNA here is from genome assembly GCF_026017845.1 of Amycolatopsis mediterranei. Lineage (NCBI taxonomy): Bacteria > Bacillati > Actinomycetota > Actinomycetes > Pseudonocardiales > Pseudonocardiaceae > Amycolatopsis > Amycolatopsis mediterranei. The sequence continues at coordinate 1,223,549 of NZ_CP100416.1, forward strand.
GCTCCGAGACGGCCTCGACCACGACGGCCAGGCCCAGCACGAACAGGCACAGCTGCGGCGCCGCCTCGGTGACCAGCTGCCACGGCCGGATCTTGCCCCGCGCCACCGCCCGCACGCCGAGGATGAGCGCCGCCAGCGCGGCGATCCAGACCGGCTCGACGTGCCCGAGCTGCCCGACCGCGAACCCGGCGAGCGTGAGACCGAGGACGACGAGGGCGAAGGTCGGCGTCTCGAGGTGCTGCCGCGGTTCGGGCGTTTCGCGCGGCCGCAGGTCGGTCTTGAAGAACCACAGGAAGACCAGCAGCTCGACGGCGATCGTGACCAGCCACGGCAACGCCATCAGCGCGGTGAACCCGGCGAAGGTCAGCCCCGAGGCGGCGAAGGCCAGGAGGTTCGTCAGGTTGGACACCGGCAGCAGCGTCGACGCCGAGTTGGCCAGGTGCGCGCAGGCGTAGACGTGCGGCCGCGCGGGGAGTTCGAGGCTGCCGGCGGTGGCGAGGACGACGGGCGTGAGCAGCACGACGGTGGCGTCCAGGCTGAGGATCGCGGTGACCCCGGCCGCGGCGGCGAAGGTGAGCACGAGCAGCCGCCGCGGCCGCCCGTGGCACGCCTCGGCGAGCCGGTTGCCGAGCCAGGCGAAGACGCCGTCGACACTGGCCAAAAAGGACAAGAGCAGAATCGCGGCGAGAAACCCGAGAGTGGGCAGGATTTCGACGGCCCGCTGCCCTGCCGCGGCAGGGCGGACAAGCCCGAGCAGAAGCACGACCCCTGCGGCCGGCACCGCGGCAACGGCTTCCGGCCACCCCCGCGGCCGCACGATGGCGAAGACGAGCACACCGGCCAGGAGCAGCAGGCTGGCCGCGCCCGCGAGGAGATTCACGCGTTCACGCTAACTGCGGCCCGATTTTGTCGGTGCCGCCGGGTAGCGTGGAAGACGGGGGGCGTCCCCGCGGGCGGGAGTCCAAACTGGACATACCGGCCCGAAGTGTAGGCCTGAGCGGCGGGCCTGATCACGAGCTTGCGCGGCTTGGGTTCAGCGGCTCTCCGCGCTCGGACACCGCGCGAAGGCCTCCGCGACCCCAGGCGCAGTGGCTATGCGGGCGCTGGTCCGGCCGAGCTTGCGTGATCCGCGAGCGGTTCGGCGACCGCCCGCAACCCACCGGGGCTCGGGCTCAGCGACCATCCACCCGCTGCGAAGACTTCGCCAGCGCCCCACCGAGCTCCGCCCGCCCGGGGATCCCCAGCTTCCGGTACGCCCCGGACAAGTGCAGCTCCACCGTCCGCCGCGTCAGGTGCAGGGCCGTGGCGATCTCGCGGTTGGTCAACCCCTGCGCCGCCATCACCGCGATGCGGTTCTCCTGCCGGGTCAACCCGTGCTCGTTGTCCTTCGCCGGGGTCAGCGCACGCCGCGACGAGCGCAGCTCCTCCGCCGCCCGGCGGGCCAGCGGGCGCGCTCCGCACTGCTCGCTCAGCTCCACCGCCTGGCGCAGCGTTTCGATGGCCTTTTCGGACTGACCGTGCCTCGACTGCAGCGTGCCGAGCTCGGTCAGCGCCGTCGCCAGCTGCAGGCGGGACGGCGACGTCCGCAGTGTCGTGATCGCCTTCTGCAGCGCCCGCTCCGCCTCGTCGTCCTCGCGGACCAGCCCCAGCGTGGTGAGCGCCGTGCCCAGCGGCCGGGCCGCGCCCCAGCGGGCCGATGCGTTGATGTCCTCTTCGGCCAGGCGGGCTGCGTCGTCGGTCTGGCCGAGGGCCAGCGCCGCCCGGGCCGCGTGCGCCCGCCACGGCACGAACCCCGGGAACCGCATGCCGTGGTGCGCCAGGCGCCGCCCGCAGCTGAGAAGGTCTTCGAACCCGAAACGCGTGTAGCCCGTCGCGACGCGCAGGCGCCCCCGCGCGTACAGGAGGTAGGTGTGCGTGAACAGGCCCTGGCTCGCGACGAAGTCCATCCGGTCCAGCAGCGACGTCGCCGCCTCGAACCGGCCGAGGTCCACCCAGCACTCGACGAGCCTCGCCGCGCACAGCACGCCGACCGGGCAGGTCGTCGTCCCGCCGCGCTCGTCGAACCGGCGCAGCAGCGATTCGAAGTGCACGCTCGCCCGCTGCAGGTCGCCGCTGGTCTGCAGCGCGATCCCGCGGGCCAGGGTGGGCAGCGCGCCGTGCGGCACGTGCACGTCCCACGGCTCGCGCTCGACGTCGAGGACCCGGCAGAGCCGGTCGACGTGCGCCGGCTCGTCCGCGAGCACCGCGGTGGCCAGCGTGAAGAAGTAGTGCTGCTCGAACAGCTCGCCGTCGTCGCCGTTCGGCTCCCGGGTGTCCGAGGCCCCGGCTTGGCTCAGCGCGTCCGCGAAGTGCCCGACGGCGTCCTGCGCCGACTCGCCGCTGCGGACGGCGTCGAGCGCCAGCAGCGCCGAGCGGCTCCGCTGGGCCGCCGGATCGGTCAGCGGCGCCCACTGCTCCTCGAAGTCGCGGAACTCCGGGGGCGGGCCGAGCCGGCTGCCGGCCTCGGCGAGGTAGGTCATGCACAGCAGCGGCCACACGGCGTCCGGGCCGCCCGCGTCGAGCCGCGCCGCGATCTGGCCCGCCGCGCTGATCCCGAGCCGGGCGTCCTGGCCGCCGCAGAGCGACAGCAGCATCGCCGTGGCGATGTACGCGGCCTTCTCGCGGTTGCCGACGGTGTCGACGGCTTCCCGCACCCGCTTCGCCGCGCCGGGCGGGTCGAACTGGAACTCCGCGTGCGCGAGCTGCAGCAGCACGGCCATCCGGCGTCCGGAGGTCAGCCGCTCCTCCAGCGCCCGGCGCAGGTGCCGGGCGGCCAGCTCGGGCCGTCCGGAGAACACGGCGTCGCGCGCGCTCAGCCGCAGCACGTCCACCGCCCACGGGATCCGGATCGACGTCGCTTCCAGCAGGTGGGCGGCCACGCGATCGGGCGGCGCCCCCGCCTCCGTCAGCAGCTTCGCCGCCCGGGAGTGGTTGACCGCCCGCGTGGTCTGCGGCATGTCCTTCAGCAGGGAGTTGCGGACGAACGAGTAGGTCAGCGTCGGCTGGTCGCTGTTGTTGAGCACGTGCAGCCGGACCAGGGTGTCGATCGCCTGCAGCGCGTCGAGCTCGTCGACGCCGGCCAGCCGGGCGAGCAGGTCGAAGCCGGCGTCCTCGCCGAGGATCGCCGCCGCGTGCAGGATGGCCGGCGCGTGCGGGAACTCCTGCACCCGCGTGGTGAGCACCTGCCCGATCAGCGACGAGCCGAGCTCGTGCGGGTCCGCGCCGGGCAGCAGGCGCGGGCGCAGCGCCTGCAGCAGCACCGGGTTGCCGCCGGTCGCCTCGCGGCAGGCGGAGGCCAGGTCCCCGGGGGCGAGGCCGAGGATCTCCGCCGCGGCCGCGTCGCCGAGGCCGTTCAGCGTGATCGTGACCGGCGTGCTCCCCACCATGTCCAGCAGCGCGACCTCGCGGTGCGGGGGATAGCCGATGACCGACGTCAGGACGATCAGCACCGGCAGGTCGAGCACGCGGTTGCGGAGGTAGGCCAGGCACCGCATGGACCAGGCGTCGGCCAGGTGGATGTTGTCGATGCCGAGGAACAGCGGACCCCGCTCGGTCGCGTCGCGGACGATCCGGAAGAAGAGGTCGAGCGCTTCGCTCTCGCCGGCCGACCCGCACAGCTCGGCGGCGGGCGGCCGCGGGGACGCCCCCGGCTCGTCGAGCGCGTCGGCCAGCTGGCGGACGAGCCCGCCGGCCAGGTGGCTTTCCAGCCGCGACCCGGTGGCCATCGCGACGGTGAAGCCCGCGTCCGCGGCCAGCGCCGCGGCGGTCCGCAGGGTGGCGCTCTTGCCCATGCCGAACTCGCCGGCCACCACCGCGCTGGCGGCCGCGCCGCCCAGCACGACCGGGAAAAGCCCGGTCAGGCGGCCGAGCTCGGGCTCGCGGCCGGGGAGCCGCGGGGCGGGACGCTTCGGTACCGAAGCCCCGCTGGCGGGGTGCTCGGGATTTACTTCGGTATCCACCGTAAGGACTTTCATGTTGGGTTGGGGCAGACTACTGGAAACCGGCCGACCACGGGAGACACCGCGGACCACGGCCGGTACCGGCCACGACCTGACCAGGGGAGACGATGGACGCAGCAGATGCGAACCGGATCTTCTCCGGGGCCGGCCGGGCCGCACAGAGGGCCATCGCCGCCACGCCGAGCGCGAGCAGCAGGAGCGGGCCGGTCGCCGGCCCCCGCAGGGCCGCCGCCCCGGCCGACTTCCGGCGCCGGGCCGCACCGTCACCCGGCGGCAGGTAGCCCAGCCGCACCGCCTCCGCCAGCGCGCCGGCCACGGGGGTGAACCCGGAGACCCGGCCCCGGCAGCGGGCGCAGCCCAGCAGGTGGGCTTCGAACTCTTCCGGATCATCGTGGACACCGAGCCCGTAAGCCGCGGCGTCCCCCTTCCGCCCGCTCATCGGATCGTCACTTCCCCGAGCGCCTTCCGCAATTGCCGCATCGCCGTGTACAACCGCGATTTGACAGTTCCTTCCGGAATTCCGAGAATTTCCGCCGCCTGTCGAACGGTGTTTCCCGCGAGATACGTCTCGTAGATGACCGACTGATATTTGGCGTCCAGTTCCCGCATTGCCCGTGTAATCGTTAGCGCCGCTAACGAGCTGTCCGTGCGATCTGTGGACTCGGCGTTTTCCGGGATCTCCAGAGCGACCTCCTGCGGGCGGACGCGGCGATTCCTCCAGCCGTCGATGACGATCCGCCGGGCCACCGTGAGCAGCCATCCGCGCAGCATTCCGGGCTCGCGCTCGAGCGTGTCGGAGTGCTGCCAGGCGCGGATCATGGTCTCCTGCACCACGTCCTCTGTCCACTGCCGATCATGGTTGGTCAGGCTCAGGACCTGCGCAAACAGGGTGGCGCGGAAGTCTTTGTACAGCAGCGGGACGAGGTCGTCTCCCGCGGCGGGGCCGATGTCGACCGCAGTCGCGGCCGACGCGTAGCCGACGTGGCCGCGACCTTCTCTTCCCGGTGCTTCCATAAAGCTCGCAACCTCACCTGACTGGCGGACCGTGGGGTCATCGGAGCGTAGCGCAAAATCACTTAATAGGCCATATGTATTAGTTTCATCGCTCAATTCGATGCAGTGCCGGCGGGTGTCATCACTCAGTGGTTCACAATGTGTCTTGTGATACACGTCACAGGTCACTAAAAGGTGACGGCGAGAACCGGATCACACCTTCTCCCCGTAACAGGAGGTGAGGACTCCTTCGCGAAGGGACAACGGGGATGCCGCTCCGATTCGTGGCGTTGCTGGCCGCTGCGACCGCGCTCGTGCTGGGCTGCGCCATCCCGGCCTCGGCCGGGGAACTGCAGCAGGCCGACCGCGCCCTGCTGACCCGGCTCAAGCAGCACACGCTGTGGGCCGTGCCGTCGAGCAGGCTCGCCGCCGACCGGGCGACCAACCGGCGGGTGCGTGCCGTCGCCGTCCGCATCGCCGACGACCAGGCCCGCCTCGACGTCGCCCTGCGCGCGGTCGCCGACCGGCTCGCCGTCACCCTGCCGGGGGAGCCGACCGACCGGGAACGCGGCTGGGCCGGCGAGATCGCCGCCGACTCCGGCGACGCGTTCGACCGCGCCTACGTCAACCGCCTCCGCGCCGAGTACGGGACGCTCTTCGGGCTCGCCTCCGACGTCCGGGCGGGCACCCGCGACGACGACGTCCGCGCGTTCGCCCAGACCGCCGTCGACACCTCGCTCGGGCACCTGACGCTCCTCGAGAGCACCGGGCTCGCCGAAACCACGTCCCTGCTCGTCTCCGCCACCGAGGACGACACCCTCGACGGCGGTGCCGTCGCCGTCGCCGCCGTTCTCGTGGCCCTCGCCGCCGTCGCCACGTTCGGCCTGCTCCGCCTGCTCGGAACCCCCGGCAGGCCCTCGCCGCGCACCCGGAGGTAAGCCGCCCCATGTCCCTTTTCGCCGCGCTGATCCCGGTGTCGCCGCACGACACCGGGATCGCCGAGGTCGCCGCGCTGTCCGGCCGCCTCACCTACCTCTGCATGTGCCTGACGCTGTGCTGGGGTGTCCTGGCCGCCACCGGCTGGGTCCGCCGGTTCAGCGGGCAGGACGCGATCCGCACCGGCCACGTCGCGCTCGCCGCGTTCACCCTCGCCGCCGGGACCGTGCACGGGCTGACCTTCCTCTTCCTGGAGGACGACCCCTTCGGCGTCGCCGACCTGCTCCTTCCCTTCTACGACGGCACCCCGCGGCACGCGCTGGGCATCGCCGGGCTCGAGCTCGTCGTCGCCGTGTCCGTGACCGCGGGGCTGCGCCGCAGCAGCGGCGAAGGCCGGTGGCTGCGCTTCCACCAGGCCGGGTACCTGGCCATCGGCCTGCTCGCGGTGCACGCCTGGCTCGGCGCCATCTCGAGCGGGCACCTCGCCGTCGTCTGGCTCGCCGGCATCACGCTGCTCGTCCCGCCGGTGCTGCTGTCGGTCCTGCGCGTGCTGCCCGCCGCCGCGCTCGCCCGCGCCGGGCTGGTGGCGCCACCGGCCGCCGGGGACGACCCGGAGCCGGCCACCGTGCGCGTCGACGTCGACAGCCAGCGCTGCCACGCCTACGGGGTCTGCCAGTCCGAGGCGCCCCAGGTCTTCCAGCTCGGCCTCGACGGGCAGCTCGCCTACGAGAAGCGCCCGGGTGCCCAGCTCGTCCCGAACGTCCAGGCCGCCGCGCGCGCCTGCCCCATGAGAGCCATCCACCTGTTGGGAGCCACCCGATGAGCGAACGCATCGTCATCGCCGGAGCCGGCCTCGCCGGCCTGCGCGCGGCCGAACGGCTGCGCGAACTCGGGTTCGACGGCGAAGTCGTCGTCCTCGGCGCCGAACCCGACATCGCCTACCACCGCCCGGCGCTGTCCAAGCAGCTGCTCACCGGCGCGGTCAGCCGGGCCGACACGCTGCTCGCCGACCCGCTCGAAGTCGACGCCGAATGGCGGTTCGGCACGCCGGTCACCGCGCTCTCGCCGAACCGGCAGGTCGTCCACCTGCGCGATGAGGAGCTGCACTACGACGGCCTGATCATCGCCACCGGCGTCGAACCGCGCCGGATGCCCGGCGCGCCGCACGGCCACCCGCGCGTGGTCGTCGTCCGCACCCTCGCCGACACGATCGCCCTCCAGCGCGCGCTCGCCGGCAACCCGGGCCCGGTCGCCGTGATCGGCGACGGCTTCATCGGCTGCGAAGTCGCCTCCAGCCTCCGCGAGATGAACCGCGAGGTCGTCCTCTTCGGCCGGGCGAGGTCCCTGCTGGCCGACGTCCTCGGGCCCGACATCGGCGACTGGCTGACGGCGCTGCACACCGCCCGCGGCGTCCGCCTCGAGCTCGGCACCACGATCCGCCGCTGGCGCCCCGCGCCCACGCACGTCGGCCTCGAGTTCGCCGACGGCCGCGCCCTCGAAGTCGCCTGCGTGGTCGTCGCCGTGGGCAGCGTCCCGGCGGTGTCCTGGCTGCGCGGCGCCAAGCTGCCGCTCGACGACGGCGTCGTCTGCGGGCCCACCTGCCACGTCGTCGGCTCGTCGACGATCGTCGCGGCCGGCGACGTCGCCCGCTGGCCCAACCTCCGCTTCGACCCCACGCCCCACCGGGAGGAGCACTGGCTCAACGCCGTCGAGATGAGCCGCGCCGCCGCCCAGAACCTCCTCGCCGGCCCGCAGGGGTCGCCGGCCTACACGCCGGTGCCGCGCTACTGGTCCGAACAGCACGGCGTCCGCATCCAGGTCGCCGGCCGTCCGTCGCTGGCGACCGACACCGTGCTGCTGGAGTCGCCGATCCCGGGCACCCGGCCCATCACCGGCTTCGTCCGCCAGGGCCGGCTCGTCGGCCTGATCGGCCTCGACAGCCCCGCCGCCGTCCTGCACTGGACGGCCGAACTGGCCCGCCAGCACCCGGCGCCCGCCGAGCCCCCGCCCGAGCTCCGGCTCCGCCACCACACCGGGGCGGTGGCCGGCTACTGAGCTACGATCCTGCACGCGGACGAGCTGGCAGGGCGGTCGCGGGCCGGGGCGACCCGGCCCGAGGAAAGTCCGGACTCCGCAGGGCAGGGTGGTTGCTAACGGCAACCCGGGGTGACCCGCGGGAAAGTGCCACAGAAAACAGACCGCCCCGGTCCGCGCTTCGGCCGGACGGGGGTAAGGGTGAAACGGTGGTGTAAGAGACCACCAGCGTCCCGGGCGACCGGGACGGCTAGGTAAACCCCACCCGGAGCAAGGCCAAGAGGGAGCCCCCGGGCTCCTGCGCAGGCGTTCGAGGACGGCCCGTCCGAGCCTGCGGGTAGGCCGCTGGAGCCTGCCGGCAACGGCAGGCCGAGATGGATGGCCGCCGCCCCGCGAGCCGCAAGGCGACCGGGGAACAGGATCCGGCTTACATGCCAGCTCGTCCGCCCCTCACGTGCTCGAACGGGCACCACCCGTGCTCGACGGGTCGACACGCGTGACTGGAAGGTCGACACGGCGGAACCGGCAGCCGAAGCTGTGTCGACCCCTCGATCACGCGTGTCGACCCCTCGATCACGCGTGTCGACCGCCCAGTCACGTGTGCTGGCCCGTTGGGCGCGCCGAGTGTGGTTCCGCCGGGTGGTTACCCGGTAGTAGGGTGCCGGTATGGCGGGTGACGAGAAGCGGTTCAAGTCGGCTTTCGATTCCTTGCACGCTTTCTCCTACTTCGCGCCCGAAGTCGATGCCGCGCTCACCGGCATCGGGCTGCGGCCGGGGCGGATGCCGTACTTCGCGAGCCGGTCCGCGGCCATGGGGGCCGTCGGGCCCGAGGTCGTCGCGGCCACCTTCTACAACTTCAACCCCGAGGTCGTCGCCCGCGTGATCCCGCGCGCCTGGACCCTGGCGACGCCGGAGCAGGTCCTGGACGCGCGGCTCGACGGCGTCGACCAGGCGCTGACCCGCCTGCTCGGCGACCACGTGAAGAGCGACGAGGTCGCCGAAGCCGCCGAACTCGCGCGCGAGGCGAGCAACGGCTGCACCGGCGAAGGACGTCCCCTCTACGCCGCGCACGCGGGGCTCGCCTGGCCGGGGGAGCCGCACCTCGTCCTCTGGCACGCGATCACCCTGCTTCGCGAGCACCGCGGCGACGGCCACATCGCCGCCCTCGTCCTGAACGGCCTGAGCGGGCTGGACGCCCTGGTCACCCACGTGGCCACCGGCCGCGGGTTCGCCACCGGCCCGGCCAAGCTGACCCGCGGCTGGAGCGACGAACAGTGGACGGCCGCCGAGGTCGCGCTCACCGGCCGCGGCATCCTCGACGCCGAGGGCGGCCTCACCGAGGCGGGCGAGGCCGTCCGCGCCGCCGTCGAGATCGCGACCGAGTTCGCCGCGCGGGCGCCGTGGCTCCACCTCGGTCCCGAGCGGACCGCCCGGCTCGAAGAACTCTGCCGCGGGCTCAGCCGCCGGGTCGTCGAAGCCGGCGCCTTCCCGGCGGGCGTCTTCCGCGGGTCCCAGAACTGATCGACGGGTCAAGATCACGCTATGTAGTGAAAAAGTTGTGAAGTATCGGCCACCCCGTGACGGACAGCACTCGCGTCGAAGATCGACATGGCCGCCGACCGGCGGACCGTCGTCACAGAACGGACTCGCGGGACGCGGCCGTTCGTGTCATGCGACACTGTTCCAGGCCGCACAACGGCCAGAGCGCAAGTACCCACAGTGAGCAAATCCCGGGCAATGGGGTGAGTTCGTCAGCACACTGAGAAGTATGGGTGGCCGGGGTTCAACCCGAGGGCCCTTGCCGCGATGATGGTGGGCGTGGAGATTTCGTGTGCCATCCGCAGCACGCCGGTTGACGAGCCAGCCGGTCTGTACGCTGCGCACTTTGACCACTACCCCTCGTAGCCCTCATGATGTTGTTCGAAGCACCGCCTGAGCCAGAGCCGCGCGGGCCCCACCGCGCACCGGGAGTATCGCGATGATGACCTTGACCACCCTCGACACGCTGGCCGCCGGCGAACTGGGCACGGGCAACGTGCGCCAGTGGCTGCTCGACAACGTCATCCCCCTGGTGCTGCTGGCCGTCGCACTCCTGCTCCTGTGGCTGGGCGGCGGTAAGGGCGACAACGCCGGTGTCATGCGCCGGCTCGCCGGCGTGGTCATCGCGCTCGCCATCATCGGTCTCGCGGTCAGCGGCGCGGGCGTGAACGTGGGCCAGTGGATCGCCGGCCTGTTCACCGGCTGAGACGGGGTCCGCGTGCGCATCAGGACCGATGACGAGGTGTACCGGGTCGACGCCGTGTGGCTCGGCCCGCCGAAAGCGACTTTTCCCTGGAGGGCCCGGTACGTCGCCTGGCTCATCGGCATCCCGACGTTCTTCGTGGTCCTCGGCGTCGAACGCTGGGCCGGGTGGAGCTTCGGGTTCTTTTCGACGGCGTGGGGGTTCATCGCCACCATCGCGATCACCCGGCTGCTCACGGCCAAGATCAGCCACGAGCGCCCGCTGGGCACGGTGGTCGCGATGGCGGGCCGTGAGCTGAACACCCCCCGGGCCCGGACCACGGGCACCGGGGGCGCGGTCAGCGCCAGCCGCGTCCGGGTGCGGGCCGAGCGCCCGCTGCCGAAGCACCGCCGCAGGCGGCAGTACCAGCACCACGGGGGCCTGCCGGGTGCAGTTCCACCCATGCCCCCGCCACCACCCTCAACGGGGGCGCCTCGCGCCACCGCGCCGGTTTACCAGGGAGCACCACGAGCGCGCCGGAGCCGGGGCAACCCGGCTCGGGCCGGGAGGTAGTCGTTGTTCGGTCGCGGCGGTAGCCGAGGAAAACGGGGTCGGGACACCCACTCGGGCGGATGGCAACCGCCCGAGCAGGTCCGCGCGTCGCGGAACGGCTCGGGGAACAAGGCGCGCCTGCCCGGTGAGCAGGCGATTCCCGCGTACACCCCGTCGATCGCGGTGCGCAGCATCGACGGGCACCTGGTCCGCACCGGCGTCGAGGTCTACGCCTGGTACCGGCTGGCGCCGCAGCGCTGGTCGTTCCGCTCGGACTCGCAGCGGCGCGACCTGATCGCGGCCATCGCCGGCCAGTACGCCGAGCTGCAGGGCCGCTGGCTGCACCTGCGCGTGACGAACCGCCCGTACCCGATCCGGATGTGGGCCGAGGCGCACGTCTACAACGCCCACAACCGCCCCGGCGACGTCCCGGGCGCGCTGTCCTTCGACGACTACCTGATCGGCGAGCAGCAGCAGCTGATGGGCCGCTCGATGGCCGAAAAAGAGGTCTACATCGGCGTCCAGGTGCAGACCCGGCGGATGGTCGACCGCGCGGTCGAGCGGGCCGCGCCGGTGCTGCGCAAGATCCTCCCCGAGGCCGTCGACGCCGAGCTGACCGCGCTGGACTCCGAGGTCGAGCACCTCGACCAGGTCATCGGCAGCGCCGGGCTGGAGGGCCGCCCGGTGCACGCCGAGGAGATGTCCTGGCTGATGCACCGCTCGTGCTCCCTCGGCCTGCCCGCGCCGCGGAACATGCCGGCCGTGCCGGGCGCGGCCTGGGAGCCCGAGGACCTGGCCAGCTTCACCGACGCCGCCGACTTCTACGCCGACCCGTACGCGCCGACGGTGACCGTCCGCGGCCGCACCGGCTCCAACGCCGGCGTCTCGCGGCACCTGGCCGTGCTCACCGTCGGGCAGATGCACGGCCTGCAGATCCCCGAGGTCGACGACCCGTGGATCCAGCACGCCGACCGGCTGCCCGCCGCGGTCGAGGTGTCCGCGCGCATCTACGTCCGGCGCCCCGAAGAGGTCGCCAGCGAGCTGCAGCGGCAGATGAACAAGGTCCGCTCGCAGGTCAAGCACTACACCGACGAGCACGAGCTCGAGCCGCCGCAGTCGCTGTCGCGCCAGGCCGGCCGGGTGCTGGAGATCGACGACGAGATGACGTCGGGCTTCACCGCGCTGGCCACCCGCGTCCGCTCCTGGTGGCGGCTGGCGGTGTCCGGCCCGACCGAGCGCGACGCGCTGCGCCTGGCCCAGCAGTTGCTCGACCTCTACAAGCCGAAGATCGCCATCGAGCACCCCGAAGCCCAGTACGCGATGGCCCGCGAGTTCATCCCGGGCGAGCCGCTGGCCTCGGCGGCGTACATGCGCCGCGGCTCGGTGGTCTGGGCGTCCTCGGCGGTCCCGACGGCGACCGCGGAGGTCGGCGACCGCCGCGGCATCCTGCTCGGCGAGACGTGCACCGCGACCCGGCGCCCGGTGGCGTGGGACCCGTGGATGGCCCAGGAGATCCGCGACGGCTCCGGCCTGACGGCCATGGTGGCGGGCCTGGGTGGTGGTAAGTCGTTCCTCGGCGGTGGCATCGTCTACAAGACGCTGCGCGCCGGGGCGAACTGGACGATCCTCGACCCTTCGGGGCCGTTGTCGCGGCTGTGCGACCTGCCGGAGCTGCGGCCGTATGCGCGTCCGATCAACCTGCTCAACGCCCAGCCCGGGATCCTCAACCCGTACCGGGTGGTCGCCGAGCCGCTGATCGAGCACTTCATGGACGAGGACGACCCCGAGCGCTCCTGGCGCCGCGAGAAAGCCCTTGCCGGCGCGACGCGGCGCCGTCTGGTGCTCGACGTCCTGAGCGGTGTCCTGCCGTACGAGGTGTCCCGCATGGCGCAGACGCGGATCGTGCTGCTGCGCGCGGTCCGCGCCGTCGGCGGCCGCTTCGACGCGGATCCGGGCCAGGTAATCGATGCCCTGCGTCGGGATTCTTCGGAACACCACGAGCACGCCGGCGTCGTCGCCGACTTCCTCGACGAGATGCGCGAGCGGATGGCGCTGCTCATCCCGGAGACGGACGCGGACCCGTACTCGGAGACGCGTGACGACCGGCTGACGGTCCTGACGATGGCCGGGCTGACCCTGCCGAAGGACGGCGTCCCCCGCGAGTACTGGACGGACGCGGAGTCCCTCGGCGTCGAGATGCTGAACCTGGCGGCGTGGCTGACCCAGCGGTCGGTGTACGAGAAGCCGAAGGAGATGCGCAAGGGCGTCTGGATCGACGAGGCGTTCTTCCTGTCCGAGGTCCCGACCGGCCGCGTGCTGATGAACCGCTTCGCGCGTGACTCGCGCAAGTGGAACGTCCGCGTGCTGCTGTCGTCCCAGATCCCGGCGGACTTCCTGAAGATCCAGGGTTTCGTGGCCTTGCTGGACTCGGTGTTCGTGGGCCGCCTGGACGACGACGACGCCCAGGCCGACGCCCTGCGGCTGCTGAAGGTGCCGGTCGGAGTCGGGTACGAGCAGGTCGTGGCGGCGCTGGGCCGCCGTCCGGGCGCCCAGCAGCGCGGCTTGGAGCGGGACATCGAGCCCCGCCAGTTCATCTTCGGCGACGGAGCGGGGGGTGTGGAGCGCATCCGCGTCGACTTCTCCGGCCCGCACCTGGACCACCTGCGGGCGGTCATGGACACGACCCCGGGTTCGAAGGACGCGGCACCGTCGCGGCGTCCGGGCAACGAGCTGGCGCTCCCCTCGGAGGACAAGAAGCCGTACGTCGCAGTCCCGCCGGAGGACGACATCGAGCTGGAGCAGGACTTCGAGCTGGCGGCGGAACTGGAGGTCGGCCTCGCCGACGAGAACCTCCTGGGCGCCCCGGACCCCTTGGCATCCGAGACAGGCGAAGTGGAGGGCGGCGTCCAGCCGTCCAACGGGCAGCAGCAACACGCCCGCACCGGCGGAAAGGGCGGCACCGGCCGGGACGCCGCATGAACACCGTGCTGACGCTGGCGGTCCTGCTGACGTTGGCCGCGGCGTGGCACTCGCTGAAGCGGCGGATCAAGGAAGGTCCGCGGCCGGGGCGGCGCACGCCGGGGCGCAAGGCGACGATGTTCGCCGTCATGGTCGTTCTGGGCTTGCAGGCCATCGCGACCGCTCCGGCGGCGAGCGCGGCGGCCTGTGGCGAGGCCCCCAACCCTGAGCGTCCCGGCGCGGGCATGGTCGGCGCGATCGACCCCGCCGAAGGCCACGGCGAGGCAGGCAGCCCGTACGTCGACTACAGCTACGCCGGGTTCGTCTGGAACACCTTCGAGACGAACTGCTCCGGCATCAGTCTGACGCCACCGGGCTCGACGCTCGACACCTGGGGCGGCAACCAGCTGTTCAACCTGGGCAAGAACATCGTCGGTGCGACGAACTCGCTGCACTACACCGTGCTCGAGGGCGGCTTGCTCAACCCGCTCTACAGCGCGGTGAAGTCGGGCGCGGAGAAGGTCTACAACAACATCTACGCCCAGCTGTTCGGGCTGGTCGCGCTGGTCATGTCGATCATGTTGTTCCGCAACATCTGGCGCGGCGACCTCGCCGCGGTCAGCAAACGGGCGCTGTACGCGCTGGCCGGCGTGTGGCTGGCCGCGTCGTCGCTGGCGATGCTGCGGTACTTCGACCCGATCGACAAAGCGATCGTCCAGACCACGACGAACATCCAGGCCGGGTTCGTCGACGACGCCGACAACCGCGTCGTGCGGCACGTGCTCCCGACGAACCTGCACAACGAGATCGTCTACAAGAACTGGATCCGCGGGGAGTTCGGTTCGCCGACCGCGCCGCAGGCCGAGCAGTTCGGCCGTCCGTTGCTCGACGCACAAGCCTTCACGTGGGCGCAGTTGCGCAACGGCGACGACGGCAACCAGTCGGTCATCGACGGCAAGAAGAACGCCTACAAGGACATCTCCACCAAGCTCGGCCCCGCCACCGGCTACTTCACCGGCGAAGCCAACGGCCGCGTGGGAGCCGGGTTCCTCTCCTTCGGCCAGGCCCTCGTCTACTCGCTCTTCCAGTTGCTGGCCAAGGCGAGTGTCCTCCTCGCCCAGGTCCTCATCCGCCTCTTCGCCCTCACCGCGCCCCTGATCGGCCTGGTCGCCCTCCTGCACCCGGAGATCCTGCGCCGCGCGCTCAAGGTCGCCGGCGGGGTTGCCTTCAACCTCGTCGTGCTCTCCGTGCTCGCCGGCGTGCACGCCCTTCTGCTGCAGGCCATCTTCGACGCCGGCAACTCGCTGAACATGCTCACGCAGATGGTGCTCGCCGGGCTGATCACCGTCCTGCTGTTCATGGTCGGGCGGCCGGTGCGGCGGCTGTGGCAGATGGTCGAAATGTCGGTCAGCATGGTCGGCGCCGCCGTGCCGTCGCCCGGCGGCGGGATCTTCTCGCGGTTCCGGCGCAACAAGACCGGCCCGTCGCCGCAGGACGAGTTCTGGCAGAACGTGCGCGACACCGACGACGTCGTCGACGGCGAGCAGCGCGGTCCGCTCGGCGCCACCGCCGGCGGTGGCCGGTTCCGGCCGGAAGCCACGATCTTCGCCAACGCCCAGCGCCTCGACAACAGCTCGGGCGCGTCCCGCCCGGCCGCCGCCTGGTCCGGTGCGTGGCCGGGGGCCGTCGGAGGCGGCGGCTCCGCGGGCGCGCTGCCTGCGGCCGGCCGCCCCGGCTCCCCGGTGTTCGGCCAGTACAACCCGGCCAACGGCGACGGCGGCGAGTACGTCGTCGTCGGCGCGGGCGGCCGTCCGACGACGCGGGAGGAGAGCCGGCGCGTCGACACCTCGCCGGTCGCCGACCGGCGCTGGAGCGACGAGCCCGAGCCCGTGGTCGTGCCGTCCGACCTGCGCGCGCCCGAATCCGGCTTCAGCGACTTCCCGGCGCAGGACGCTCCACGCGTGCCGGGCGCGCGCGCCCAGCCGCGTCGCGTCGACCCCGAAGTCGTCGCGGGCAAGCCGGTCTTCGTGCTGTACCGGCCGTCGCGGGGCATCGAGGTCCGCGAGGAACCGCGGGACACCGACCACGTCATGGGGCGGTGACCGATGCCGATCCGCACCAACCGCGGCCGCGCCGCGGTCTACCGGCGCCTGTGGGGCTGGCCGCTGCGCTCGCCCCGCCACCTGATGGGGACGCTGATCTTCCTGGCGATCCTGGTCACCGCGCTCGGCATCGTGCTGCCGAAGGTCGTCGGAAAACCGCAGGCCAAGGCGTCGCCGCCGGGTCCGGGGACGACCACCTCGATGACGACGACCGCCCCGGGCGCCGCGGCGCCGGTCCCGACGTCCAACCTGCCGACCCGGCTGTCCACGCCGCTGGCCACCCCGACGCCGACGACGCCGAACGCCGACGCCCTCCGCGTCGCCAAGCAGTGGGCCACGGCCTGGGTCAACCACCCGGACGGGATGACCTCGGAGCAGTGGCTGGCGCAGCTGAAGCCGTTCACCACCGAGGAGTACCTGCCGGTGCTGGCGACGGTCGCCCCGGAGAACATCCCGGCGAAGAAGGTCACCGGTGAACCGGTTGCCGGTACGGCGTACGCCAAGTCGGTCCAGGTCACCATCCCGACCGACGGGCCGAAGCTGGCCATCACGGTGGTGAGCACGAACGCCGGCTGGCGGGTCGCCGACTACGATCAGGCGCACTGACCGTGCGGCGCCTGGGGTTGTGGCTGGGGCTGGTCGTGTTCCTCGCGATCGGCGCCCTGGTCGTGACCGCGGTCGCCGCCAAGGTCGTCATCGACAACCAGCAGGCGCAGGCCCGGGGCGTGTCCCTGACGAGCTGCGACGCTTCGGTCGGGCCGACGCAGCCCGGCCAGGGCGATCGCGGCACGGTCGACGCGTCGAAGCTGGACGACGAGCAGCGCGGCACCGTCGCGGTGATCATCTCGATCGGCAAGCAGCGGTCGCTGGCGCCGCGCGCGTGGCAGGTCGCGATCCAGGCCGGGATGGCCGAGTCCGGGTTGCGTAGCCTGACCTACGGCGACCGCGACTCCCAGGGCATCTTCCAGATGCGGCCGTCGATGGGCTGGGGCTCGGTCGCCGAGATCACCAACCCGACGTACGCGGTCAACAAGTTCTACGACGTGCTGCTCGCGGTGCCGGACTGGGAAAACCGGCGGCCCGGCGAAGCGGCGCAGGCGGTGGAGCGCTCGGGCTTCCCGGAGGCCTACCACAAGTGGGAGCCGATGGCGGCGACGCTGGTGCAGAACGTCGGCCAGGTCGTCGACGTCGTCGCCTGCGGTACCGGCATGGGGGCGTTGCTGCCGCCCAGCCAGGCCGCCGCGAAGGCGATCAGTTTCGCGCTGGGCGAGCAGGGGAAGCCGTATGTGTGGGGCGCCACGGGACCGGATTCCTACGACTGTTCGGGGCTGATGCTGCGGGCCTACGAGTCGGCGGGGATCATCCTGCCGCGCGTCTCACGCGACCAGTACCACGCCGGCGCGTACCTGCCGGTGCGCGAGGCGCAGCCCGGTGACCTGCTGTTCCTCGCCACCGACCCGTCGGACCCGTCCTCCATTCACCACGTGATGATGTACCTGGGGAACGGCAAGGTCGTCGAGGCGCAGCAGACCGGTGTCCCGGTGCACACCCGGGCCTTCTCGTTCGACGAGCGTGAACTCGTGCCGCAGGCGGTCCGCCCCGGCGTTTAGCATGGGTCGCGAGGGCCTGGACAGGATCGCACCGATTCACCCGACGTCGCGGCGCTTGCCACGAGCAGGTGGCCGCGCACTGGCAGAGGATGAGCACGTGGGACGCAAATTCGGCAGGCGGGGCAAGCCCGGAGCGGGCGAGCCCCGGGACCCGGCGGCGCTGTTCGGCGCGCCACAGCCGCCCCGGCAGAGCGCCCGTCCCGCGTCCAGCACCCCGCTCGCCGACCAGCTCGGCCAGGGCTACCCGGGGGTGGACGCGGGGTACGTGGTGCTGCCTCGTTCGCTGGCCGAGGGCATGTCGTTGCCGTGGCAGCACCAGATGGCGGCGCTGCTGGCCCAGTTCCACGCGGAGCACGCGGGCCTGGCCTGGCCGATTTACCGGGTGGTGCCATCGCGGTACGAAAAGCTGGCGGACCTCGACGAAGAGCAGCTCGCGGAGGCGGGCTACCTGGTCGAGATGGACGCGGACGGCGAGATGGTCTACCGCGAGCGAAGTGGCCGCAAGGTCCAGGATCCCGAGAACACCTCGGTGCTGGTGTCGACCCTGGACCCGATCCCCAAGCCGGCGGGCCGCCCGGCGCCCCCGGCGGCCTCGCCGTCAGGCCACGTCCCGGCGGCGGCACCGGCCCCGATGAACATCGGCCCGGCCCCGGTGTGGCGAACGGTGCCCCACCCGCCCCCGGCGCAGTCGGTGCCGGGAACGCCTGAGCAGCACGGGTGGGCGCGGTCGGCTCCGGAGGAGACGGCGCAGCCGGGTCGCGGCTATGAGCCGGTGCCGCCGGCTCCGACGGTGTCCGGGTCTGCGGCTTCGTCGGCTTCGGTGGCGCCTGCTGCTTCGGCGGCGTCGCCGGTGGAGCCGCAGTGGTCGGTGACGGCCGAGTCGGAGCTGCCTGGCCCGGTGAGGGCCCCACAGTCATCCCCACGGCACGCGGCGGCGGCTCAGCCGGAGGAGCGCGGCGTGGAGCTGTCTGCTCGTCCGGAGACTCCTGCGGCGGCGGTTGCTCCGGCTCATTCGCCGGTTCCCGCCGAGCCTGCGACCCGTCCTGAGGGCATGGTTTCGCCGATTAGTGAGGCGCTTGGATCCGAGAGCCTGGCGTCCGAGCGTGGGGTGTCGTCGTCGCTTGAGCAGGCTGCGGCTTCGGTGAGCGAGCCCGCGGTGGCAGAGGTCCCTCAAGCGGAGGCGCGGCCGGAAGCGGGACCGGTTTCGACTCCGCAAGATGTAGATCACCTGGAGCCCCCTGCCGCGACCTCGGGCGAGGTGGCGTCGCGGGATGCGGACCGTTCAGATGTTGCTGGGTCGGCATCGAGCGAGTCGGTGTCGCGGGACGTGGATCGGCCAGGCGTTGCCGCGTCGGCTCTGGGCGAGTCGGTGTCGGGGGATGCGGACCGGTCAGGCGCCGTCGCACCGGCCTCGGGCGAACCGGTGCCGGAGGAGGCTGCGGCCCCGGGCGAACCGGCGTCGGCAGATGTGGATCGGCGAGATGCCGCGCCGTCACCGGCCGAGTCGATGCCCCGGGACTTCGACCAGCCAGAGGTCGCTACTTCGGCATCGAGTGAGCCGGCGCCACGCGATGCGGAGGCGGCAGTACCGGCATCGGGCGAACCTGCGGATCGGCAAGAGGTCCTCGCCTCGACAGCGGGCGAATCGTTGTCGCGAGAGGCGGAGCGGCCAGAGACCGCCGGATCGGCGCCGCGGGACGTGAGCTGGTCCGAGGCTGCGCCAGAATCGGCGCTGCAGAACTCCGACCAGTCGGAAGCTGCCGAATCGCCATCCGCCGAACCGGCGCTACAGGATGCTGCTCGCCAGGAGACGGCGGAACCTGCGGCGGCCGAAGAGGTGTCGTCGAACGAGCCCCCGACTGAGGCGGCTGCACCCGAGCCTCCGGAGGCCGAGGAAGGCCGCCCCGAGGCAGCCGCGCCCACTGCGGTGGATCAGGAACCGGTCCAGCCGGTGGGGTCTGACTCCCGGCCAAGCTCGTCCACCGCGCCGCAGGAAGTGCCATCTGCGACTTCGCAGCCCCCAGCCCCCCAGGGCGACCCGCAACCGGCTCCCGAACCGCAGGGACCCGGTGCCATTTTGCGGCCGCCGACTGCACCGGGCGTCGCGCAACCGGCCGCCGAACCGCAGGCTGCCCCCGATGCGGTTCCGCAGCCGGCGGCTGCTTCGGCCGCCGAACCCCCGACGGCACCGGATGTGGCTTCCCAGCCGACGACAGCGCCGGGCGAAGTGCCTCGGCCCGCTTCTCCGGAGGCGCAACCACCGATGCTCGGCTCGCATCTGCCCAAGCCGCCCTGGGGACAGGTCGAGCTGCCGGCGCCCGGTCTCGGCCCGGTGCCGGGCTCCGCACCGGGCCTCAACCCGGCGCCGACGCACGGCGCCGGCCCAGGTGCTGCCCCTGCGCAAGGCGCCGGTTCCGCGCCGGTGCCCAGCTCCGCGCCTGGCGTTGACTCTTCCGCGGTACCAGGTACCCACCAGGGGGCCGGCCCGGCGCAAGGTCCCGGCCCGGCAAGGTCCCCGATGGCGCCTGGCACTGGCCAGGCCGGCTCGCCCGCGGTGCCCATCAACTGGCAGGGCTCCGCGCGCAGTGCGGGCCCAGCAGGGGCCCCGGTCGCGCCCGCCACCAGCCCGGCCGCTACTCCCGCAGCCCACGGCGCCACGCCAGCTCCCACGCAAGGCATGACCCCGGCCTCCGGCACCCCAGCCCCCGTGCAAGGCACCACCCCGGCACCCGGCACCACGCCGGTTCCCCACCCAGCACAAGGCACCACCCCGGCACCCAGCACCCCGCCGGTTCCTCACCCCGCCCCAAGCCCCGCCCCACCCGCACGTCCCAAGCCGGTCTTTCCCGGGCCGGAATCAACCCCCCAGCCGTTCCCCGCCCGGCATGCCGCTCCGGCTCGACCCGTCTTCCCGGGCCCAGGGACCATGCCGCCCGTTCCGCCTCCGGCGCCCAACGCCCGGCCCGTCTTCCCCGGGCGCGACACCCCTCTTCCGCAGCCCTCGCGGCAAGAGCCCGAGACCCCGCCCCGGGGTACCGCGCGGGGCTGGTTCGATGAATTCACCGAAACCAAAGAGCCCGAAGAACCCCAGGACTTCGGCCCCACCGGGCAGCCGACCGAGATCCCTTACCGGTACAAGCGCTGAAAAACCGGCCCAAGGGTGCGAACCTGGGATCATGTCCAAAGACCCGAACCCGGACCAGGGGTGGTACTACAACACCCGCACCCACCAGGTCGAGCACCTCGAACGCAGCCGCAGCGTCGACCTGCTCGGCCCGTACCCGGACGAGGCCACCGCCCGGCGCGCCCTCGAGATCGCCCGGGAGCGCACCCGGCGGGCCGATGCCGAAGAAGATGACTAGACCGTCAGCCGCGGGCTGAGGACGAACTCCGGGTCCACCTGCGAGACGAGGTCGGCGCCCGCCCAGGCCCGGGCGTTTCGCAGGTGGAACTCGACCGCTTGACGCTGGTAGCGCGCCCAGTCGCGCTGCTCGGCGTCCACCGTCGCGTGCATCGAACGCAGCGTCGAGAGGTTGCGCGGCTCGAGCTCGGTGATCGGCCGGGCCGTGCCGCGCTCCGCCGCCCGGACGTGCCCCGACGCCGACATCCAGCCCAGCAGCGCCGAACCGACCTGGTCCTGCAGGAATTCGACGTCGTCGGCGTCCGTCACCTTGTTGCCCACCACCACGAGCCGGACGCCGAAATCGCGGGCGTAGTCCGCGTACTGGCGGTACACGCCCACACTCCGGACCGTCGGCTCGCAGACCAGGAACGTCACGTCGAACCGGGTGAACAGCCCCGAGGCGAACGCGTCCGCGCCCGCCGTCATGTCCATCACGACGTATTCGCCGTCGACGTCGACCAGGTGGTTCAGCAGCAGCTCCGCCGCTCCCACCTTCGAGTGGTAGCACTTGACACCGAGGTCGTCCTCGTCGAACTGGCCGGTGACGCCGAGCCGCACCCCGCCCAGCTGCCGGAAGCACGCCGCGAACACCGGGTTGTCCTCGAACGGCCGGACCAGCCTCGACCCGCGTCCCGGCGGGGTCGTCTTGATCATCGACGCCGCGTCCGGGATGCGCGGGTTGTCGCCGCGCAGGTAGTCCTTGATCAGCGCCATGTTGTCGCCCAGCGTCGGCCAGGCGAGCGCTTCCTCCTCGGTCGCGCCGAGCGCCACCGCGAGGTGCTGGTTGATGTCGGCGTCGATGGCGAGCACCGGCAAGCCGGCGTCGGCGAGGTACGAAACGAACAGCGACGACAACGTGGTCTTGCCGCTGCCGCCCTTGCCGACGAACGCGATCTTCACGGGAAAGCCCTTTCGGTAATGATGACGGTTTTCATTTTGACCTCGGCAACGTACACCCGACCGGCTCGCGCCCGATCGGGCGATCTCCGGACCCGGAGCGGTTAGGGTTGGGGGGTGCCTCCCCTCGTGATCAGGACACACTCGGCGGGCGGGGACTTCGGCCCCCTGCGTGCCGAATTTTCGCTGCCGGAGTCGTTCGGGCCCGAGGTGCTGGCCGAAGCGGAGGCGGCGGTGCTGGATCCGCTGGCCAGCGCGGGTCCCCGGGAGGACGCCACGGACCTGCCGCTGGTCACCATCGACCCGCCCGGCGCCAAGGACCTCGACCAGGCGATGGTCGTCGAGAAGACCGCGCACGGCTTCCGCGTGCACTACGCCATCGCCGACCTCGCCGCGTTCGTCCCGCCCGGCGGCGCGCTCGACCGCGAGTCGCGACGGCGCGGGCAGACGCTCTACCTGCCCGACGGGAACGTCCCGCTGCACCCGCCGGTGCTGTCCGAAGGCGCGGCGAGCCTGCTGCCCGGCGAGGTCCGGCCCGCGGTGCTGTGGACCATCGAGACCGACGACGCCGGCGAGCCGACGGCGACCCGGGTCCGCCGCGCGCTGGTCCGGTCCACCGAGCAGTTCGACTACGAGACGGTGCAGGCCGCGCTGGAAGCCGCGAACCCGCACCCGTCGGTGGCCGCGTTGCCCGAGCTGGGCCGGCGGCGGCGCGAGCTGGCCGTCCGGCGCGGCGCGGTGGAGCTGCAGCTGCCGGAACAGGAAATCACCGGCGACCCGGACGGCGGCTGGGTGCTCGCCCGCCGCCCGCGCACCGCCGTCGACGCCTGGAACGCCGAGATCTCGCTGCTCACCGGGATGGCCGCGGCGCGGATCATGCTCGACGCGCGGATCGGCGTCCTGCGCACGCTGCCCGACCCGGAGCCCGAGGCCGTCGACTGGCTGCGCCGCTCGGCCGACGCGCTGGGCATCGCGTGGGCGCCCGAGGCGACCGTTTCGGAATTCCTGTCCCGATTGGACCCCGGGCAGCCGGCCTCGATGGCGCTCTACGCCGACACGACGCGGCTCCTGCGCGGCGCGGGCTACACCGCGTTCGACGGCGAGCTGCCGGCGCTGACGACGCACGCGGGCATCGGCGGCGCGTACGCGCACGTCACCGCCCCGATCCGGCGGCTGGTCGACCGGTTCGCCACGGAGATCTGCCTCGCCGTCTCGGCCGGCCGCGAGGTTCCGGAGTGGGTGCGCGCGGCGCTCGAAGACGTCCCGGCGCGGATGAGCGCGTCGGACACCCTCGCGGCGAAGGTCGAGCGCGCGTGCATCGACCAGGTCGAGGCGTGGGTGCTGGCCGAGCACGTCGGCGGCGAGTTCAGCGCGGTGGTGCTGCGCGCGGACGAGAACAAGGCGGAGATCCTGGTCGAGGACCCGACGGTGATGGCGAAGTGCGCGGGGGAGCGGCTGACCGCGGGCGAGCGGATCGCGGTCCGGCTGACCGCGGTCGACGTCGGCAAGCGGAAGGTGTCGTTCGAACGCGCATGACCTACTTCGTCGACGATCTCGGTGAGCCGGTGCCGCTGTCCGGACCGGCTTCGCGGGTGGTGTCGCTCGTGCCGTCGCTGACCGAAGCGGTCGAGGTCAGCGCGCCCGGCCGCCTCGCCGGCGCGACGGACTACTGCACGCATCCATCCACTTTGGACGTGCCGCGGGTGGGCGGGTCGAAGTACCCGAAGCTGGACCGGGTGCTCGACCTGGCGCCGGACCTGGTGCTGGCCAACGCGGAGGAGAACCGCCCGGAGGACGTGGAACGCCTGCGGGCCAACGGGATCCCGGTGTGGGTGATGGCCGCGGCGGCTTCGGTACCGGCCGCACTCGGCTCGTTGCGGCGGATTCTCACGCAGGCGTACGAGCTGGACGAGCCGGACTGGCTGGTCGCGGCAGAGGAGATATGGCGTGAGGTCCGGCCGGTCCGGTTCCACGCCGTGGTCCCGGTGTGGCGCAAGCCCTGGATCGTCCTGGGCCGCGACACGTTCGCGGGCGACGTCCTGCGCCGGGTGGGCGTGGCGAACGTGTACGCGACTGCGGGGGAGCGTTATCCACGGCCGGACGTGGAGGAGCTGCGGGCGCACCTAAGCACGGACGCGGACCTGCTGGTGCTGCCGGACGAGCCGTACCTCTTCACCGAGGAGGACGGCCCGGACCACTTCCCGGACGCGCGGTACGTCCTGGTCTCGGGCCGCCACCTCACCTGGTACGGACCGTCGCTGGTCGAGGCGCACGCCGCTCTTACAGCGTCAATCCCGTCAGGACCGTGACCCGCTCCTCCGTGAAGTCCGCCATCGCCGACGCCGGGCCTTCGCGGCCCACGCCCGAGTCCTTCACCCCGCCGTACGGCATCTGATCGGCCCGGAAACTCGGCACGTCCCCGACGATCACGCCACCCACGCGAAGAGCGGCCGACACCGAGAACGCCGTCGGGACGTCGCGGGTGAACACGCCCGCCTGCAACCCGAACCGGGACGCGTTGATCCGCTCGATCCCCTCGCGCACCGAAGCGACCCGGACCAGTGAAACCACCGGCCCGAACACCTCCTCGGCCATCACCGACGCGTCCTCCGGGACGTCCGCCAGCACCGTCGGCTCGACCGTCGCCCCCGACCGGGAACCGCCCGTCAGGAGGCGGCCACCCGCGGACACCGCCGACGCGATCCACGACGAAACCCGGGAAGCGGCGTCGACGTTGATCAGCGGGCCGACGTCCACGCCCTCCGCGCGCGGGTCGCCGGTGCGCAACGCCCGGACCTCGGCAAGCACCTTCGAGGCCAGCGCGTCGAAAACCGAGGTGTGCGCGTACACCCGCTGCACCGAGATGCACGACTGCCCCGCCTGGTACATCGCGAACGTCGCGATCCGCTGCGCCGCAAAATCCAGGTCCGGCCAATCCGGGCAGACCAGGACCGCGCCGTTGCCGCCCAGCTCCAGCGCCACGTGCTTGCGCGGGACGCGGTCGCGGATCGCCCAGCCGACCGGGACCGAGCCGGTGAACGACACCACCGGCAGCCTCGGGTCCTCGACGAGGCGAGCCGACGTCTCGTTGCCCACCGGCAGGATCGACCACGACCCCGCCGGCAGATCCGCGCCGGCCAGGATCTCGCCCAGCAGCAACGCCGTCAGCGGGGTCGCCGGCGCGGGCTTGAGCACGATCGGCGCGCCCACCGCGATCGCCGGGGCCACCTTGTGCGCCACCAGGTTCAGCGGGAAGTTGAACGGCGTGATGCCCAGCACCGGGCCGCGTGACACCCGCCGCACCAGCGCCAAGCGGCCGGTGCCGCCCGGGTCCGTGTCGAGCCGCTGCAGCTCGCCCGAGAAGCGGCGGGCCTCCTCCGCCGCCCAGCGGAACGTCGACACCGCGCGCCCCACCTCGCCGCGCGCCCACTTCAGCGGCTTGCCCGACTCCGCCGTGATGAGCGAAGCGATCTCTTCGGACCGCTCACCCAGCGAACGGGACACGTGGTCCAACGCCCCGGCGCGGACGTGCGCCGGCAGCGTCGCGAACTCGTCGGCGACGTCGGCCGCGGCCCGCACCGCGGCCTCGACGTCCGACGGAGAAGGAACGAAGTGCGACCCGGCGGAGGAACCGTCGTAAGAATGCTCGACAGAAGCGATCGCGCCGGCGGTCACCGGCTTCCCGGCTACCCAGAACGGGAAGGTCATGCGCGGACCTCCGTCCGGACAGCGTGTTCGAGCACCGAGAGGCCCTCGTCGAGCAGGTCGTCGGCCAGCGACAGCGGCGGCAGCAGCCGGACGACGTTGCCGTAGGTCCCGCAGGTCAGCACCACGACCCCGGCGCGGTGACAGGCCGCCGCGACGCGCTTGGTGAGGTCGGCGTCCGGCTCCGCCGAACCGGGCTTGACGAACTCCGCGGCCAGCATCGCGCCGCGCCCGCGGACGTCGCCGATGACCCCCGTTTCCGAGGCCAGCGCCCGCAGCCGCGGCAGCACGACGCCTTCGATGCGCTTGGCCGACGCGGCGAGGTGCTCGGTCTTCATCGTCTCGATCGAGCCGAGCGCCGCGGCGCACGCGATCGGGTTGCCGCCGTAGGTCCCGCCGAGACCACCCGGGCCGACGGCGTCCAGCAAGGCAGCGCGGCCGGTGACGGCGGACAGCGGCAGGCCGCCCGCGATGCCCTTGGCCGTCGCGATCAGGTCCGGCACCACGTCTTCGTCGGTGGAGGCGAACCACGAACCGGTGCGGCAGAAGCCGGTCTGGACCTCGTCGGCGACGTACACGACGCCGTTTTCGCGGCACCACGCCGCGATCGCGGGCAGGAAGCCGCGCGCGGGCTCGATGAAGCCGCCCTCGCCCTGGATCGGCTCCAGGACCACCGCGGCCACCTGGTCGCCGCCGATCTGCTTCTCGATCCGGTCGATGGCCAGCGCCGCCGCTTCGGGGCCGGACAGGCCGTCGCGGAACGGGTACGAGCCCGGCACCCGGTAGAGCTCGGGCGCGAACGGGCCGAACCCGTGCTTGTAGGGCACGGATTTCGCGGTCATGCCCATCGTGAGGTTGGTGCGGCCGTGGTAGGCGTGGTCGAACACGACGACGGCCTGGCGTCCGGTCGCGACCCGCGCGATCTTGACAGCGTTCTCGACGGCCTCGGCGCCCGAGTTGAACAGCACCGACTTCTTCGCGTGGTCGCCGGGGGTCAGCTCGGCCAGCGCTTCGCAGACTTCGACGTACCCCTCGTACGGCGTGACCATGAAACAGGTGTGGGTGAACCAGCAGGCCTGCTTGCGGACGCGGTCGACCACCGCCGGCGCGGAGTGCCCGACGTTGGTCACCGCGATGCCGGAGCCGAAGTCGATCAGCACGTTGCCGTCGGCGTCGGTGAGCAGCCCGCCGCTGGCGGAGGTGACGTAGACGGGCAGCACCGAGCTGACCCCGGCGGCGACGGCGGCGGCGCGGCGCTGCTGCAGCTCACGCGAGAGGGGGCCGGGGATTTCGGTCTGCAGCCTGCGCTGGCGGGGCGCCGGCGCCTGCGGCCCGGCGGTGGTGCTTGCGGTCACGGCGTGCTCCTGGGAAGTCGGTGGACGTCCTCAGGATGAGCGGCTCCCGGGCGCTCGTCAGCTGGCCGTTCCGGCCAAGTCGGCGCGTAGGATTGGCCGTTATGGCACTCACCCTGGCCGGGCTGGCCGCCGAGCGCCCGCTGGGGCTGCGGGTGTTGACCGGCGAAGACGTCCTGGGCCGCCCGATCGGCTGGGTCCACCCGACCGAGCTGACCGACCCGCAGGCGTTCCTCGAAGGCGGCGAGCTGCTGCTGACCACCGGCCTGGCCTTGGACGAACAGACGTCTCCGGCCTACGTGCGCCGGCTCGTGGACGCCGGGGTCGCCGGCCTCGGCTTCGGTGTCGGGCTGAGCCACGACGAAGTCCCGCGGGCCCTCGTGGCGACGGCGGCCGAGGTGGGCCTCCCGGTGCTGGAGGTGCCCCGGAAGACGCCGTTCATCGCGATCACCCGCGCGGTTTCGCGGGCGGTGGCGGCCGACGAGTACGCGACGACGGTCCGCATCGGCCGCGCCCAGCAGGACCTGACCCGCACGGCGGTCGGCAAGGGCGGCCCGGCGGCCGTGCTGCGCAAGCTGGCGAAGCTGGTCGACGGCTGGGCGCTGCTGCTCGACCTCGGCGGCGTCGAAGGGGCAGCTCCCGCGATCGCACAGTCCTACGCCGGCGAAGTGCGCGAAGAACTGAAGCTGCTTCGCTCGGGTACGCGGGTCTTCGAGCTCGATGGGCACGAAGTGGTGCTGCAGACCCTGCCCACGCGGGTGCGCCGGGCGCTCGCGGTCGGCACGGCCGAGCCGCTCGACACCGCCGGCCGGCACGTGGTGAACACCGCGGTCGCCCTGCTTTCCCTGGCCCTGGAACAGGATCTCCGGCTCACGCACGCGTGGCGGTCGTTGCGGACCGGCCTGGTCGACCTGCTGGCGGAGGGCCGCTACGAGCTGGCCTTCGGCGTGCTGACGACGGTCTGGGGCGATCCGCCGGAACCGCCGTGGGCGCTGGTGGCGCTGGTGGGCGGCCCCGGACAGCGGCGCCGAGTGTGCGACGCGCTCGAGGGCGAGCCTGGGCTGTTCTTCGCCGAGAAGGGCTCGGCGGTGCTGGTGGCCGGCCGCTCGGGCGGCGACGTGCTGGACCGCGCGCTGGCCGCGGCCGCGAGCGTCGGGCCGATGTACGCGGGCCTGGCCGACCCCGTGCCGCTCGAGAACTTCGCGGCCGGAGCGGAGCAAGCCGACCTCGCGGCCCGCGCGGCCGAAGCGGAGGGCAAGCCCTTGGTCACCTACGCCGAGCACTCGGCCCGCGGCCTGCTCTCGCTCATCGACCCCGTCGTGGCCCGCATCTACGGCGAGAACCTCCTCGCCCCGCTGCGCCGCCACGACGAAACCGGCCGCGGCGACCTCGTCGAGTCGCTGCGCTGCTGGCTGGAGCACCACGGCCATTGGGACGTGGCGGCCGCGCGGCTGGGGGTGCACCGGCACACGCTGCGGAACCGGATCACCAAGGCGGAGGAGCTGCTGGGCCGCGATCTGGATTCACCGGGCGTCCGCGCGGAACTTTGGGTGGCGCTGCAAACCTGAGCACCACGACGGGCGTCTTCGGTAGGTGACCGGGAAACGCGCGGCTGCGGTGGCTGTCGTCCTCGTGGTGCTCGCGGCGGGTGGGTTCGCGTTCCTGCCGTCGACGGCCAACCACTTCGGGTACGCCCTGCCGGGCGCCGACGGGCTCCCGTACCGGATCCACCACGCCGGCCGGGATTACCACAGCTCCGCGACCTGCGCCGGGGCCGGCTGGTGTGCCACCGACCAGCCACCCTGCGTGCCGCCGGCCCGGTTCGGCGGCGACGAAACGTCCCTGACCCAGGTCGACGAGGTGAGCACGTTGTTCGGGGCACCGCACGCCGTGTTCGTCACCCGTCCGTTGCCCGCGGAGACACCGCTCACGGTGCTCGTGCGAGCCGGTCCCGGCTGTTTCGTCGGCTACGCGCTGATGGGCGGGCCCTGAGCCCCGGTCACCAGGACGATCGGCGAATCCCCGCACCGCCGCAGCCCCGGCCCGGGCGCTGCCCCCGCCGACCACCACGCCGGGACGTCGGCTTCGCGCACCAGCGATCCCGTCGGCCGGCGGACGCTGTTCGACACGATCACCCGGCCCTGCGCGTTCAGCAACGCCGCGCCGCGGCCCAGGGAGCGCAGCCGGGGACGCACCGCGCGTTCGAACTCGCGCACGTAGACGTCCGCCCCCACCACACCCGCGAACGAACCGCCGCGGACGACCGGGATCGTGAACGTCAGCGTGTACTCGTCGGTGCACAGGTAATCCACGTACGGGCCGTTGATGTGCCGCCGCCCGGTGTCGCGGGGGACCGTGAACCACGACTGGCGCGTGTAGTCCAGGAAGTTCTCGCTCGCCGGGTCGAGGCTGATGAACAGCTGGGCCGGGGGAGACCCGGCCGTCCACCACTCGAAGCCGAATTCCGAGTCGGCGAGCACGTGCGGCGCGCTGACGAAGCCCGCGCCGATGATCAGGCCGCCCAGCGCCTCCGTGACCTGTGGGCGGATCCGGTGCAGCGCGGCGGCGGCCGGCGTGTTCGCGAGGACCGACTCGGCGGCCGCCTGCACGGGCTTGAGCCGCTCGAAAACCCCTTCCACCAACGCGGAAACCTGCTCGACGACCTCGTCGCCGGCCAGCGTGCGGGTGTCGTTCACGGTGCTCACCTCGATGCGCGGAGTGTGCGGGAGTTTACGGGGTGAGCAAGGCGAGGTGCACGTCCGCGAGCCGGTCGAGCGCGCGCAGCAGGTGCTCTTCCGTCAGCTTGCGGGCCAGCTCGCCGTCGGCGGCGTCGATGGCGGCGGTGATGGCCGCGTGTTCTTCGCAGGAGGGGGCCGCGGGCCCGAGCGGCAGCCACAGCAGCCCGCCGAGCTCGCTCTGCAGGTGGACCTCTTCGTGCGTCAGCCGCGGCGACTGCGCGGCCGCCGCGACCTCCAGGTGGAACTGCCGCTCGGCCCGCGTGAAGTCGAGGCCGCGGGCCGTGCGGAGGTCGTCGGTCGCCAGCCGCAGCCGGGCGACGTCTTCGGGGGAACTGCGCTCGGCGGCGAGCTTGGCGGCGGCCCCGGCGATCGCGAGGTAGTGGTCACCGACGTCCCGGAGGTCCGACAGCGACACCTCGCGCAGCCGCGCGCGCCACGCGTCCGGGGGCGGGTTGGCCGGCGCGCGGACGAAGCTGCCGCCGCTGCGCCCGCGCCGCGTCTCGACCAGACCCTGCTGCCGCAGGGCCACGAGCGCTTCCCGGACCGTCACGGTCGAGACGCCGAACTGCGCGGCCAGGTCGGCTTCGCTGGGCAGCTGTTCCTGGTCGGCGAGCAGGCCGAGGGTGATGGCGTCGACCAGCCGCGCCGCCACCGCCTCCGCCCGCCCGACCTGGCCGAGCGGGGCGAACATGGCGGATCGCGCGCTGTGCGACATGCCTTTGCGCATCGTGATCCTCGCCGGTCGGACTACCCGTTCGCACCAATCTTGCCTCATCCCCTTGTCCTATTACATATGGAGTCATATGTTTTAGCTCCCGTCAGCACCGAGGAGTGAGCGTGCAGGAGCTGAAGCACTACGTCGGCGGCGCCTACGTCGAGTCCAAGTCGGGCCGGACGGCGGAGATCGTCGACCCCGTCACGGGACGCCCCTTCTGCACCGCCCCGATCGCCGGGCCCGAGGACGTCGACAACGCGCTGCAGGTCGCCGCGACCGCGTTCGAAACCTGGCGCACGACGACCCCCGCCCAGCGGCAGCTCGCGCTGCTCAAGCTCGCTGACGCCCTCGAAGCCCGCGCCGAGGAGGTCGTGCGTGCCGAGTCCGCGAACACCGGCAAGCCGATTGCGCTGACCATGGCCGAAGAAATCCCGATGGTCCTCGACCAGGTCCGGTTCTTCGCGGGGGCTGCGCGCGTGCTCGAGGGCCGAGCCGCGGGGGAGTACCTGGAAGGCCACACGTCGTTCGTCCGCCGCGAGCCGGTCGGCGTCTGCGCGCAGGTCACGCCGTGGAACTACCCCCTGCTGATGGCCATCTGGAAGATCGCGCCCGCCCTCGCCGCCGGCAACACGGTCGTGCTCAAGCCCTCCGACACCACGCCGGCGTCGACGCTGCTGCTCGCCGAGATCGCCGGCGAGTTCCTCCCGCCGGGCGTGTTCAACGTGCTCTGCGGCGACCGCGACACCGGCCGCGCGCTGGTCGAGCACGACATTCCGGCCATGGTGTCGATCACCGGCTCGGTCCGGGCGGGCATCGAAGTCGCGAAATCCGCCGCGAACGACGTCAAGCGCGTGCACCTGGAACTCGGCGGCAAGGCACCGGTCATCGTCTTCGGCGACGCCGACCTCGAAGCGGCCGCGGAGGCCATCGCCGTCGCCGGGTACTTCAACGCGGGCCAGGACTGCACGGCGGCCACCCGCGTGCTGGTCGCCGACGACGTGCACGACACCTTCGTCGCCGCGCTCAAGCGGCAGGCGGAGAACACCAAGACGGGCAAGCCGGACGAGGAAGGTGTCGCGTACGGCCCGCTCAACAACGCCGCCCAGCTCGAAAAGGTGGCCGGGTTCGTCGAACGGCTGCCCGCCCACGCGACCGTCCACTGTGGAGGACATCGGATCGGCGACGAAGGCTACTTCTACGAAGCGACCGTGGTCTCCGGCGTCCGCCAAGACGACGAGATCAGCCAGAACGAGATCTTCGGCCCGGTCATCACCGTCCAGCGCTTTTCCGACGAGGCAGAAGCGCTGAAGGCCGCCAACGCCGTGCAGTACGGCCTCGCGTCCTCGGTCTGGACCCGCGACCACCAGCGGGCGATGCGCGCCGCCGCGAAGCTCGACTTCGGCTGCGTCTGGATCAACACGCACATCCCGCTGGTCGCCGAAATGCCGCACGGCGGGTTCAAGAAGTCGGGCTACGGCAAGGACCTCTCCCTCTACGGTCTCGAGGACTACACGCGCGTCAAGCACGTCATGAGCGCACTGTGAGGGTCGCGATGCCCAACCAAGCACCGTCCGAGACCCGCGAAGAGCCCGTGGCACCCGAAAGCGCGCGCCCGGCCATCCGGCTTTCCGGGCTGCGCAAGCACTTCGGCGACGTCCACGCGGTCGACGGCGTCGACCTCGACATCCCGCCGGGCGAGTTCTTCTCGATGCTCGGGCCGTCCGGCTCCGGCAAGACGACGGTGCTGCGCCTGATCGCCGGCTTCGAGCTGCCCACCGCGGGCACGATCGAGCTCGACGGCCACGACGTCAGCCGGCTCGCGCCGTTCGAGCGCGACGTCAACACGGTGTTCCAGGACTACGCGCTGTTCCCGCACATGAACGTGCAGCAGAACGTCGAGTACGGCCTGCGCGTCAAGCGCGTCCCGAAGCGGCAACGCCGGGAGCGCGCGCTCGAGGCGTTGAAGACCGTGCGGCTGGAGGACTACGGCTCCCGCAAGCCCGCGCAGCTCTCGGGTGGCCAGCGCCAGCGCGTCGCCCTGGCCCGCGCGCTGGTCAACCGGCCCAAGGTGCTGCTGCTCGACGAACCCCTGGGCGCGCTCGACCTCAAGCTGCGCCAAGCCATGCAGCTGGAGCTCAAGCAGATCCAGCGGGACGTCGGCATCACGTTCGTCTTCGTCACCCACGACCAGGACGAGGCGCTCACCATGAGCGATCGCATCGCGGTGTTCAACGACGGGAAGATCGAGCAGGTCGGGCCGCCCGAGGAGGTCTACGAACGGCCCGCGAGCGCGTTCGTCGCCGGGTTCGTCGGGACGTCCAACCTGCTGGGCGGCCGCGGTGCCGAGAGCGTCATCGGCCGGCCGGGGCTGTTCAGCATCCGGCCGGAGAAGATCCGCATCGACGGCAACCTCTCCGAACCCGCCGCTCCGGGCGACACCAGCGCCACCGGCACGGTCACCGACGTCGTGTACGCCGGGGCCACCGTGCGGTACGCCGTGGCGCTCGACGCCGGCGGGCAGCTCTCGGTCGTCCGGCAGAACACCGATGACGCCGCTTTTGCCGACGGCCGCGTCCGGCTGAGCTGGCGGAACGAACACAGCTTCCAGGTCCCTGGTCAGTGAAAGGGTTGCCATGAAGAACAGGAAGACGCGGCTGGCCGGGATCCTCGGCGTTAGCCTGCTGTTGGCTGCATGTGGCACGTCGGGCTCGAACTCGTCCGCGCCGCCGGGTGCGCAGGGGTTCACGCCGCCGAAGCTCGAGGCGCTGAAGGCACTCGGGCAGCCGGAAGGCCAGCTGAACGTCCTGGCCTGGCCGGGGTACGCGGAGAACGGCTCGAACGACCCGAAGGTGAACTGGGTGACGCCGTTCGAGCAGCAGACCGGCTGCAAGGTGAACGTCAAGCCGTTCGGCACGTCCGACGAGGCCGTCACGCTGATGAAGACCGGGCAGTACGACGTCGTGTCCGCCTCCGGTGACGCGTCGCTGCGGCTCGTCGCGTCCGGGGACGCCGAGCCGGTGAACACCGCGCTGGTCCCGAACTACGCCGACGTCCAGCCGTTCCTGAAGAACAAGTCCTGGAACAGCGTCGGCGGCGTCTCCTACGGCATCCCGCACGGCTGGGGCGCGAACCTGCTGACCTGGCGCACCGACAAGGTGACGCCGGCCCCGGCGTCGTGGTCGGTGATGTTCGACGCGAACTCGCCTTACAAGGGCAAGGTGATCGCCTACGACTCGCCGATCTACCTCGCCGACGCCGCGCTGTACCTGCAGGCGCACCAGCCGGACCTCGGCATCAAGAACCCGTACGCCCTCGACGACAAGCAGTTCACCGCGGCGGTGAACCTGCTCAAGCAGCAGCGGCCGCTGGTGTCCGAGTACTGGTCGGACTACCTCAAGGAGTCGCAGGCACTGAAGAACGGCGACGCCGTCGTCGGCACGGCCTGGCAGGTCACGGTCAACCTGACCAAGGGCGAAGGCGCGCCGTTGGAGTCCGCCGTGCCGAGCGAAGGCGCGACCGGGTGGTCGGACACCTGGATGGTCGCGGCGAAGTCGCCGCACAAGACGTGCGCGTACAAGTGGCTCGACCACATCATCAGCCCGAAGGTCAACGCCCAGGTCGCCGAGTACTTCGGCGAGGCGCCGGCGAACACGAAGGCGTGCGCGGAGATGTCGGACAAGACGCTCTGCGACACCTACCACGCCGGCGACGCGGCGTACGCGGCGAAGATCGCGTACTGGACCACGCCGATCCCGCAGTGCCTCGACGGCCGCACGGACGTCAAGTGCAAGGACTACGGCGAGTGGACCCGCGCCTGGACCGAAATCAAGGGCTGACCCCCGAACCCCGGACGCGGCGGCCTGTGTCCCCCCACTCCGCCCGCCGCGTCCGGCCTCATCCTGCGAGGCAAGATGACCGCCTTCTTCTACCGGAGACCCAAGCTGCGCCTGGGTTTCCTGCTCTCGGCCCCGCTGCTCTGGCTCGGCCTGGCCTACCTGGGCGCGCTCGCCGCGCTGTTCGTCACGGCGTTCTGGCACACCGACGCCTTCACCGGCCAGGTCGTCGTCGACTGGTCGCTGGGCAACTTCGAGACGCTGTTCACCGACGCGGTCTACCGCACGATCACCTTCCGCACGGTCGGGATCGCGGCGCTGGTCACGGTGATCGACGCGGTCGTTGCGTTCCCGATGGCGTTCGCGATGGCCAAGCTCGCTTCGCCGCGCGCGCAGCGGATCCTGGTGATCGCGGTGATGACCCCGCTGTGGGCGAGCTACCTGGTGAAGGCGTACGCGTGGCGGTCGATGCTGTCCGGCAACGGCGCGCTGAGCTCGATTTCGCCCGGTTACGGCGTCACGGCCACGATTGTCACGCTGTCCTACCTCTGGCTGCCGTACATGATCCTGCCGATCTACGCCGGCCTCGACCGGCTGCCGGATTCCCTGGTGGACGCTTCGGGCGACCTCGGCGCCCGCTCACTGAGGACGTTCCGCTCGGTGATCCTGCCGCTGACGTTCCCGGCGATCGTGGCGGGCTCGATCTTCACGTTTTCGCTGTCCCTGGGCGACTACATCGCGGTGAAGATCGTCGGCGGCACGTCCCAGATGCTCGGCAACGTCGTCTACGACAACATCGGCGCGGCGAACAACCTCCCGTTCGCGGCGACGGTGGCGACGGTGCCGGTCGTGATCATGCTCGGCTATCTGGCCGCGGTGCGCCGCACCGGCGCGCTCGACAACCTCTAGGAGCTCGCGTGCGTACTTCCCGGGTGTTGTTGTGGACGGCGCTGGGACTCGGCTTGGCGGTGATCTACTTCCCGCTGGTGGTGGTGCTGCTCGACTCGTTCAACGCGGACACGACGTTCGGCTGGCCGCCGTCGCGGTTCACCCTGGAGTGGTGGAGCCGGGCCGCGTCGAACGAAGGGGCGTTGCACGCGCTGCGGACGAGCGTCGAGGCGGGCCTGGCGGCGACGGCGATCGCGCTGGTGCTCGGCACGATGGCCGCGTTCGCCTTGCAGCGCTACCGGTTCTTCGGGCGCAACCCGGTGTCGCTGCTGATCATCCTGCCGATCGCGCTGCCGGGGATCGTCACGGGCATCGCGCTGAACAACGCGTTCCGGACCATCCTGGGCATCGACCTCGGCCTGCTGACGGCGATCATCGCACACGCGACGTTCTGCATCGTGGTGGTGTTCAACAACGTGGTCGCGCGGCTGCGCCGGATGGGCGGCAACCTCGAGGAAGCGTCGATGGACCTCGGCGCGACCGGCCTCACGACGTTCCGGCTGGTGACGTTCCCGATGCTGCGATCGGCGTTGCTGGCGGGCGGCCTGCTGGCCTTCGCGCTGTCGTTCGACGAGATCATCGTGACGACGTTCACCCTGGGCACGGGCATGGAGACGCTGCCGATCTGGATCTACGACAACCTGTTCCGGCCCAACCAGGCCCCGATCGTGAACGTGGTGGCGGCGGTGCTGATCGTGGCCTCGACGGTCCCGGTGTACCTGGCCCAGCGCCTCTCCGGCGACACGGCTTCGGGTGGCCGCCTCTAGGCGGTTTCGCCGCTACTCGCGGAACGAGTCCGTCGCCGCTCGCAGTGCCGCCAGGACGCCCGGGTCCGTCACCGCGTGCCCGGCTCCCTCGAGCAGCTTCAGCTCCGAACCGGGCCACGCGCGGTGCAGCTCGTACGCCGTGACCGGTGGGCACACCGTGTCGTAGCGGCCCTGGACGATCACCCCCGGGATGCCCGCGAGCTTGCCCGCGTCGCGGATCAGCCGGCCGTCGTCGAGCCAGGCGCCCTTCGTGAAGTAGTGGACCGCGAGCCGGGCGAACGGCCACGCGAACGCCGGGTCCGCGTACTGGCGGCGGAACGACTCCTGCGGCAGCACCGAAACCGTCGCGCCTTCCCAGGTGCTCCACGCCACCGCCGCGCGGTGGCGGACCTCCTCGGCCGGGTCGTCGAGCAACACCGCGTACCCCGCCAGCGGGTCCTGCCGGAGCCCTGCCGGGAGCGGGGCGAGGAACGCTTCCCACTCGCGCGGGAACAGGTGGGCCGCGCCGCCGCGGTAGATCCAGTCCAGCTCGCTCTGCCGCACGGTGAAGACCCCGCGCAGGATGATCTCGCTGACGCGCGAAGGGTGCGTCTCGGCGTAAGCGAGCGCGAGGGTGGCGCCCCACGAGCCGCCGAAGAGCTGCCAGCGCTCGATGCCGAGCCGGTCCCGCAGCAGTTCCATGTCGGCGACCAGGTGCCACAGGGTGTTCGCGCTGAGATCGTCCGCGTCCGGCGTCGATCGTCCCGAGCCCCGCTGGTCGAACAGGACGATCCGGTAGACCGCGGGGTCGAAGTGCCGCCGGGCCATTGGGGCGATCCCGCTGCCGGGACCGCCGTGCAGCACCACGACCGGTTTCCCGGCCGGGTTGCCCGCCTCCTGGCACCGGATCCGGTGCCCGTCGCCGGTTTCGAGGAATCCCTCGGCGCGCGGGGAGATCGGCGGGTACAGCTCGTCCATGCGAGTCACTGTGCCGTATCGGGAAATCACTGTGCCGTAGGGCCTTGGCCGTCGCCCCGACGCCCCGCCGCCGAGTGCCGGGACGACGACCAAGAAAGGTGGGGACCCGCCCCCGCCGCCGGGCTGAGCGGGTCCCCGGTCCGGGTGCGTCAGCGGCTCACGGCCGCGTCCGCGCATTCTTCGAGGTGGGAGTTGACTGCCTGCCAGATCCGGGTGCCTCGGGCAAGGCCGTCGGGGTGGTCACGACGGCCGGCGATCCGCACACGCATTCCGTCCTCCTCGTCGAGGTTCGATGCTTCGTCGTGGCGGCGACGGGCTAAACGCTAAGCCACGAGCCGAACACCAGTCAAGAACATGACTGATGTTCATGTATGTGAATGACAGCTGTGATGACGCTGAGCGCGCGCGTCCCCCTTGCCCGGCGCTAACGAAAGGCCGGGTACTTTCCGGTGTCGGGATTTGGAAAAAGGGGTACGAAATGTCCGCGGTGACCTATCTCGAGGCGATTGTCGTCGGCGCACTGCAAGGGGTGTCGGAATTGTTTCCGGTGTCGAGTCTCGGGCACAGCATCCTGCTGCCCGCCTGGCTGGGCGGCTCGTGGCAGCGGGACCTGAGCATCGGCAAGGACTCGCCGTACCTCGCGGTGCTGGTGGCGATGCACGTCGCCACCGCGCTCGCGCTGGTCCTGTTCTTCCGCAAGGACTGGGTGCGGATCATCGGCGGGCTGTGGACGTCGATCCGCCGGCGCGAGGTGCGCACTCCCGACCAGCGGCTCGCGTGGCTGCTCGTGCTGGCCACCATCCCGGTCGGGCTGGCCGGCCTGCTCCTGGAGGGCCTGCTGCGCGACTTCCTCGGCAAGCCCGTGCCCGCGGCGATCTTCCTCACGCTCAACGGCGGAGTCCTGTACGCCGCCGAGAAGTTCTCGCGGAAGAAGCCCGCGGCGGAAGCGGACACAGTGGACTTTTCCACCGAAGACACGCTGGTCATGCGCGCGGTCTCGGTCGAGGAAGCCACCGACGTCCGGCTGGCGAAGCTGGGGGTCGGCGAGGCGGTGCTGATCGGCGCCGCGCAGATCCTCGCGCTGCTGCCGGGCATCAGCCGCTCGGGCATCACGATGGTCGCCGGCCTGCGCCGCGGGCTGGGGCACGAGGATGCGGCGCGGTTCGCCTTCCTGCTGGCCACGCCGGTGATCCTGGCCGCGGGCGTGCTCAAGATGCCGACGCTGTTCGCCCCCGAAAACCACGCTTCGCTCGGCCCCGCCCTCGTCGGCAGCGTCATCGCCGGGGTCGCTTCGTACATTTCTGTCCGATTCCTCACCGGATACTTCGAAACGCGTACTCTGACCCCGTTCGCCATTTACTGCGCGGTCGCCGGAATCGGCAGCCTGATCTTCTTCGCGGTCTGACGTGCCGCTGACGTTCGACGCCCCGGCGGTCCTCGGCGTACTCGCTGCGGGCACGCTCTACGTCCGCGCGGCCCGCCGCCGCGGCTGGCCGCCGGGCCGGACGACGGCGTTCCTCGCCGGGCTCGCGACGATCCTGGTCGTCACGTGCTCACCGCTGGCGGTCTACGACACGACGTTCTTCTGGGTCCGCGCGGTCCAGACGGTGACGCTGCTGATGATCACGCCGCTGCTGCTCGCCCTGGGCGCGCCCGTCCGGCTGCTCCTGGAGACCGCCGAGGTCCCGTGGCTGCGGCGGCACGGCCGCGGCCCGCTCGCCCGCGCGCTGACGTTCCCGCCGGTCGTCACGGCCGTCCTGGTCGCCCCGGTGCTGGTGCTGTACCTGACGCCGCTCTACGACCTCACGCTGCGCTCACCGCTCGTCGACGGCCTGGTCCGGCTGGGGCTCGTGCTCGCCGGCTTCACGTACTTCTGGACGCGCCTGGGCCTCGATCCGACGCCGCGGGAGGACCCGCACCTGGTGTCGGTGTGGATCGCCTTCGCCGAGGTCGTCTTCGACGGCGCGCTCGGCCTGGTGCTGTGGCTCGGCCCGCTGCTCGCCCCGGCGCACTACGCCGCCGCGCACCCGGGCTGGGGCCCGGATCCGCGCACCGACCAGATCATCGGCGCGGGCGTGCTGTGGATCGGCGGCGACGTCGCCGGCCTGCCGTTCGTCGTCGCGTTGTTCGTGCGGTGGGCCCGCGACGACGAACGGCGGGCGAAGCAGATCGACGGCCAGCTGGACGCAGCGCCGGAGACCGGCCTGTGGTGGGAGAACGACCCGGCGCTCGCGGAACGGTTCCAGCGCCGGTGACCCGGGGTTCAGTCGTGGAACGCGTGCTCCGGCGCCGGGAATTCACCTCGGCGGACGTCCTCGGCGAACGCGGTCGCCGCGTCCTGCAGCACCGTCGCGACGTCGGCGTAGCGCTTGACGAACCGCGGCGCCTTGCCACGCCGCAGCCCGGCCATGTCCTGCCAGACGAGCACCTGGGCGTCGCAGTCCGGGCCCGCGCCGATGCCGACCGTCGGGATCTTCAGCTCCGCCGTGACGCGCTTCGCGGCCTCGGCGGGCACCATCTCCATCACCACCGCGAACGCCCCGGCCTCCTGCAGCGCCAGCGCGTCGGCGAGCAGCACGTCCGCCGCTTCGCCGCGCCCCTGCACCCGGTAGCCGCCGAGGTTGTGTTCGCTCTGCGGGGTGAAGCCGATGTGGCCCATCACGGGCACGCCGGCCGAGGTCAGCGCCTCGACGTGGGCGGCGAACCGCCGCCCGCCCTCGAGCTTCACGGCGTGCGCGCGGCCCTCTTTCATGAACCGCACCGACGTCTCCAGCGCCTGCTGCGGCGAGAGCTGGTAGGAGCCGAACGGCAGGTCGGCGACCACGAGGGCCCGCTTGACCGACCGGGTGACCGCCCGGACCAGCGGCAGCAGCTCGTCGACCGTCACCGGCAGCGACGTGTCGTAACCGAAGACGTTGTTGGCCGCGGAGTCGCCGACGAGCAGCACGGGGATCCCGGCCTCGTCGAACAGCGCGGCGGTGTACATGTCGTACGCGGTGAGCATGGGCCACGGTTCGCCGCGTTCCTTGAGCTCACGCAGGTGGTGGACGCGGACCTTCCGGCCCGGGGCGGGTGCCGCGGGAGCGGCGGGTCCGGTGCCGTAGGGGGCGGGTTCTTCGGCGCTGGCAGACATCGTCGTCGACCGTCCTTCCCTCGAGGCCTCGTCGAGGTCCCCGGGTCGTGGAACAGAGGCGTCTCAAAGAGTGACACGCCCCCGGACCGGCCCCAACCGCGTGCGACAAGCTTCACACCCCCGGGGAGGACGGGCCGTCAGCCTTCAGGTTGATGTCCGGGGACAACCAACCCGGGTTCACTTACGTCAAGAAGAGGGCATGACCCCCGACCGGCCGCGAAAGGCGACGAAACCACCCATGGGAAACCTCGCGAGCTCGCGCCCTCGCCTCCCCGCCTGGAAGGCGAAGGCGGGCGGCATCGCCGCGACCGTGGTCCAGCTGGCCGCGGTGTTCTCCGTGATCCTGCTCTTCACCGGCGGCCCGCACGGCCGCGTGCTCAACGGCATCGACATGGCCTTCTCCGGCTTGAGCGTGCCGACCAGCGAGAGCCTGATCATGGTGCTGCTGCTGGTGGTGCTCGGAGCCGCCCTGCGCCGCCGCAAGAAGGCCGCGCTGTACACCCTGGTGCTGTTCCAGGTCGGCGGGCTGCTGCTCACGCTGGCCCTCCAGGCGACCCTGCTCTGGTCACCCGACGTGCTGACCCTCGGCCCGAAGCAGGTCCGGCACATCCCCGCGCAGCTGTGGGTGCTGACCATCGCCGACGCCGTCTCGGTCGGGCTGATCGTGCTCCTGCTCGCGCTGCGCCCGGCGTTCCCGGCCCGCCTCGCGCCGAGCGCCTGGCGCGACGGCCTGAGCATGCTGTTCGGCGGCATCGCCGTGGTCATCCTGGTCGGGTGGGGCCTGACCGAGGCGTTCCCCGGCCACCTCGGCGACACGTGGGAGCGCTTCGCCTGGGTCGTCAACCACGCCACGGGCGAGAACCTGCAGCTGCGCCGGATCGGCGTGGGCGAAGGGCCCGGCTGGCTGGACCTGTTCCTCGACCTCAGCGCGACGGCGGTCGCCACCGCGGCGCTGTACCTGCTCTTCCGCGGCGTGCGCAGCCGCGCCCTGCGGACCGACGAGGACGAGCTCCGCCTGCGCCGGCTGCTCGCCGAACACGGCGAGGACGACTCCCTCGGCTACTTCGCCACCCGGCGCGACAAGAGCGTCGTCTTCGCGCCGAACGGCCGCGCGGCGGTGACCTACCGCGTCCTCGGCGGCACGAGCGTCGCCAGCGCCGACCCGGTCGGCGACCCGGAGGCGTGGCCCGACGCGGTCCGGGCGTGGCTCGACGAGACGCGCACGTACGGCTGGACCCCGGGCGTGCTCGGGGCGAGCGAACGCGGCGCGAAGGCGTACACCGGGGCGGGTCTGCGTGCCCTGGAAATCGGCGACGAAGCGGTGCTCGACGTCCGCGAGTTCAGCCTGGCCGGCCCGGAGCGGCGCTCGGTGCGCCAGGCCGTCAAGCGCATCGAGCGGGCCGGCTACACCTCGCGGGTCCGCCGCCACGGCGAGATCCCCGAGGCCGAGATGACCGAGCTGCTCGCCCGGGCGCAGGCCTGGCGCGGCGCCGAGACCGAACGCGGGTTCTCGATGGCGCTGGGCCGGCTCGGCGACGCCAGCGACGGCCGCAGCGTGATGGTCGAGGCCTACGACGCCCACGGCGAGCTGCGCGGGCTGCTGTCGTTCGTCCCGTGGGGGCGCCGCGGGCTTTCGCTGGACCTCATGCGCCGCGACCGCGACGCCGAGAACGGCCTCAACGAGTACATGATCGCCGAGACGGTCGCGGCCGCGCAGGTCCTCGGCGCGCAGCGGATCTCGCTCAACTTCGCGATGTTCCGCGCGGTGTTCTCCGAGGGCGAGCGGATCGGCGCCGGCCCGGTGCTGCGGGCCTGGCGTGGCATCCTCAGCGTGTTTTCGCGGTTCTTCCAGCTGGAGTCGCTGTACCGGTCCAACGCCAAGTACGGGCCGGACTGGGAGCCGCGGTTCCTCTGCTACTCCTCGGCCCGGCGGCTGCCGCGGGTCGGCATCGTCGCGGGCGCGCTCGAAGGGTTCGTCCCGACCGGACGGGCGCGGTCGCTGCGGCTGGAGACGGTCAGCGAGGACTTCGTCGCGCGCGTCAAGGAGATCGAGGAGTCGGCGGCGGCACCGGCGCCGAAGGCCTGGCGGCGGCCCGAACAGGTCCGCGTCCGCATCGCCAAGCTCGACAAGCTGCGCGAGGCCGGCATCGACCCGTACCCGGTCGGTTTCCGCCGCGACGACCACATCGGGGACGTCGTGGCGAAGTACGGCGACCTGGCGCCGGACACCACCACCGGGCACCGGGTCCGGATCGCCGGGCGGGTGCTGAACCTGCGCATCCTCGGCGGCCTGTGCTTCGCCCGCGTCAAGGACTTCAGCGGCGAGATCCAGCTGATGCTGGAGGCCGGCGAGCTGGACCTGACCCGCTGGCGGACCGGCGTCGACCTCGGCGACCACGTCGGCGTCAGCGGCCAGGTCGTGACGTCGAAGCGCGGCGAGCTTTCGGTGCTCGTCGACGAGTGGACGGTCACCGCGAAGTGCCTGCACCCGCTGCCCGACAAGCGAAAGGGCCTCACCGACCCGGAGACGCGGGTCCGGCAGCGCTACCTCGACCTGGCGGTCAACCCGGACTCGACGAACATGCTGCGGCTGCGGTCCACCGTGGTCCGCGCGGTGCGCGACCGGCTGCACCACGCCGACTACCTCGAGGTCGAGACGCCGATGCTGCAGACGGTGCACGGCGGCGCCAACGCCCGGCCGTTCGTCACCCACATCAACGCCTACGACATGCGGATGTACCTGCGGATCGCGCCCGAGCTGTACCTGAAGCGGCTGTGCGTGGCCGGCGTCGAGCGGGTCTTCGAGCTCAACCGCAACTTCCGCAACGAAGGCGTCGACGCGACGCACAACCCCGAGTTCACGATGCTCGAGGCGTACCAGGCGTACGCGGACTACGACACGATGCGGACGCTGACCCGCGAACTGGTCCAGCACGCGGCCGAAGCGGCGTACGGGGCTCAGGTCGTCCGGCGGCCCGACGCCGACGGGAAGGTCGTCGAGTACGACATCTCCGGCGACTGGCCGGTCGTGCCGGTCCACGAAGCCGTCTCGGCGAGGTTCGGCGAGGAGATCGACCCGGGGACGCCGGTGGCCGAGCTGCGCCGCCTGTGCGTGGCCGCCGGGGTGCCGGTGGGGGAGGACCCGAGCCACGGCGACCTCGTGCTCAAGGCGTTCGAGCACCTCGTCGAGGGCGCGACCGTGCTGCCGACGTTCTACACCGACTACCCGACCGACGTCTCGCCGCTGACCCGCCAGCACCGGGTGGACCCGCGGCTGGCCGAACGCTGGGACCTCATCGCGTTCGGGTCGGAGGTCGGCACGGCCTACACCGAGCTGACCGACCCGATCGAGCAGCGGCGGCGGCTGGAAGGGCAGTCGCTGCGCGCGGCCAGCGGTGACGTCGAGGCGATGGAGCTGGACGAAGACTTCTTGCTCGCCTTGGAGCACGGGATGCCGCCGACCGG
Source organism: Amycolatopsis mediterranei (assembly GCF_026017845.1). Classification (NCBI taxonomy): domain Bacteria; kingdom Bacillati; phylum Actinomycetota; class Actinomycetes; order Pseudonocardiales; family Pseudonocardiaceae; genus Amycolatopsis; species Amycolatopsis mediterranei. The sequence continues at coordinate 1,266,866 of NZ_CP100416.1, forward strand.
CGGGCTCGGCCTGGGCGTCGACCGGCTGCTCATGATGCTCACCGGTGCCTCCATCCGCCAGACGGTCCTGTTCCCCTTCGTCCGACCGCAGGCATAACGAGTCGGTGGACCTGGTCACGGCGACGGGCCGTGGCGCGGCCGGTCGCTTACGCTCTGCCTCGTGCGCACGGCTCGGATCGCCTCGGCCCTCCTGATGGGGGTGGCCGTCCTGGCGTATTCGGGCTGGCTGCTGGAATTCTTCCTGCCCACCGGCGTCTCCCCGGTGCGGGACCCGGCCGAGGCGCTGCTGACCGGGCCGCCCGTGTTCCGGGTCCTGCTCGCCGTGTCCGGGGTCGCGTTCCTGCTCGCCGGGCCCCCGCTGCACCGGCTCGGGCCGGTCCAGTGGTCCGCGCGGCTCAGTTCGATCTCGGTGAGCGCGTTCGGCGCGCTCGCGCTGCTGCAGGCCCTTTACCCCGAGCGCAGCGACCTGCTGTCGGCGCTGCTCAGCGTCGTCCTGGTGGCCGGGGTGATCAGCCTGATCCTGTGGTGGCCGCCGGGCTGGCGCGCGCTCGCGGTCGTGGGCCTGGTGCTGGTGCTGGCGACCTGGCTGGCCGTCGTGCTCGCTCGGCAGCTGGACGCCTACGAAGGCGTTTTCACGCGGGCGCAGCTGGTGGTCCGCGCGGCCCTGTACGCCATCGGCGGCACGTACGCTTTCGTCAAGCCGGCGCCGCGGCACGCGCATCGATAGCCGGTTTCCCGCCGGAAATGTCGGTGGTGGGTGGCACGATCGCCCGTAAGCATCTCTTGGCGGAAGGATCGACATGGCGGGAAACGTGCGCCCGGTGGCCGACGAGCGTGACGGGCTGCTGAGCTTCCTGGAGCAGCAGCGGTACGTGCTCAGGTTGGCGGCCCACGGGCTGACCGACGAACAGGCGAGACTGACCTCGACGAAGAGCGCACTGTCGGTGGGCGGCCTGATCAAGCACGTCGCGGCGACCGAGTACAGCTGGATGGACACGGTGCTGCAGGTGCCGCAGAAGCCGTTCGGCGAGGCCGTGGCGGAGTGGGAGTCAGCGCACCGCCTGGGCGAGGACGAGACCCTCGAAGGCGCACTGGCCCGGTACGACGAGGTGGCCGCCCGCACGGCGGAGGTCATCGCGGGCATCGACGACCTGGGCCAGGCGGTCCCGGTGCCCAAAGGCGTCCCGTGGTTCCCGCCGGACGTCGACGCGTGGTCGGTCCGCTGGGTCCTGCTGCACCTGATCCAGGAGACGGCCCGCCACGCGGGCCACGCCGACATCATCCGCGAGCACATCGACGGCGGCACGGCCATGCCCCTCATGGCGGCCGCCGAGGGCTGGCCGGAGTCCCCCTGGATCAAGCCCTGGACCCCACAGTCCCAACCAGCCTGACCCGGCCCCGGCCCCGGCCCCGGGGGGGGGGGGCCCCGCGGCGCCCCCCCCCCCCCCCGACCCCGGTGCACAGGCGGGTCACGACGCCCGCGCGACGACCTCTTCGAGCAGCCGGGCCTGGGTCAGCAGCGTTTCGTACTCACAGGCGCGTCCGGCCGGGTCGCCGATCAGGCTCGCGAAGTGCCGCAGGACGTTGCGGAACTGGTCGTCCGCCGGGAGCGTCCGCTCTTCCCGCACGTCCTGGGACTCCAGGCGCAGCACCGGGCGCGTCGTGGCCGGCGGGGTGAACGCCCAGTCCAGCGTCAGCCGGCCCTCGCTGCCCCACACCGACATCGCGTTCCGGTAGGTGTGCACGAACCCGAACGAGCACTGGGCCGCCACCTCCCCGTCGCTCAGCAGCGCGCTGCCGGACACGTCCACCTCGCCGGAGCGCACGAGCACCGCGCCGGCCACCTCGGGGGTGCGGAGGTAGGGCCAGGATGCCCGGATCGGGTAGCACCCGGTCTCGCGCAGCGAGCCGCCGCCGAGGGCGCCGGAGTACTTGATCCCGGACGGCGCCGTCGGCGGGATGCCGAAGTCCGCGGTGATCAGGCGGGGCTCGCCGACCACGCCCTTCGTCACCAGCTCCGCCACCTCGGCGTGCTGGGAGTGGTGGGGGAACGCGAAGTTCTCCATCACCACCAGCCCGCGCGCGGTCGCGAGCTCGACCAGCCGCGCGGCCGCGGCCGTCCCGATCGTCGCCGTTTTCTCCACCAGCACGTGCTTGCCCGCTTCGAGGGCCGCCTCCGCCCATTCCTGGTGCAGCGCGATCGGCAGCGGGATGTACACCGCGTCGACGTCCGGCCGCTCCAGCAGCGCCGCGTAGCCGGTCACGGCCTCGCCGCCGAACCGGGCGGTGAAGGCCGCCGCCTTCGCCGCCGACCGGCTCGCCACCGCGGTGACCCGCAGGCCCGCGGTGGCCATCGCCGGAACCGTCTTGCGCGCGGCGATGTCGGCGCAGCCCAGGATGCCGAACCTCGGCGCGGTCACCATCGGATCGGCAGCTCGGCCGGGCGGGGGAACGCGGTCGCGAGGTGCCACGACAGCTCGTCCACCGGGACGCCCAGTGCGAGCGGGATCCGCCGGGCCACCAGGGTTTCCAGCAGCACCCGCAGTTCCAGCCGGGCGAGGGCGGCACCGAGGCAGAAGTGGATGCCCGCGCCGAAGGCCAGGTGCGGGTTGTCGGTGCGGTCCAGCCGCAGCTCGTCCGCCGCCGCGAACGCGGATTCGTCGCGGTTCGCGGAGTTGATCAGCGGGATCACCGGCTCGCCCGCCCGGATCGTCACCCCGCCGAGCTCGACGTCTTCGAGCGCGATCCGCATCGAGCCGAACCCGCCGGCGACCTGGCTGTAGCGCAGTGCCTCTTCGACGGCGGTGCCGATCAGACCCGGATCGTCCACGATGGACTGGTACCGCGCCGGATCTTCCAGCAGGTGCACGAGAAGGTGCGACACCGCGCTGACCGTCGTGTGGTAGCCGGCGATCAGGATCGTCATCGCGAGCGTGCGCAGTTCCCCGTCGTCGAGCGAGTCGCCGTCCTCCTGGGCCTGCAGCAGCCGGGTCAGCAGGTCCTCGCCCGGCCGGGCGCGCTTGCGCTCGAGCAGCCCGGTGAGGTAGCCCATGAGCGCGCCGGCGGCCTCGCGCGCCGCGTCGGCGTCCGCGCCCGGTCCGCCGACGGTGAGCACCTTGTCGCCCCACTGCCGGAACTGCGCCTGTTCGGCGGGTTCGACGCCGAGCAGTTCGCAGATCACCGTGATCGGCAGCGGCAGGGCCAGCGCGGTCACCGCGTCGGCGGTGGTCTGCGCACTGCCGGTCATCGCGTCGACCAGGCCCGCCGTGATCTCCTCGATCCGCGGCCGCAGCGTGTCGACCCGCCGCTGGGTGAACTCGCGCGAGGCCAGCTTGCGCAACCGGGTGTGGTCCGGCGGGTCCAGGTTCACCAGCGACCGCGAGCCGCGGTGCACCGGGATCAGCCTCGGCGCGTCCGGCCTGGTCATCGCTTCCTTGCTGAACCGCAGGTCGGTGAGGACGGTCCGGACCTCGGCGTGGCGCAGGACGAGCCAGCCTTCGTGGCCGCCGGGCAGCCGGACCCGGGTCACCGCCGCCTCCGCGCGCAGTTTCGCGTACTCGTCGAGCGCTTCCCCGGGGGTGCGCACGCGGAAGGGGAACGCGGGCAGTGCCGTCACGGCTTCGGTCATCGGGATCCTCACCAATCGATCGGTTCGCGGGAACGGAAGAAGGTGCCGGTCGGCCCGTCGCCGGGCAGCGTGGCGGCCCAGGCGATGTCGGCGGCCGCGGTCGCGGGGTCCCCGTCGGCCTCGGGCATCATGCGGGTGCGCACGCGGCCGGGGTTGACCGCGTTCACTAGCACCCCCCGGCCGCGCGCGGAGTTCGCGAGCAGCACGGTCACGGCGTTCAGCGCGGTCTTGGACACCGAATAGGCCGGTGCGCCGGTGAACAGGCCGTGGCTGAACGCCCCGGTGCCGCTCGACACCATGACGATCCGGCCCCAGCCGCGGTCGAACATGCCCGGCAGCACGGCCTGGGACACGCGCAGCGCGCCGAGCGCGTTGACCGCCAGGGTTTCGGCGACGAGCTCGGGCGGGACGGACTCGGGCGGCGCACCGGCGTCGAGGAGCACCCCGGCGTTGTTCACCAGGATGTCGACCGGGCCGGCCTGATCGAGCGCGGCGGCCACCGAGCCGGCGTCGGTGACGTCGAGCCGCACGGCCCGGCCGGTTCCCGCGGCCTCGGCGTCGGCGAGGCGCCGCGCCGACGCGACGACCTCGAAGCCGGCGTCGGCGAGGTGACGGCAGACGGCGAGCCCGATGCCGCGCCCCGCCCCGGTGACCAGCGCCCTCACGACAGCCCCGCACCGAGCAGACCCGTACCGGACAGGGCCTCGGTGAGCAGGTCGAGCTGGCGGAGCTCGGCCGAACACGGGAAGAGCACGAGCTCCTGGCAGCCGGCGTCGGCGTACTCGGCGGCGGTGCGGGCGAGCGCCTCCCGCGTGAGCAGCGTTTCGCCGATGACCCGCTCGGCGTAGCGGCCCATCCCGCGGTAGCAGCCGCCGAGGTAGGCGCGGGCCAGCGTGCTCCCGTCCGGGCCGAGCGCGAAGTAGGCCAGCGCGACCAGCCGGGGTTCGTCGGTGCGGCCGGCGTCGGCCCAGGCCTTGCGCAGCCGGGTGAGCCGGTCGGCGTACGGCTCGGCCGAGCCGCTCCCGGAGATCCACCCGTCCGCGATCGCGGCGGCCCGCCGCACCGCCGCCTCGGAGTGCCCGCCGAGCAGCACCGGCGGGGGCGTCGCGGGGGTGGGGCCGATCTCGCCGTCGCGCCAGGTCCGGCGCACGGTGGTGATCAGCTCGTCCAGGTTCCGGCCGCGCCGGGTGAACGACGTGCCGGTGACGTCGAAGTCGTCGCGCCGCCCGCCCGCGGCGAGCCCGAGCTCCAGCCGCCCGCCGGACAGCTCGTGCAGGGTCGCCGCCTGCTTGGCCAGCACGGCCGGGTTGCGGGTCGCGCCGAGCAGCACCGTCGTGGACAGGCGGATCCGGCGCGTCGCTCCGGCCGCGACCGCCAGCGTGGTGAGCGGCTCGTGGTTCGGGTAGACGATCCGGTCGAGCACCCCGAGCGTCGAGAAGCCCCTCGCCTCGGCCGTCACGGCCCAGCCGAGCAGGTCCGCGCCGCGGGTGCCCGGAACCATCGCGGGCAGGCCGACCCCGATCCGCATGCCGGTCTCCAGTCTTCCGGTGGCAGCTTCGCCTCGCATGGTCGGCGCGCGGACTCGAACCTCGTTGGGACCCGGCTGGGACTCCCGGCCGGCCGTCGAGCCGGGTCCCAACGCGCTTCGACCGGTGGTGACGAGCCTGGGGCCGCGCGCGTGTCCCGCACGTGTTCCTGATCCGACCCAGAGGAAGAAGACCGTTATGTTGCGCTTGTCCTTGCGGCGAGGTGGGGTGGTGACGGCCGTCTTCACCGCCACCGCCGTCCTGACCGGCGGTGCTTCCGCGTTCGCCTGTGATCCGCGGCCGCTGCCGATCGCCGGTGCCACGGCGGTGCGGGCCGCCGACGGCAGCTACCAGCTGAGCTGGTCACCCGCGAACGACGTCCGCTCGGTGTCGGTGTACGCCGCCACCCACCCGATCGAAAAGGCGCAGGACGGCGTGCTGGTCGCGAAGGACGCCACGGGGGCGGTGACCGTGACCGGCCTGGCGCCGGCGTCCCGCTGGTACTTCACCATCGTGCCCGGCGGGGCGCGGCTGGGCGAGGGGGTGGCCGCGAAGCTCGTCGACCTCGACGGCGTCAAGAACGCCCGCGACCTCGGCGGCTACCCGGCCGCGGACGGTCTGCGCATCCGGTGGGGCACGATCTTCCGCACCGCGCGGCTGACGCCCGCCACCGCGACCGGCCGCGAAGAGCTCGCCGGCCTGGGGATCAAGGACGACGTGGATCTCCGCTCGAGCGCGGAAGCGGCCGCCGAGGGCCCGGACCCGATTCCGGCAGGCGTCACGCACGTCGCGGAACCGGTCGGCGACCCGGATCAAGCGGTGCCGCCGGACCCCAACACGCCGCCGTCCACCGGTGACCCCATCATGGACAACTACCGGCTGCTGGTCTCGAACCCGAACCTGGGCCACCAGTTCGTCGACGCGCTGGCCCACATCGCCGACGCCGGTCAGCGCCCGCTGCTCTACCACTGCACCGGGGGAAACCACCGCACCGGCTGGATGACGGTGATCCTGCTCAAGGTGCTCGGGGTGCCCGACGACGTCATCCGCCAGGACTACCTGATGTCCTCCGGCACCGTGGCCACCTACCTCGACGCGGCCTACGACCAGGTCGCCCGCGACTACGGTTCGTTCCCGGCCTACCTCGCGGCGCTCGGCGTCACCGACCGGCTGACCCGGCAGCTGCGGCACGCGTTGCTGGAGGCCCCGCGGTGAAGACGACCACTGTGGACGTCCTGGTGGCCGGCGGCGGCCTGACCGGGCTCGCCGCCGCCACCTTCCTCTCCTGGCTCGGCGTGCGCACCGCCGTGGTGGAGCGGCATTCCGGGACGCTGATCCACCCGCGGGCCCGCAGCATCAACCCCCGGACGGCGGAGCTGCTCCGCCAGGTCGGGCTCGCGTCCGCGGTCACCGACAGCGGCGGCTACGTGAGCGAACTGCCCTCGGTGTACCTCCTGCGCGCGGTGACCCTGGCCGGCGAGGAGCTCAGCCGCACCGAACAGCGACCGCCCGCCGACGCGGGCGGCGGTGCCGAGGTCAGCCCGTCCGGCTGGGGGATGATCGACCAGGACCGGCTCGAGCACGTGCTGCGGGAACGGGCCGAGGAACTCGGCGCGGACGTGCGGTTCGGGCACCGGCTCGTCCGGCTCGACCAAGACGAAACCGGGGTCACCGCCGCGGTGTCCACTGTGGACGGCGAGCGCGGGATCCGGGCCGCGTACGTGGTCGGCGCCGACGGCAACGGCAGCACGGTGCGGTCGCTGCTCGGCATCGGACGGCACGGTCCCGGCCGGATCGGCCACGTCGCGAGCATGGTCTTCGACGCCGACCTGTCCGGGCCGATGCGCGGTCGCCACGACCCGGCGAACGGCCGGTTCGTCGCGTCGTGCCACCTCACCACGCCCGCCGAAGGCACGGTGCTGTTCCCGCACGGCGGCGACCGGCGCTGGGTGTTCAACACCCCGTACTTCCCCGAGCGCGGCGAGCACATCGAGGACTTCGGGGACGAGCGCTGCGTGGCCGCGATCCGGGCCGCGACCGGCGTGCCGGATCTGCCGGTCTCCCTCGTCCCGCAGCTGGACAACGGCGTGCGGGTGCTCGGCTACGAAGTCGGCGCGCTCGTCGCGGACACCTACCGCGCCGGGCGGGTGTTCCTCGTCGGCGACGCCGCGCACGTCATGCCGCCGACCGGCGCGTTCGGCGCCGGCACCGGCGTCCAGGACGCGCACAACCTGGCCTGGAAGCTCGCGCACGTGCTGAGCGGCCGGGCGGGGGAGGCGCTGCTGGACACCTACGACGCCGAGCGCCGTCCGGTCGCGGAGTTCACCCTGGGGCAGGCGCTGCTGCTGATGAACGCGCGGGGCGGGGCCAAGGTGGCCGCGCCCGCCGGGCACGCACCGGTGCCTTACGACGCCGCGGTGTTCGGGTACCGCTACCCGGGCCCGTTCGCCGACGGCGACGGACCGGTGGCGCTGGAGCCCGCGGAGCTGACCGGGCAGCCGGGCACGCGGGCGCCGCACCTGCTGCTCGGCAGCGGGTCCACCCTCGACCGCTACGGACGCGAGTACGTCCTGCTCACCGGCACGAAGGTGGACACCGGACTCAGGTCCTTCGTGCTCGAAGGCGCCGGGCAGGCCCGGCACGGCATCACCGGGACCGGGGCGCTGCTGGTCCGTCCGGACGGGTTCGTGGCCTGGCGCAAGGAATCCGGGTTCACACCCGAGGACCTGGGCGACGTGCTGGCGGCCCTGCACTGCCGGGAGCCGGTGACGGTCTGAAACGCACTGAAGCGCCTTCGCCGGAATCCACCGGCGAAGGCGCTTCAGCTGTTTCGGGGAACGGTCAGACCAGGGATTCCAGCAGCGTGTGCAAGGTGGCCTTCGGGTCGTGCCCGGCCTCCGTCGTGCGCCACGCGACGAACCCGTCCGGACGCACCAGCACCGCGCCGTCAGGCGCGACCCCGTAGGCCTTCGCCCAGTCGGCACCCTCGTCCTCCACCAGCTCACGGCCGATCCGGAACGAGCGCAACGGCACCGCGGTTTCGGTGGCGACCACGGTGGCCGCGTCGTGCCACTTCTCGCCGTCGGGGCCGGCCAGCAGCACGTACGAGCCGAAGAACAGCTCGACCGTCGAAACGCGCTTCCCGTCGCGGCGGAGCCACACGTGCGGGGCCCGGGTGCCGGGCTGCCCGGTCAGCTCCAGGCGCGGCGTGAGCACCGGGGCGTCGTCGTCCTCGACCGCGATGGCCGGCGACGACGAATACCGGTAGCCGAGGGTGACGATGATGTCGTCGACCATCCGGGCCCGGTCCGCCGCCGAGGCGTGGCCGTGCCGGATCCGGTTGCGCAGCAACGCCTGGTCGGCCATGGCCGTCCCGAGTGGACGCCGCTCGGCGTCGTAGCTGTCGAGCAGCCGGTCCCCGCCCCAGCCGCGCAGGACGGCCGCGAGTTTCCACGCCAGGTTGTGCGCGTCGTGGATGCCCGTGTTGGCGCCGAACCCGCCCGCGGGCGGGTGCACGTGCGCGGCGTCCCCGGCGAGCAGCACCCGCCCGGCCCGGAACGTGGTGGCCACCCGCTGGGCACCCTCCCACGGCACGGTGCCGACGATCTCGACCTCGAGGTCGGGCACCCCGGCGGCGTCCCGCACGACCTGCACGCACCGCTCCTCGGTGAAGTCGGCCGGTGACTCCTCGGCCGGGTCGTACAGCGCGGCGCCGGCCCACGGGTCGCACCCGTGCAGCCGGGACAGCGTCATCACCGTCGGGCCCTTGGTGGCGTAGCACAGGATGAACTTGCGGTCGTGCATCACGCTTTCCAGGCGCGGGGCCCGGAAGTAGATGCTCAGGGCGTGGAAGACCGTGCCCCGCCCCTCCTGGGTGATCCCGAGCGTGCGCCGGACGAAGCTGCTCGCGCCGTCGGCGGCGACGAGGTAATCGGCTTCGATCGTCCGCCGCGTGCCGTCGGCGACGGACTCCAGTTCGGCGGTCACCCCGTCCTCACCGGCGGTGAAGGAGACGAGCTTGGTGCCGAACTCCAGCGTTGCGCCGCCCGCGCGGGCGTGCTCGGCCAGCACGCGCTCGTAGCGGTCTTGGCCGCAGCCCATCACCCGCTGCGGGCTGATCTCCGCGCCGTCCAGAGACGGCGACTCGACGACTTCGGCGGTGCCGATCTCGGCCAGGGTCGGGGTGCGGAGGATGCCGCCCTCGAAGTACGGGTGGGAGTCCCCCATCTCGAGCGCGCGGATCGCCCGCTCGAGGCCCGCCGCGGCGAAGATCTCCAGCGTCCGGGCCTGGATGCCCGGTGCGCGCGGCAGCCACGACGTGGAGTCCCGGCGCTCCACCAGTGTCGGCGCGATGCCGTGCCGGGTCAGGAACAGCGCGGTGGACAGGCCGACCGGGCCGCCGCCGACGACGAGGACGGGCACCCGTGCGGAGCTCATGCGGGCTTCCGGGCGATGACGAGGGTGTCGTGGTCGCCGAGGCGCACGGTGTCCACATCGGACAGCCCGGCCGCGGCGAGGTACTCCTCGCACTCGGCGAGGGTGTACTCGGACCCACCGGGCGAGAGCAGCTGCATGTTGAGGCTGATCAGCGTGTTCCACGGGTCGGCCGGTGCCGGTTCCAGCAGCATGTCGTAGATCAGCAGCGCACCGCCCGGGTTCACCGCCCGCGCCATCCGCCGCACCAGTTCGGTCCGCTCGGCCGGGCCCCAGTCGTGCAGGACGTGCCCGGTGACGACGACGTCGGCCGCGGGCAGTTCGGTGGTGAACGCGTCGCCGCCGGCGAACCGCGCCCGGTCGGTCAGCCCGAAGCCGGCGATGTGCTCGTCGAACATGGGCTCGATCGGGGGCAGGTCGAACACCGTCCCGGTCAGGTGCGGGTGGGCCTTGAGCACCTGCGCGAGCAGGTTGCCGCGCGCGCCGCCGACGTCGAGCACCGTGCGGTGGGCGCTCCAGTCGAACTTCGTCGCCAGTTCCGGCGCCAGCGGCCCGGAAACGGCGTCCATCATCCGCAGGAAGTTCCGCAGGTGATCGGGGTTGCCCATCATCTTTTCGAAGGCGGCGGCCTGGTCTTCGCGGCCGGCCAGCTGCGGTTCGCCGGTGCGCAGCAGCCCGGAGAGGTTCTCCCACGCCGGGTACATCATCCGGTTCGCGCGTTCGAGGAACGCGCCGCCGTAGGTCGGCTTGGTCTTGTCGAGGTAGGTGTCGGCGGCCGGGCTCGCCGCGTACTTGCCGTCCTCGTGGTGCACGAGCCCGGTGCAGGTCAACGCGGTCAGGAAATCCCGGGCGGCGCGGGGGTGCAGCCCGAGCGCGGCGCACAGCTCGTCCCGGGTCGCGGGCCCGGCCCCCAGCCGGGTGAAGAGGCCGAGCTCGACGGCGGCCAGCACGACCTTCGCTTCGGCGAACGCGATACCCAGCCGGTTGATGTCGTTCAAAGTGGACGGACCGCTCACATCGGTCTCCTTTCGGGGCGTCGGGCCGAACAACACCACCAGGCGCTCGAAAAAGACTCGGGTCCGCGTGCGGTGCGGTTGTTCCGGCCGGCCTCGCGCGCGTGGCCGGCCGCGCGCGCGAGGCCGCGAGTCCTTCTCCAGCAGTGCTCGAAGCGACCGCCGCATGCTCGCCGCATGGTCCTAGGTCGCCCACGCTGGTTCGTCACGTTGTTCCTCACGGATATGTGGGAACGCTTCAGCTTCTTCGGCATGATCGCGATCCTCGCGCTCTACGCCGCGGCCCCACCCGCCCGCGGCGGGCTCGGCCTGCCGATGGGAACCGCGGCCGCGCTCTTCGGCGCGTACGTCGGTCTCGTCTTCATGGCCGCCATGCCCGGCGGCTGGCTCGGCGACCGGGTGCTCGGCGAGCGCCGGGCCGTGGTGATCGGTGGCTCGGGCATCGCGCTCGGGCACTTCACCATGCTCGTCCCGGCCGCCGCCGCGACGTGGCTCGGGCTCGGGCTGATCGCCGCGGGCACCGGGCTGCTCAAGCCGAACATGCTCGCGCTGCTCGGCCGGTTCCACGGACCCGGCCAGAGCGCGCAGCGCGAGTCGACGCTCTCGCTGTTCTACGTCAGCATCCAGCTGTCCGCACTGGTCGCGCCGCTGGTGACCGGGTTCCTGGGGGAGACCGTCGACTGGCACCTCGGGTTCGCCGCCGCCGGCGTCGGCATGACCTTCGGGGTCGCGCAGTTCGTGCTGGGCAGCCGGTCCTTCGGCGACCTGGGGCGGAAACCGGGGCACCCGGCCTCGGCGGCCGAGCGCCGCAAGGCCGCCCTGATCGCCGGGATCGCCGCCGGCGTCGTCGCCGTGCCGGCGGCCGCCGACGTGCTGGCGGGCACGTTCACCCTGATGCACGTCGTGATCGCGATGGGCCTGCTTTCGCTGATCGCGCCGGTGGCCTACTTCCTGGTCCTGCGCCGCAGCCCCGCGCTGAGCGTGCCGCAGCGGAGCCGGGTGACGGCGTTCGGCTGGGTGCTCGCCGCGACCGCGTTGTTCTGGATGTTCGTCATCCAGGGCAACTCCCTGCTCAGCCTGTTCGCCCAGCACGCGACCGACCGGCGGCTCGGCGGGTTCACGATCCCGGCCGGCTGGTTCGCCTCCGCGACCCCGTTGTTCATGCTCGTGCTCGCGCCGGTGCTCGCGGTGCTGTGGACCCGCGCGGGCGAGCGCATCCCGCTGCCCGTGAAGATCGCCATCGGGCTGGCCGCCGCCGCGGGGTCGATGCTGCTGATGAGCGCCGCATCGGGGCTCGCCGCCGGCGGCCTGGTCTCACCCTGGTGGCTGATCGCGGTCTACCTGCTGCTCGCCCTCGGCGAGGTGGTGCTCGCGCCGGTCGGCCTCAGCGCTTCGGTGGACGTCGCGCCGTCGACCTTCGCCGGGCGCACGATGGGGCTGTACTGGATGTGCTCGGCCTTCGGTGCCGGCATCGGCAGCCAGCTCGTGCACTTGTCCGCGGTGCTCCCGCGCCCGGTCTACTACCTCGTGCTGGCGGGCGCCGGCCTCGGCTCCGGGCTCGCGCTCGTGCTCGCCCGGCGGTCGCTGACCGCCCGGCTCGCCGTGCCCGTCACGGGCACACCCGCCGCGCCCGCGGTGGCCGTCGCGGCCCGCTGAGTTCCGCCCGAGGAGCGCCGATTCCCCGCGGAATCGGCGCTCCTCCCATTGTCCGCCTTCCCGTGCCTCGAAAATCCGGCCGGTGAAATAGTGCGGAACGAAATACTTCGGAAAGGAAGTGCCGTGAACCGAACGCGGGATTTCGCCGCATTGACCGTGCTGTGCTTTCTCAACGAAGGCGACCGGCATCCGTACGAGATGCTGCGGCTGATCCGCCAGCGGCACAAGGACAACATCATCCCCGGGCTGCCGCGCAGCATCTACCGGGCCATCGAGCGGCTGCAGGCCGACGGGCTGATCGAGCCGGTCGAGACCACCCGGGAGGGGCGCCGCCCGGAGCGGACGGTGTACCGCATCACCCCCGACGGCGGTGAGGAGATGGCGACGCAGCTGTCCCGCCTGGTCACCACGCCGGAGGAGATCCCGGCCTTCGGCGCGGCGTTGTCGCTGCTCGGGAACCTGGACGCCGACCTGCAGGTGTCGGCGCTGCGGCAGCGCCGGATCCGGCTCGAAGGCCGGCTCGCCGAGTACGCCGCCCAGCTGGCGGCCGCGGGCCCGCACCTGGAGTTCAAGCGCGTCATGGAGCTGGACTACCTGTGCGCCGTCGGGCACGCCGAGCTGGACTGGCTGCGCCGCGTGCTCGCCACGATGAGCGGCGATCCGGCCCGGGTGGGCTGAGCGGCGCCGCCGATTCCGCGTCCGGTCCGCGTGAAATCGCGGCCCGGCAAAAGTGCGACCGGATTTCGAACCGTTCTCTAATGCGGCCGACGAACATCGTCCCTGCCCGCGAAAACATCGGGACCTCGCTTCAGGGAAGGGCGGCACGGGTGGAACGCACTCTCATCGTGGCACGCATGGATCCGGACTCGGCGGAATCGGTGGCCGGGATATTCGGCGAGTCCGACGCCGGGGAGCTCCCGGCGACGGTGGGTGTGACGGCGCGTTCGCTGTTCTCCTACCAGGGCTTGTACTTCCACCTCATCGAAGCCGAACGGCCGCTGGCCGAGGGGCTCGCCAAGGCCCGCAAGAGTCCCTTGTGGACCGACATCAACACGAAGCTCGACGCGTTCATCACCCCGTACGACCCGCAGACCTGGCGTGGCCCGGCCGACGCGATGGCGCACCGCTTCTACAGCTGGCGGGCCGTCTGATGGGGGAGCTGAAGATCGCCTCCTACGCCGACGCCGAGCCCAACCGCCGCCGCGGCGGCGAGCTGCGAGTCGTCCTGGGGCCCAAGACCGCCGGCGCCACGACCGGCTTCCTCGGGGTGCTGACCCTGCAGCCGGGGGAGTTCGTCTCGGAGCACTACCACCCCTACTCCGAGGAGTTCCTCTACGTCACGCGCGGCGAGCTGACCGCCCGCGTCGACGGCGCGGCCTACGTCCTGTACGAGGGTGAAGGCCTCGTCGTGCCGAAGAACGCCCGCCACCGGGTGGAGAACCACACCGGCGAGCCCGCCGAGGCGGTGTTCCACCTGTGCCCGCTGGCCCCGCGCCCGGAGCTCGGCCACGTCGACACCGAGGAGCTGCCGGCGCCGGCCGAGGCCCAGCCGGCCGTGGGGGCACCGTGACGAGGACCGCGGTCATCACCGGCATCGGCGTCGTCGCCCCGGGCGGCATCGGCACCAAGGCCTTCTGGGCGTTGCTCACCGAAGGCCGCACCGCGACCCGGCCGATCTCGGCCTTCGACGCCTCCCGGTTCCGCTCGCGCATCGCGGCCGAGTGCGACTTCGAGGGCGAGCTCAACGGCCTGACCGCCGAGGAGTCCGGGCGCCTCGACCGCGCGGCGCAGTTCGCGCTCGTCTGCGCGGACGAAGCCGTGGTCGACGGCGGCCTGGACCCGGGTGCGCTCGACCCGTACCGGCTCGGCGTCACGATCGGCAGCGCCGTCGGCGCCACCATCGGGCTGGAGAACGAGTACCTCACCGTCTCCGCGGGGGCCCGCGACTGGGTGGTCGACCCCGCCAAGGCCGCCCCGCAGCTGTACGAGTACCTCGTCCCGAGCAGTTTCGCGGCCGAAGTCGCCTGGCGCTGCGGCGCACAGGGCCCGGTCGCCACGATCTCCACCGGCTGCACCTCCGGGCTCGACGCGATCGGCCACGCGGCCGGGCTCATCGAGTCCGGCGAGGCCGACGTCATGCTCGCCGGCGCCACCGACGCGCCGATCTCGCCGATCACCGTCGCCTGCTTCGACGCGATCAAGGCCACGTCCCCCGACAACGACGACGCCGCGCGCGCGTCCCGTCCGTTCGACCGCACGCGCAACGGTTTCGTGCTCGGCGAAGGGGCCGCCGTCTTCGTCGTCGAGGAAGCCGAGAGCGCCCGGCGACGCGGCGCGCACGTCTACTGCGCGGTCTCCGGCTTCGCGACCAGGGCGAACGCCTACCACATGACGGGGCTGAAACCCGACGGCCGCGAGCTGGCCGAGGCCATCGACGTCGCTCTCCGCCGGGCCAGCCTGCCCGGCGACCGCGTCGGCTACGTCAACGCCCACGGTTCGGGCACCAAGCAGAACGACCGGCACGAGACCGCCGCGGTCAAACGCAGCCTCGGCGCGCACGCCTACCGCGTGCCGGTCAGCTCGATCAAGTCGATGATCGGGCACTCGCTCGGCGCGATCGGCTCGCTGGAGGTCGCGGCCTGCGCGCTGGCGCTGGAGCACCAGGTCGTGCCGCCGACGGCGAACCTGCACGAGCGCGACCCGGAATGCGATCTCGACTACGTGCCGAACGTCGCCCGGGAAACCGGGCTGGACACCGTGCTCACCGTCGGCAGCGGCTTCGGCGGGTTCCAGACGGCCGTTGTCCTGACCCGGGAGCCGGTATGACGACTGTGACCACTGTGACGACTGTGCCGACATCGGAGACGGCGGCGGCCGCCCCGGTGATCACCGGGATCGGGGTGGTCGCGCCCAACGGCGTCGGCGTCGAGGACTTCTGGGCGAACGTGCTGGCCGGGCGCAGCGGGCTCGCGCCGGTGACCCGGTTCGACGCCACGGGCTACCCGGTCTCGCAGGTCGGTGCGGTGTCCGACGAGGCGGAGTCCCTGCCCAACCGGATCACCGTGCAGACCGACCGCTGGACCCGGCTCGCCATGACCGCGACCGAGGAGGCCCTGCGGAACGCGGGCATCGGCGCCGGGGGTGAGCGGGACTTCGACGACTACGACCTCGCCGTGATCACCGCCAGTTCGTCCGGGGGCAACGAGTTCGGCCAGCGGGAGATCGAGCGGCTGTGGAGCGCCGGCCCGGAATACGTGTCGGTGTACCAGTCGATCGCGTGGTTCTACGCGGCGACCACCGGCCAGCTGTCCATCCGGCACGGGATGCGCGGCCCCTGCGGGGTCGTCGTCGCCGAGCAGGCGGGCGGCCTGGACGCGCTCGCGCAAAGCCGGCGGATGCTGCGCACCGGCACCAAGGCCGTGGTCACCGGCGGCACCGAGGCGGCGCTGTCGCCGTACGCGCTGGTGTGCCAAAGCGCCGGCGGGCAGTTCACCCGCGGCGAGTACCTGCCGTTCGACGTGCGGGCCTCCGGCCACGTGCCGGGCGAGGGCGGCGCGATCCTGGTGCTGGAGGACGAAAGCTCCGCCCGCGCCCGCGGAGTGTCCGAAGTGTACGGACGGGTCGCGGGGTACGCGGCGACGTTCGATCCCCGGCCGGGCTCCGGCCGCCCCGGCGGGCTGCTCCGGGCGATCACCGGCGCGCTGGCGGACGCGGGCCTGCGGCCGTCCGATGTGGACGTCGTGTTCGCCGACGGCGCGGGGACGCGAGAGCGCGACGCCGAGGAAGCCGCGGCACTGGCCGGGGTGTTCGGCGCCCGCGGGGTGCCGGTCACGGTGCCGAAGACGATGACCGGGCGGCTGGCCGCGGGCGGCGCGTCCCTGGACGTCGCCTGCGTGCTGCTGGCCATGCGCGACGGCGTCCTGCCGCCGACCGTCGGCGTCACCGAACTCGCCCACGACCTCGACCTGGTCTCCGAGCCCCGGCCCGCGCGGGTGCGGACCGCGCTGGTGCTGGCCCGGGGCTTCGGCGGGTTCAACTCGGCGCTCGTGCTCACCCGCTGATCCCTGACCACGAAGGAGGAGAACGTGCTCACGCTCGAAGATCTCAAACAGGTCCTGCGCACGTGCGGAACCGACGAGTCCGTCGACCTGGACGGCGACATCCTGGACGTCGAGATGGCCGAACTCGGCTACGACTCGCTGGCGGTGCTCGAGATCGCGGCGCGGCTGCAGCAGCGTTCCGGGCGCGGTATCCCCGAGGAGGTCACCGCCGAGTCGATGACGTTGCGGCAGCTGCTGGGCTACATCAACAACCCCGTCGGGATCGCCTGAGATGGCCGCGCACACGGACAACAGCGTGTTCATCGAGGCGCCGATGGAGCTGGTCTGGCAGCGGACCAACGACGTCGAGTCGTGGACCGAGCTGTTCGACGAGTACGGCGAGGCCACGGTGCTCGACCGCCGGGACGACCGGATCACCTTCCGGCTCGCGCTGCACCCAGACGAGAACGGCAAGGTGTGGGCGTGGGTGTCCGAACGGCGCCTCGACGAGGCGGCCCGCACCACGCTCTCGCACCGCGTCGAGACCGGACCGTTCAAGTACATGACGCTGTTCTGGGAGTACACCGAGGTCGCCGGCGGGGTGCGGCTGCGCTGGGTGCAGGACTTCGAGATGAAGCCCGGCGCCCCGCTCGACGACCACGCGATGGCCGCCCGGATCAACGGGAACAGCGTCCGGCAGCAGGCGAGGATCAAGCAGCTCCTCGAGCAGGCCGCGCGCGAAGCCGAAGTGCCGGTCTGAGCTCATGGGCTACCAGATCGCCGCGCTGCTGGCGCTGGTCTGCGGCGGGATCGCCGCGGGCGACATGTTCTGCACCACCGTCGGGCTCGCGCCGATGATGCAGGTGCTGTCCTACCGGCGTTACGTCGAAATGGTGCAGTACCTGCAGCCGCGGTACGACCCGGCGATGCCGATCATCAACGCGGTCGCGCTGCTGGCCAACGTGGTCGCCGCGATCACCGCGCCCTCGGGCGCCTGGTTCGTGGTCGCCGCGGTGCTCGTCGCGTCGGTGATCGCGGTGTCGGTCGCCAAGGCCGTGCCGATCAACCGGTTCGTGCTGAAGCTCGACCCGGCGGCCGAACCCCCGGACTGGCCCAGCCGGGACCCGCGGGCGCGCTGGAAGGCGTGGAACACCGCCCGCACGGTCCTGATGGCGGCCGCGCTGCTCGCCGACGGCATCGCCGTCCTGTACTGACCCCCTTCGAAGGAGAGACATGAGCATCAGGCTCGACGGCAAACGGGTGCTGGTCACCGGCGGGACCGGGGGGATCGGCCGCGGCCTGTCCCACGCGTTCGCCGGGGCGGGCGCCGGCCTCGTCACCTGCGGGCGGTCGGACGAAGAGGCCGCCGCCAGGATGTCCCGCGAGCTCAAGGAGATCGGCGGGGAACACCACGTCGTGCTCGCCGACGTCACCCGGCCCGACCAGGTCGACACGCTCCTGGAGGAGTGCCGCACGCGGCTGGGCGGGCTGGACGTCCTGGTCAGCAACGCCGGGGCGATCAGCCACATCCCGTTCGCCGAGCTGCCGCTCGAGGAGTGGAAGCGCGTCCTCGACACCAACCTGACCGCGGCCTACCTGCTGATCTCGAAGGCGCTGCCGCTGCTGTCCGACGGCGCGTCCATCGTGCTGATCGGCTCCCGGGTGGCGACCGTCGGCATCCCGCTGCGGGCGCACTACACGGCGTCGAAGTCGGCGCTGATCGGGCTCGCGCGGTCGCTGGCCAAGGAGCTGGGTGGCCGCCGGATCCGGGTCAACGTGGTGGCGCCCGGCGTGATCGAGACGCCGGAACGCCCGCTGCCGGACGAAGTCAAGCAGCGTTATCACCAGCTCACGGCGATCGGCAGGCTGGGCAGCCCGGCGGAGATCGCCAACGCGGTGCTGTTCCTGGCCAGCGACCTGTCGTCCTACATCACCGGCGAGACCGTCCACGTCGACGGCGGAATCTGAAAGGGAACACGATGGCCGACAACGAGGTCTTCCGCGTCATGCTGCGGATGGAGGTCCTGCCCGGCAAGGGCGAGGAGTTCGAGAAGGTCTGGTACGACAGCGCCGGCACGATCACCGGCCAGCGCGCCAACCTCGGCCAGTGGCTCTCCCGCGGCGACGAGGAGGAGGGCGTCTACTACATCGTCAGCGACTGGGTCAGCGAGGAGCTGTTCCGCGAGTACGAGCGCAGCGAGGAGCACGTGGTGCACCGCGGCAAGCTGCACCCGTACCGCAGCAAGGGCTCCATGCAGACGATGCGGGTGGTGCACAACCTGGTCGGCGCCGGCGCCGGGGCTCCCGCGTGAGCCGGGTCCGGGTGCTGATCTACGCGGCGGCGCCGGAGAGCGACACCGGCGGCGTCACCGAGGCCTACCACCGCATCAGCGCCGAACTGTCCGGCACGCCGGGCCTGCTCGGCAACGAGCTGATGCAGTCGCTGGGCGAGGCCCGCTCGTTCGTCGTGATGAGCGAGTGGGCCGACCTGGACGCCTTCCGGAAGTGGGAGACCGGACCGGACCACCGCGGCACGACCTCGCCGCTGCGGCCCTACCAGGACGCCTCGCGGGGCAGCGCGTTCGGTCTCTACCAGGTCGTGGCCAGCTACTAGTGTCGCGCGGCTGAGGTTCGTCGACAGTCTCCTGGCGGCGGCTGGTCCGATGCAGTGAATGACTCATTCATGGCGTCGGACGCCAGGAATGAGTCATTCACTGCATGCGACACTAGGAGTCCATTGTGGTTGCCGTGCTCGAGGTGCTCGTGCTCGCGGGCAGCGGGATCGCGGCCGGCGTGCTGTTCTGCGTGGCGCTCAGCGTGGTGCCCGCATTCCGGGGGATGGAGCCCGAGCAGTACGTGGCCGCCCACCGGCTGATCGGGAAGAACTACGACCCGGTGATGCCGCTGACCGTGCTGGGCACCGTGGTGGCCGACGCCGTGCTGGCGATCGCCGGCGCGTCGGTCCTCTTCGGACTCGCGGCGGTGCTGCTGCTCGGCGTGTCCGCGGTTTCGCACCTGGCCAACGTGCCGATCAACCGGTCGGTCAAAACGCTCGAAACCGTTCCGTCCACTTGGGACGACCCGCGCCCGCGGTGGCGCAACTGGAACCTGCTGCGGACCGGTCTCGCGATCGCCGCACTGCTGGTCAACGCGATCGCCGTGGTCGCGACCGGATAGGAGGCAAATCGTGGAACTGGATTTGAAGGGCAAGCGGGCGCTCGTCACGGGCGGCACCCGCGGGATCGGCCGGGCCGTGACGCTCGGGCTGGCGTCGGCCGGCGCGACCGTGGTCGCCGTGCACCGGGAGGACACCGCCGCCGCGGAGTCGCTGCGGCGGGAGCTGGCCGAGCTCGGCGGCAGCGTCGTGCGCGCGGACGTGACCGTCGCGTCGGAGGTGGCGCGCGTCGCGGAGACCTGCAAGGCGCAGCTGGGCGGCCTGGACGTGCTGGTGAACAACGCGGGCGTGCACGGGCACGCCCCGCTGGCCGAGCTGGACCCGGCCGGGTGGACCCGGCTGATCGACACCGACCTGACGTCGATGTTCCTGGTCACCCAGGCGTGCGTGCCCCTGCTGGCCGAGGGCGCGAGCGTGGTCAACGTGGGTGCCTCGGTGGCGTTCCGCGGGATGGCGGGCGCGGCGCACTACACCGCGGCGAAAGCGGGCGTGATCGGCCTGACCCGGTCGCTGTGCAAAGAGTTCGGCGGGATCAGGGTCAACACGATCGCGCCGGGCGTGATCGACACCGGCGACGAGCTTCCGCCGCCGGTCGCCGAGCGGGTCAAGCGGATGACCGCGCTGGGCCGGCTCGGTACCCCGGAAGAGGTCGCCGGCGCGGTGCTGTTCCTCGCCAGTGACCTGTCGGCCTACGTCACCGGCGCGCTGCTGGCCGTCGACGGCGGAATGTGAACCAGGAGGCTTTGCCATGCCCTACGCGGCCATCACCTACGACATCAAGCCCGGCTTCGAAGACGAGATCGCCGGGATCTTCGCGAACTTCAAGCGGGCCGACTCGCCGATCATGCGCGACGAGAGCGGCACCGAGGTCGGCCGGCTCCTCGGCACCGCGGTGTTCATCCGCGACGCGCAGCTGGTCCGGTTCATCCACTACGAAGGCGACTTCGCCCAGATCGGCAGGCACATGGCCCGCCAGGAGGGCGTGCACCTGGTCGAGGAGCAGCTGAAGCCGTACCTCGCTTCGGAGCGCAACACCGAGACGCCCGAAGGCTTCCGGCAGCACTTCGCCAAGAGCCTGATGCGGTGCATCTCGCAGATCTCGGTGCCGCCGGCCGCGTTCGCCGCGGGCTGAGGCCGATGGACACCAAGACGATCGCCGTGCTCGGCCTCGGCGTGATGGGCTCGGGCATGGCGACGAGCCTGCTCGACCACGGTTACCGGGTGCTGGTGCACAACCGCACCGCCGCCAAGGCGGCCCCGCTGCTCGACCGCGGGGCCGAGCTCGCCGAGTCGGCCGAAGCCGCGGTGGCCGGCGCCGACCGCGTGCTGCTGAGCCTCGCCGACGAGCCGGCGGTGGACGCGGTGCTGGCCGCGGCCGGGCCGGCGATCCGCGCCGGCTTGTCCATTGTGGATACTTCGACGGTCTCGGCCGGGTACTCGCGGTCGCTCACCGCCCGGCTCGCGGACGAGGGGGTCACCCGGATCGAGGCCTGCGTGCTGGGCAACCCGGCGCAGGCCGCGGCCGGGCAGCTGCGGGTGCTCGCCGCCGGCGCGCGGGCGGCAGTCGAGTCGGCCGGTGACGTCCTCGACGCGATCGGCCGGGAGGTGTCCTACCTCGGCCCGATCGGCAACGCGGCCACCACGAAGCTGGTGTTCAACCTCCTGCTGGGCGGTCAGGTCGCGGCGCTGGCCGAGGCCGTGAACTACGGCGTGGCGGCGGGGCTGGACCGCGACCGGTTGCTGACGGCCATCGGGGCCAGCGGCTTCAGCTCGAAAGTCCTGTCGTTCCGGGCGGAGCTGATGCGTTCGCGCCGGTACGAGCCGGCCGCGTTCCGGTCCGCGCTGATGGCCAAGGACCTGAGGCTGGGCACCGGCGCGGCGGCCGAAGCGGGCGTCGGCACGCCGGTGCTGACCGCGGCCGCGCTGGCGTACGAGGCCGTGGTCGCGGCCGGAGCGGGCGACGCGGACGCCGCGATCCTCATCGAAGTCGCGGACGAGGCGACCGACCTCGGCCGCCGGGCGGCCGCGGTCCGCACCGACCTCGACGACGCGGGCTCCGCCGCCGACCCGGGGAACCACGCGGACGCCGCGATCCTCATCGACACCCCGGGAGGTTCCGCGTGACGCTCACCCGGCCCGCGCTCGTCCGGTCGCTGGACGAGCCCGGCCTCGAGCCGGCCGAGGCCGGGCGGAAGGCCGCCCGGCTGGCGCGGCTGCGGCAGGCCGGGTTCCCGGTGCCGCCGGGGCTGGTGCTCACCGTCGCCGCGTTCGAGGAGGGCGAGTTCTCGGCCGGTGTGCTGGCCGCGCTGCGGTCCGTGGCCGGCCACTTCGGCGACGTGCCGCTGGCGGTGCGGTCCTCGGGCGTCGCCGAGGACGGGGACGAGCAGTCCCACGCCGGGCAGTACGAAACGGTGCTCGGCGTGTCCGGGTTCGACGAGCTCGTCGCGGCCGTGCGCACCTGCTGGGAGTCGGCCGACGCGGCCCGGCTGCGCCAGTACCGCGGCCGCGCGGACCGGCCGGGGCTGGCCGTGCTGGTGCAGCCCCTGGTCCCGGCCGTCGCCGCCGGGGTGGCGTTCAGCGCCGACCCGGTCACCGGCGCGCGTGGCACGGTCCGCGTCGACGCCGTGCCGGGGCTCGGCGACCAGCTGGTCTCCGGCCGGGTCGTGCCGGACGAATGGGCCGTCACGGACGCGCCCGCCCTGGTCCGCGGGCCGCACGGGGTGCTGACCGCGGAGCAGGCCGGCCGCGTCGCGGACCTCGCGCGGCGGGTCGAGGCTGACGCCGGCTCGCCACAGGACATCGAATGGGCGTGGGACGGCGACGACGTCGTCCTGCTGCAGGCACGCCCGATCACGGCGTTGCCCGCCGCGGGGCCGGAGCCGGTCGCGATCGAGTTCGAGGTGCCGCCGGGGTTCTGGCTCCGCGGCGGGTACACGCTCAAGCCGCTGTCACCGATGAACACCTCGACCTTGATCCGGGCGGTCAACCGGACCAGCTCGAACCTGTTCACCTACGCGTTCGGCGAGCGGGTCGAGGTGCGGAACCTCGGCGGCTGGTCCTACGTGCGGATCGTGCCGCTGGCCTCGGTGGACGCGGTGCGCGAGCGGGCGGCGGAGGTGGTCGCGGCCGGCCGGGCCGACAAGCACGGCGAGATCGTCGACCGGTGGTACGCCGAGTGGCTCCCGGGCCTGCACGCCGCCTTGACCGCAGTCCGGTCGGTGGTCCTCGGCGAGCTGCCGGGGCCGGAGCTGGCCGCGGAACTGGACCGGCGGGTCGAGCTGGCCTACGAGGCACAGCGGCTGCACTTCCTCGTCGGCGGCGTGTCCAGCATGGTCTGGGGCGAACTCGGCGTCGTCTGCCGGGACCTGCTCGGCTGGGGCGCCGCGGAGATCCTCCCGATGCTGACCGGACTCCCCGGCCGAGCGGCCGAGCCCGCGCGAGAGCTGACCCGCCTGGCCCGCCTCGCCGCGCGCGACCCCGGCGTGCTCCGGGAGCCGGCCGGCGAATTCGCCGAAGCGTTCGAGGCCTACCTCGTCGAGTACGGCCAGCGCTGTCTCGGCGCGGACCTCGCCGAGCCGTCGCTGGCGGAACAGCCGCGGCTGGTGCTGAGCCTGATCCGGGACCGGCTCGACGCGGGCACCGACCCGGAGGCCGCCGCGGCGGCGGCGCTCGCCGAGCGCGAGGAGACCGTCGCGGCGGCTCGCGCCCGGCTGTCCGGCGCGGATCTCGCCCGGTTCGAACGCGCGCTGGCCCGCGCGCAACGCGCGTTCCCGCTGCGCGACGACACCGGGTTCGAGGCGCACGTCGCCTGGGCGCAGGTCCGGTACGCGCTGCGCGAACTGGCGGCCCGGCTGGTCTCGGGCGGACGGCTGGCCGACGTCGACGACATCTTCCTGCTCACCTTGGACGAAGCACGCACCGGCTTCGCCTCCGGTGCGGCGCAGCACGATCTGGTGTCGCTGCGCGCCGGCCAGCAGGCGTGGTCTCAGGCCCACCTCGGCCCGCAGACCTACGGCGAGTACCAGAGCGGGCCCGATCGGGAGGCGGTGCTGGCCGAGCTGGCCCCGGCCGATCGCGCGGTGCTGGAGCCGATGTTGTGGATCGACTCGGTGTCCGAGCTGGGCGCCGGGCACCGGGCGGCGGCGGGCGACCGGCTGCTGCGCGGGACGGCGGCGTCGGCGGGCCGGTACACCGGCGTCGTGCGGGTGGTGATCAGCGAGCGCGAGTTCGCGAAGCTGCGCCCCGGCGACGTGCTGGTCTGCCCGGAGACCACCCCGCAGTGGTCGGTGCTGTTCGGCGGCATCGGCGCACTGATCACCGACACCGGCGGGCTGCTCTCGCACCCGTCGATCCTCGCGCGCGAGCACGGCATCCCGGCCGTGGTGGCGACCGGCAACGCGACCGAGGTCCTGCGCGACGGCCAGCTGGTCACCGTGGACGGGACGACCGGCGCGGTCGAGGTCCTCGACGCGTCGTGACCGGCCACGTCCTTCTTCCCCGGAGTGTCCCATGCGAATCCTGGTGACCAGCTATCCCGCCGTCTCCCACCTCTACCCGATGGTGCCGCTCGCCTGGGGGCTGCGAGCCGCCGGGCACGAGGTGCGGGTGGCGGCGGCGCCGTCGTTCGCGGCCGCGGCGCGCCGCACCGGGCTCCCCGTGCTGCCCCTGGGCGAGGACGTCGACGGGACGGTGGCCTGGCAGGGGTTCGACCCCCGCACGGGCGACCGCACCGAGCGGACGATGCGGATGTTCCGCTTGACCGCCCAGGGCTGGGCCGGCGCGCTCGTGGCGCTCGCCCGTGACTGGGCGGACGTCGTCCTGTTCGACCCGCGCGAGTACGCGGGCCCGGTCGCGGCCGCGGTGGCGGGCATCCCGTCGGCGCGGTTGCTCTACGGGGTCGACCACACCTACGCCCAGCGCGCGGGGGAATGGCCCCTGCTGGCCCCGCTGTGGGACGAGTGGGGCCTCGGCGAGCCGGACCCGGCGGGCACGGTGACGATCGATCCGTGCCCGGCGGCCCTGCAGCTGGAGACCCCGGGTCCGGCGTGGCCGTTGCGCACCATCCCCTACAACGGCTCGGCGGTGATCCCCCGATCGGCCGCCCCGGCGGGCCGTCCCCGCGTCTGCCTGACCTGGGGCGCCTCGTTCGGGGGCACCACGGGCAACCTGGACCCGGTCCGGGTGGCGCTGGCGGGGCTCCTCCGCTGCGGGGCCGAGGTGCTCGTCGCGGTGGCACGCGGCCAGCGGCCGCTGCTGGGCGAGCTGCCCGCCGGCGTCCGGGTGCTGGAATCGGTGCCGCTGCACACGATCCTGCCCGGCTGCGCCCTGGTCGTGCACCAGGGCGGCGCGGGCACGGTGCTCACGGCCGCGGCCTGCGGGGTGCCGCAGCTGGTGGTCCCGTTCAAGGGCGACCAGGTCACGCACGCCGGACGGGTGGCGGCCGCGGGCGCCGGCGTCCTGCTCCCGGCGGCGGAGCTCACCCCGGAGGCGGTGGCTTCGGCTGCGTCCGGCGTACTCGCGGACGCGGGTTACGCCCGGCGGGCGGCCGAGATCGCGGCGGAGAACCGTTCGCGTCCGGCTCCGGCGGCGGTGGTGGCGCAGCTGGAGTTCCTGGTCCCGTGAGACGGGCGGCCGGCACCCCGACGGGAACGGCCGACACGCCGGGAGTACCCCGTGTCGGCCGTTCCGATCACCGTGTTCGCCGCTCCGGGCGGCCGGCCTGCGGTTCGCCGGATCCGGCGGGGTGGTCCTCCACGAAACCACTCCGCCGGGCCCGGTCACCGGTTCAGCCGGGGACGGCGATCCCGGTCTCAG
This sequence comes from Amycolatopsis mediterranei, assembly GCF_026017845.1. Classification (NCBI taxonomy): domain Bacteria; kingdom Bacillati; phylum Actinomycetota; class Actinomycetes; order Pseudonocardiales; family Pseudonocardiaceae; genus Amycolatopsis; species Amycolatopsis mediterranei. The sequence continues at coordinate 1,292,152 of NZ_CP100416.1, forward strand.
CTTCGCGCGGGATGGTGGCGACCACCTGGAGCAGGTGCGACGGTCGTTCCGTCCCGGTGCAGAAGTCCTTGAACAGGGGCGGCAGGGAGTAGTGGAACTCCGGGCCCTCGGCTTGGACCCGGACCCGCAGCATGTTCGCCGCCACCAGCCGGTCGAGGGCGTCCTCCGCCTCGCGTTCGCTCCCTTCCACGACCGCGACCGCGTTCTTCGCCGTGAAGCAGTCCAGTCCGGACTCGCACAGCCGGGTCAGCACCTGCCGGTCCCGGGGCTCGAGCGCGGCGAGGTCCTCCCGGAACGGCCCGTGCAGGTCGACACCCGCGGCCTGCAGCTCCGGGCGCAGCCCGTCGTCGCCGATGACGCGGGCCGCCAGCTTGGTCACCGGCCAGTGCCGGTTGACCGACAGGCGCTCGCCCAGCGCGCGCAGCGCCACCGGGAGACCGCCGCAGCGGTGGACCACCGCGGCCACCGTGCCGCGCTCGTGCAGGATGTTCCGCGAAGTGACCACTTTGGACATGAGCGTGACACCGTCGTCGGTGGACATCGGCTCCAGCAGCATCGGCACCACCCCCGGCAGGGAGCCGGTGAGCCGCCGTCCGGTGGCCAGCACCACCCAGCGGCCGCCGGGCAGGAGCGGCCGGATCTGCGCGGCCGACGAGACGTTGTCGAGCAGGATCAGCCCGCAGCCGCCGGCGGTCCTGCTGCGGAACAGCTTGGCGCGCTCGGCCTCGCCCGCGGGCACGTCCGCCGCGGGGACGCCGAGATCGGTCAGGAACCCGCCGAGGACGTCGACCGGCTCGGTGTCCGGACCGAACTCGGCGAACAGCTGACCGTCCGGGAACCGCGACCGGGCCGCGTGCGCGGCCCGCACCGCGAGCACCGTCTTGCCCACCCCGGTCATCCCGGTCACCGCGAACGTCCGGCCGGCCGACCCCTCGGGAGTGAGGAGCCGGTCCAGCTCGGCCAGCTCGGCGGTCCGGCCGGTGAAGTCCGACAGGTCCGCGGGCAGCTGCGCCTGGACGATGTTCCGCGGCGCCGGCGCAGTCCCCGCCCGCACCGCCGGCGTCACCTGGCGCAGCGAGGGGGAGTCCGAGAGGACGTTCTGGTGCAGCCGCTGCAGGTTCGGCGAGGGATCGATACCCAGTTCGTCGTCGAGGCAGCGCCGGACCTCGTGGTAGACCTGCAACGCCTGCGATCGCCGGTCGCACCGGTACAGCGCGAGCATCAGCTTCGCGTACAGGTCCTCGTGCAGCGGGTACTTCGCGATCAGCCCGCGCAGCTCGCCGACGAGCTGGTGGTGCCTGCCGATCTGCAGGTCGGCCTCGACCCGCATCCCCAGCGCCTGCAACCAGGCCTCGTTGAGCTTCGCGGCGTGCGCGTCGAGCAGCGGTCCACGCTGGACGTCGCACAACGCGTCGCCCCGCCACAGCGCGGTCGCCCGGTGGAGCAGCTGCGAGGCGCGCAGCGGGTCGCCCGCCTCCAGCGCGTCCTTGGCGGTGCCGGCCAGCTGCTCGAACTCGTCGGCGTCGACGCTTTCCGGCGCGATCCGGGCCAGGTAGCCCAGCGGTTTCGTCACCAGCACGCCGTCGTGGCTGTTGCCGGCGGCGCAGAACAGCTTGCGCAGCTGGTAGATGTAGGTCTGCAAGGTGGTCAGTGCGCTCGCCGGCGGGTTCTCCGGCCAGATCTCTTCGATGAGCGAGGTCACCGGCACCAGGCCGCCGTGGCAGAGGACCAGCAGCGCCAGGACGCTGCGCTGCTTCGGTGCGGTCGGTGTGAGCAGCCGGTCTTCGTGGGTCACCTCGAAGGTGCCCAGGGTATTGAATCTCATGACTTCCCCCAGCGGTAGGCATAAGAACATGTGACCGGAGGACGGTGATTCGACTATCCGACGGAACGGCGAAATAGCCGACCCCATCCCCAGTTCGGCGCAAAAAGGCTTTCCTCACCCCAGATTTAGCACTTTCGCACCGTGTGGCTGACAGTATTCCCCGCTGGTGGCGGTGTCAAGATTTCCCCGGGACGACCAAACGTTGGTGGGGAGACCTCCAGGACGGCCGGCTGGGGGGCCGGTGAAGTCCCGGTGAGCAGCGACGACCCGAGGTTTCGAGGATTCGCGCGTATTCGTCCGTATTTCCCGTTAGATCCGTTTTATCCGGATGCTCGGGGGCGTCACGAGCAGTGAATACAAATACACTCCCGGTATTCGCGGCGGCAAAGATCGCCGTGAACATCAATTCTATCTTAAGTCGTCACAATACGAAAAGAAAGCGCCTCTCGGAACTTGAGGAGTTCCGAGAGGCGCCGGGGAGGCTCGTTCAGTGGGTGGCGACGAACTCCTTGAGGGTGCCGATGACGAACTCGATCATTTCCGGGGTGATGCCCGGGTACACGCCGATCCAGAACGTCCGCTCGGTGACGATGTCGCTGTTGGCCAGCGAGCCGGAGATGCGGCGCGGCCGGTCGAGGTAGGCCGGGTGCCGGGTGAGGTTGCCGGCGAACAGCCGCCGGGTCCGGATCGCGTTGGCCTCCAGGTGGGCGATCACCTCGCCGGCGGTGAAGCCCGCGTCCGGGCGCACCGTGATCACGAACCCGAACCAGCTCGGGTCGCTGCCCGGGGTCGGCTCGGGCAGCAGCAGGCCCGGCATGCCGTCGAGGCCTTCGCGCAGCTGCCGCCAGTTCTGCTTCCTCGCCTCGATGAAGCCGGGCAGTTTCGCCAGCTGGCTCTGTCCCAGCGCGGCCTGCAGGTCCGTGCTCTTGAGGTTGTACCCGAGCTGCGAGAACACGTACTTGTGGTCGTAGCCCGGCGGCAGCGTGCCCAGCGAGAAGTCGAACCGCCGCAGGCAGCGGTCGTCCTCGCCGGGCTCGCACCAGCAGTCGCGGCCCCAGTCGCGCAGGGACCTCGCCAGCCGCTCCAGCTTCAGGTCCGAAGTCAGCAGGCAGCCGCCCTCGCCCATGGTCAGGTGGTGGGCCGGGTAGAAGGACACGGTGGAGAACTGGCCGAACGTCCCGGTCAGCCGGCCCTGGTAGGTCGACCCGACGGCGTCGCAGTTGTCCTCGATCAGGTAGCACCCGTGCCGCTCGGCGAGCTCGGCGATCTCCGCGACCGGGAAGGGGTTGCCGAGGGTGTGCGCGATCATGATCGCGCGGGTGCGCGGCGAGAACGCGGCTTCGACCCGTTCGGCCGTCGTGTTGTAGGTGCCGAGCTCGATGTCGACGAACACCGGGACGAGGCCGTGCTGCAGGATCGGGTTCACCGTGGTCGGGAACCCGGCCGCGACGGTGATCACCTCGTCACCGGGCCGCAGCCGGGCGTCGCCGAGCTGGGGCGCGCACAGCGCGCTGATCGCCAGCAGGTTCGCCGACGAGCCCGAGTTGGTGAGCAGCGCCTTGCGCCGCTTGAGGGTCCGGGCGAACGACGACTCGAACTTGGCCGCGATCCGGCCGGAGGCGATCCGGAGGTCGAGCGCGGCCGTCACCAGCGCCACGCGGTCGTCCGCGTCGAGCACCGCGCCCGAGGACAGGATCGGCGTCTCGCCGGGGACGAACTTCTGCGGCCCGGGGGCCTCTGCGTCGTGGTAGCCGCGGACCTGCTCCAGCAGGAGCGATCTCGCTGAATCGGCCATGTCGTATCCCCTGCGCTCGGGTGACGGAAATCCGCCGAAGTGTCGCGATGGCGGCTATAGACCCGCTCGACCCCGGCTCGCGAGCGGGCGGCTGGACGGCGAATCCAGTGCGGCCCGATGGCACCTTGATCCGGTGTGGCCGTGATCGGATGGCTCGCCCGCGGGCAAGGGTGCTGCGGACGTGACGTGCTGGAGGAAGTGTGAGCACTGGCGGCCGGCGGCCGAGGGCGATGCGTGTGCTGTTCGTCATGTGGGGCTGGCGCACCCACCTGCATCCGGTCGCCCCGCTCGCGTGGGCGCTGCGCGGAGCCGGGCACGAGGTCAGAGTGCTCGGGCAGCCCGCGCTTGGCCCGGCGATCACCGAGCTCGGGCTGACCGCGGTCGCCGCCGGCCCCGACCTCGACGTGCTGCCGGAGTTCCGGAAGTTCGTCCTGCCCGCCGAAGCCCGGCCCGCGCCGGAGCCGCCGGCCGACGGGGTGCCCCGGGCGTTGAAGCTGTTCGCGCGGCTGGCCGGCGAGATGGCGGGCGACGCCGTGCGGTTCGCCCAGGCCTGGCGACCCGACCTCGTGGTCGCCGAACCGACGGCGTTCGCCGGGCCGCTGGTGGCGGCCGCGCTCGGGATCCCGTCGGTCCGCCACCTCTACGGGCCCGACCTGGTGGCGCGGGCCGCCCGGTTCCTGCCCGGCTTGCTGGAACCGATCGGGGGACGGCTCGGTGTCGGGCCGGTCGACCCGCTCGCCGGCACCACGATCGACCCGACACCGTCGTGCCTGCACGCTCCGGGCGACCTGCCGCGGCGGCTGGTCCGCTACCTGCCGTGCTCGGGTCCGGAGCGGGCCGAGGTGGTGCTCGGCCCGGTGTCGCGGCCCCGGGTGTGCGTCACCTGGGGACACACGATGGAGCTGCTCGACCCGCAGTACTTCCTCGCGGGGGAGACCGCCCGCGCGGTGGCCGAACTGGACGTGAACGTCGTGCTGGCGATCTCGGCGCGGCAGCGCGCGCTGCTCGGCGAGCTGCCGCCCAACGTGTCGGTGTTCGTCGACCCGCCGCTCGACCAGGTCCTCGCGCACTGCGACGTGCTGGTGTCCCAGGGCGGCGCGGGCAGTGTCCTGACCGGGCTCGCCGCCGGGCTGCCCCAGGTCGCCGTCGGGCAGCTGCCGGACCACCTGGCGATCGCGCGGCGGCTCGAAGCCGCGGGCGCGGGCCGCGCGCTGGCGGCCGCGGAGTTCAGCGCGGCGGCGGTCGCCGGTGCGGTGTTCGACGTGCTGCAGCGGAGCGGGTTCGCGACGGCGGCGCGCCGGGCGCGGCTGGAGAACGAGGACCGGCCCGCCCCCGCCGACCTCGTCGCGGAGCTGCGGTCGCTCGCCGGGAGGTGAGCGATCCTCCAGCCGTGCCCCAAGCCCGGCTGCGAAGTTCCTGATCGGACCAAGAGGAGGCCGACCCCCACGCGGCACGCAACTGTTGCTCCCAAAGTCATTCGGCCGTGACTGTGGTCGGATCAGGAACGATCGACACAGTCAGCAATATCCGGCGTTAGAAAGGAAGTACGCGAATGCGCGTGCTGTTCTCCGCGTGGGCGTGGCCCCCGCACTACTACCCGATGGTTCCGCTGGCCTGGGCGCTGCGCAACGCGGGGCACGAGATCCGGGTCGCCGGTCCGCCCGCGCTCGCCGAGGCGATCACCATGTCCGGCCAGCCCGCCGTCGAAGTCGGCGAGGACTGCGACTTCAGCCAGCTGACCCGCGACACCATGCACATCGACCGGGACGCCCCGGCGACCGTCGAGCTGTGGAAGCAGCTGCGCAAACCCAAGGGCGAGCGCGCGCTGCGGATGTTCGTCGACATCGCCGAGACCATGGTCGACGGGCTGGTCGAGTTCGCCCGCGCCTGGGAGCCGGACCTGGTCGTGCACGGCCCGACCACCTACGCCGGGCCGATCGCCGCCGCCGCGGTCGGGGTGCCGAACGTGCGGGTGCTGATGGCGCCGGACATCGCCTACCGCGGCCGGGACATCGAGCCGGTCCTCCTGCGCCCGCTCGCCGAACGCTTCGGCGTCACCGAGTTCAGTCCACAGGGGACACTCACGGTCGACCCGTGCCCGCCGAGCATCCAGCTCCCGACGGACTACCCCAAGCAGCTCATGCGCTACATCGCCTACAACGGGCCGGCCGAAGTGCCGGAGTGGCTGCTGGAGCCGCCGTCCCGGCGCCGGGTCTGCATCACCTGGGGCACCACCCTGGCGAAGGTGAACCCGAACCTGGTGCTGGCCGGGCAGATGCTGGAGGCGGTCGCCGGGATCGACGCCGAGGTCGTCGTCACCGTCGCGCCTTCGCACCGCGAACACCTCGGGCCGATCCCCGACGGCATCCGGGTGGTCGACGCGCTGCCGCTGCACCTGCTGCTGCCGAGCTGCGACCTGATGATCCACCAGGGCGGCAACGGGACCACCATGACCGGGGTCGTCAACGGTGTCCCGCAGCTCATCGTGCCGCAGTTCCCCGACCAGGCGTTCGTGGCGAACCAGCTGGCGCCGACCGGGGCGGCCGCGGTGCTGCTGCCCGAGGACGCCGGGCCCGACACCGTCCGCGGGCTGGTCACCGACCTGCTCGAGAACCCCCAGTGGCGCGACGACGCCCGGCGGCTGGCCGACGAGGCCAACGCCCAGCCCGCGCCCACCGAGATCGTGCCGGTGCTGGAACGTCTGGCCGCACGCGAGCACGCCGCCGTCTGAGAGGTGAACCATGCTGGCACGCAAGGATCTTCCCGCCGAGTTCGCAGCCTGGAACGAGAAGTGGGGTGCGCCCTACGGACACCGGTCCGCGCGGCTGCTCGCCGAGGGCAAGCGGCCGCAGCAGCGGCCCCTGGAGGCGCTGGCCGACCCGGCGAACCCGGAGTACGGCCCGTTCGCCTTCCAGTACGCGAGCGGCACGCGGGTGCACGAGTACCCGTGGGCGTTCGCCGCCGCGGAATTCACCCCGGGCATGCGGGTGCTCGACGTCGGCAGCGGGCTGAGCGGCCTGCAGTTCGTCGCCGCGCTCGAAGGCTGCTCGGTGGTCAACGTCGACCCGTCGGCGCGTGAGGACTACAACGTCTGGACCGACCCGGGCTACCTGCCGCTGTCGCCGCGCGAGCACCAGCTGCTCAACACCACCTTCGGGACCGACGTCGAGCTGGTCGCGGCCCGCCTGCAGGACGCGGACCTCGAGCCGGAGTCGTTCGACCGGGTGCTGTGCCTGTCCGTCCTGGAGCACGTGGACCTCGCCGAAGGCGCCGACATCGTGCGAGCGAGCACGCGGCTGCTGAAGCCGGGCGGCAAGCTGGTCCTGACGGTGGACGCCTTCCTCGACCTCCGGCCGTTCGGCGTGCTGGAGAAGAACATGTGGGGCATCAACCAGGACGTCGGCGCGCTGATCGAGGCGAGCGGGCTGGAGCTGGAGACCGGCGACCCGCGGGAGCTGCTCGGCACGCCGGAGTTCGACTTCGAGCACGTGGTGAAGTCGCTGCCGGAAGTGCTCGTCTCCGCGATGTACCCGGTGATGAGCCAGTCGCTCGTGCTGCGCAAGCCCGTGTGATGGCGGGACTGCGCACCCCCGCCCGGCCCGTCGTGGCCGGGCGGACGGCCTCCGTCGTGACGGCGACGGGGCTGCGGAAGGTCTACCCGGCGAAACGGGGCCCGGTCGAGGCGGTCGCCGGGATCGACCTCGACGTCCGCGCGGGGGAGTTCTTCGGCCTGCTCGGCCCGAACGGCGCCGGGAAGTCGACCACGATCGGCATGCTGACGACACTGGTGCGGCCCACCGCCGGCAGCGTGCGCATCGCCGGCTTCGACACCGCGCGCGAGCCGGTCCAGGTGCGCCGGCGGATCAGCCTGGTGAGCCAGACCAACTCCGTCGACCGGGAGCTGACCGTCGAGGAGAACCTGCGTTACCGGGCCCGGTACTGGGGCGGCACCCGCGCGGCGGCGCGGCGGCGCGCGGACGAGCTGCTGGAGCAGTTCGGCCTCGGCGACCGCCGGGGCGCGATGTTCTACCAGCTCTCCGGCGGGCAGCTGCGCCGGATGATGATCGCGCGGGCGCTGGTGCAGCGTCCGGAGATCCTGTTCCTCGACGAACCCACCGCGGGCATCGATCCGCACAGCCGGGTCAACGTCTGGGACGTGCTCGGCGAGCTGCACGCCTCGGGCCAGACGATCGTGCTCACCACGCACAACATCGAGGAGGCCGAGCGGTTCTGCCACCGGGCGGCGATCATCGACGGCGGGCGTGTGCTCGTGTGCGACGAAGTGTCGGCGCTGATCGCCTCCGCGGGCGGGGTGTCGCTGGTGACCGCGACCTACGACGGGCCGGTGTCCGGAATGGACTTCGGCTCGCTGCCGGTGGTGCGGGACGGCGTTTCGGTCCGGGTGTCCACGCCCGAGACCGACGGGCTGATCGCGGAGCTGGTCGACCTGGGTGCCGCGGCGGGCCGCCGGCTGCTGGACGTGACCACGGCCCGGCCCAGCCTCGAAAGCGCGTTCCTCAGCCTGACCGGAAGGGCGTACCGGGCATGACCACGATCAGAACGCCGGCGGTGTCCCCGGCCCGGGTGTTCTTCGCCTTCCTGGCCCGGGACGTCCACGTCGTGTTCCGCAAGCAGCTCGGCGGCCTGCTCGGCCGGGTGCTGGTCCAGCCGTTGCTGACGGTGTTCGTGTTCTCCTACGTGCTGCCCTCGATCTCCGGTGGGATCGGCGGGACATCGGGCACGGTGCTGGCACCCGGGATCCTCGCCAACTCGATGCTGTTCGCCGGCCTGCTCGGCGTGACCGTGCCACTGATCACGGAACTGTCCTACCCGAAGTCCATCCAGGACCGGTTGCTCACCCCGGTCCCGGTGTGGGCGGTGGGGGTGGAGCGAATCGTCAGCGGCGCGGTGCAGTCGCTGTTCGCGGCGGTGCTGGTGCTGCCGATCGTGACGTTCCTGCACGCGCCGGGCCAGGCCCCCGATTTGTCCTATTCGGACTGGCCGCTGCTGGTGCTGATGCTGCTGCTGGGCTCGGTGTTCTCCGCCGCCCTCGGCCTCCTGCTCGGCTCGGTGGTGGAACCCGCGCAGGTGAACGTGCTGTTCAGCATCATCATGATCCCCCTGATGATGCTCGGCTGCGTGTACTACCCGTGGGCGGCGCTGGGTTCGGTGCGCTGGCTGCAGATCGCGGTCTTGGCGAACCCGGTGGTGTACCTGAGCGAGGCGCTGCGGGCGGCGTTGACCCCGGACGTACCGCACCTGTCGGCGTGGGTGGTGCTGCTGGTGCTCCTGGGCGGCACGGCCGGCGTGGGCTGGTTCGGGCTGCGGGCATTCCACCGGGCCGTACTGGGCTGAGCGCCCACGGCGGCCGGCCGCAAGCCGTAAGGTCCATGGCGACGCGAACCGGCGCCCGGCAACGCAAGCCGACCACGACGTCACCAGGCCTCCCCCCGCCCCTCATCCCAGCCTTCTCTTCAGCCGCCGGCCGGCGGCTGAAAATCCCACCGGAGGGGCGGGGGAGGTCGGACCCGCCCGGCTGCGGCAGAGAAAGCTGCGGCAGAGAACTCAGCGAGCCGTGCTCATCGAGCCAGGGCGACGAGCCCGTCGACGACCTCGGCCGGACTAGGCTGCTCCCGGCTCTCCCGCGCCAGCCCGGCCGCGGCTTCCCGGTACGCCGCATCACCGAGGATCTCGGCCGCCGCCGTCCGGATCGTCTCGGTGTCCGCCTCGGCGAGGTCCAGTTTGCTGCCCGCGCCCGCGGCCGACACCAGGGTCGAGATGAGGCGCTGGTCGGGCAGCTGGGGGATCATCAGCTGCGGGGTTCCGCAGGACACCGCCGTCAGTGCGGTGCTCGGGCCCGCCTGCGAGATCAGCAGGTCGCAGCTGGGCAGCAGGGTGTGCAGCGGGATCCGTTCGACGATCCGGACGTTGTCCGGGACCGGGCCGACCGCGGCCAGGTCGTTGCCGGCCACCGTCGCCACCACCTCGACCGGCAGCCCCGCCGCCGCGTGGACGAGCCGGTCGATGACGCATTCGTAGAACGCCAGCTGGGAACTGGTCGTGCCGTAGGTCACGCAGATCCGCGGCCGGGTCCGCGGCCCGGCCGCCCACGCCGGCAGCACCGTCGCGCCGTTGAACGGGACGTAGCGCATGTGCCGCCGGGTGAAGTCGCCGGGCACCTGCAGGGCGGGCGGGCAGTGGTCCACGGTCACCGCACCCGCCACGTCCACTGTGGACAACCCGAGCGAGGATGCGGTCGTCGCGAGCGCCGCGGATTCGAAGGACCGGAGGTAGGAGAGGATGTCGACGCCCCACAGGTGGCGCACGGCGGGCACGCCCAGCGCGGTCGCCACCAGCGCCGCGGCGTAGGTGCTCTCCTCGAACACCACCAGGTCCGGCCGCCACGACCGCATCAGCGCCAGCAGCGGGCCGGCCATCTTCTCCGCTATCCCGGCGTACGCGGACACCGTGCGGGACTCCTTGCCCGAGCCGCGCACCCGGGGGTCCGCCGCCAGCAGCCGGGCCACCGCCGGCTCGATCTCCTCGTCCCGCCCGACGGCCACCGCGGGCAGCCCGGACGCCCGGATCACCGGGACGAGGGACGGCTGGCTCGCGACCCGGACGTCGTGGCCCGCGGCCCGGAAGGCCCAGCCCAGGGTCACCATGGGCTGGTAGTGCGTCGGCCACGCCCACGTGCAGAACAGAATTCGCATGCCCGCACGGTCTCTTCCCCGCCTCGGGAACGGCTCGAACCTGCTTCGCCGCCGCTCGCCGGCCCACCCATCCTGGACCCGGACTCCAGCCGGTCTCGCGACGGTGGCCGGACCTACTGGGCGGAGGTGAACCGACGTGCGCGTGCTGCTGGTCTCGTGGGCCTGGCCGTCCCACGTGCGGCCCCTGGTCCCGATCGGGTGGGCCTTCCGCGCGGCGGGACACGACGTCAGGTTCGCCACGCAGCCCCGGCTGGCCGGCGCGGTGACCGGCGCGGGGCTGCCCGCGGTGTCCGTGGGTGGCGACGGCGACCACACCGCGTTGCTGGCCCGCGCCATGCGCCCGATCCGGCCGGGCCCGGAGGCCGGGCCCGCCCCGGGCCGCGGCACCGGCAAGCGGCTCGGCCTGTCGGTCGCGCTCGCCGAAGACATGGCAGGCGACCTCGAGGCGTTCTGCCGCCACTGGGCGCCGGACCTCGTGCTCTACGAGCCGACGACCTACGCCGCGCCCCTGGTGGCCGCGAAACTCGGCTTGCCGCACGTGCGCGTGCTGTGGGGCGTCGACTTCCATTCCCCGGCCCGTGCCTTCGAAAACCTGGCCTTCGCCGAGCTGTGCGGGAAACTGGGGATCGGCGGCTTCGACTCGGCCGGCACCGTCACCGTGGACCCGTGTCCGCCGTCGTTGCAGGTCGACGTGCCCGGCCGCGTCCTGCGCACGAGGTACGTGCCCTACAACGGTACCGGCGCCATGCCGGGCTGGCTGTGGACCGAGCCGCGCCACCCCCGGGTGGTGCTCACCTGGGGCGTCTCGCCGCAGTTCAAGGGACCGGACGAATGGGCCGCCGCGGCGCGGCGGCTGCGGGCGCTCGTGGCGGCGATCGCCCGGCCGGACCTCGACCTGGTGGTCGCGGTACCGAACACGGACGCACTCGGCGCGGACCTGCCCGACGGCGTCCGCCTGGTCGAGAACCTGCCGTTGCACCTGGTGCTGCCGAGCAGCGCGGTGCTGATCTCCCGCGGCGGCGCCGGATCCATGATGACCGGTGTCGCGGCCGGCGTGCGGCAGGTGGTGGTGCCCGAGTACTTCCCGGATCTCGTGCCGGCCCAGCGGCTGGCCGCCACCGGCGCCGGTGTCCTGGTCGAAGACGACGACCCGGAGTCGGTGCGGGCCGCGCTGGAAACGGTCCTCGCCGACGAGGCGGCCGCCGGTGCCGCCCGGCGGCTGCGGTCCGAGGTGGCCGCGCAGGCCACGCTCGACGAGACGGTCGGCGCACTGCGCACGCTGGCCGGCAGCCGGTGACCCCGTGATCCACCCGACGGCCGTCGCCGGCCGAGGAGGCCGTATGCGCTTGCTGTTCGTGTCGTGGGCTTGGCCCTCGCACCTGTTCCCGATGGTCCCGACGGCGTGGGGACTGCGGCTCGCCGGGCACGAGGTCGTGCTCGCCTGCCCGCCGTCGCTGGTGCCGGTGGCGGCCCGGACCGGACTGCCGGTGGCCCGGATCGGCGCCGACGTCGACCTCGCGCCGCGGATGAAGTCCTTCATGGACGGTGCGAAACCGCGCCGGGAGCGGCGGACCCCGCTCGACATGTTCGTCCCGGTCGCCGACGCGATGGCCGGCGACCTGCTCCGGTTCGCCCGCGACTGGCGCGCGGACGTCATCGTGCACGACCCGACGACCTACGCCGCCCCCGCCGTCGCCGCCGCGCTCGGGGTGCCTTCCGTGCGGCACCTGTGGGGCATCGACTTCACCTACCCGCTGCGGATGTTCGAGGAGACCGCCTTCGCCGGCCTGTACGAACGCCTCGGCGCCGGCGCGTGCGTGGTCAGCGGGGACACCCCGACGCTCGACCCGTGCCCGCCGGGCCTGCAGCTGCCGGTGGATTACACCCCGGTGCGGATGGCCTACCGGCCCTACAACGGCACCGCGGTCTACGAGCGCACGCTTCTGGACTGCCGAGCGGTGCCCCGGCTGTGCGTCACCTGGGGGACGACCAGCGGGAAGTTCGGCGCGGCCGGCTCGCTCCCCGCGCTCGTCTTCGCCGCCGCCGCCGACCTGGGCCTCGACGTCGTGTTCGCGACCTCGGGCGCCGAGGCGTTCGGCCCGGAGTACCCGAAGACCTGGCAGACCGTCGTGATGCAACCGCTCAACCTGGTGCTGCCGGGCTGCGACCTGGTGGTCCACCCCGGGGGATCGGGCAGTGCCCTCACCACCGTGCTCGCCGGGTTGCCGCAGGTGTGCCTGCCGCTCATCCCGGACCAGGAGACGAACGCGGCCCAGCTGGCCGGCGCCGGGGCCGGGGCGCGGGTCGGCGCCGACGGCGCGACCGTCGACGCGATCCGGGACGTCCTTGCCGAGCTCCTGGCCGACCCCTCGTTCACCGAGGCCGCGGTCGCGCTGCGCGAGGAGTCCCGCGCGTTGCCGGACCCGGCCGCGGCGGGCGCCGGGCTGCTCGCCGCGGTGGGAGGCTGACGTGCGCGTCCTGCTGACCTCGTGGGCCTGGCCCACGCACTACTTCTGGCTCACGCCGATCGCGTGGTCCCTGCGGGCCGCCGGGCACGAGGTGCTCGTCGCGGTGCCGCCCGGCGCGGTGGCCGGGGTGACGCGCGGAGGTCTGCCTGCCGCCGCCGTCGGAGCCGACTTCGACGTGCTGCCGATCATCGAGAAGTACTACTGGGCCTCGCCGCTGGCCGAGGAGGCCGCGGCCGGCGAGCTGACCGACTGGGCGGCCGCCCGCGCGGCGGGTGAACAGCCGCTGGCGGTCTACGCGCTCATCGCGAAGGTCATGCAGGACGACCTGGTCACGCTCGTCCGCCGGTGGCAACCCGACCTCCTGGTGTTCGACGCGGTCACCTACGCCGGGCCGCTCGCCGCGGCCGCGTGCGGAGTGCCCGCGGTGCGCCAGATCTGGGGCGTGGACTACAGCTCGTACCTCACCGGGTTCGCGCCGCGGGCGCTTGCCGCCCACCGGGCCGCGCTCGGCCTCGACGGCCTCGACGGCCTCGACGTGCTCGGGGCGGCCACGCTGGACCCGTGCCCGCCGAGCCTCCAGCGCCGCGACGACGTGCGCCGGCTCTTCGCCCGGCACCTGCCGTTCAACGGCTCCGGCACCGTCCCGCGCTGGCTGCTCGACCCCCCGCGCCGCAAGCGGATCTGCGTCACCTGGGGCACCATCGCGCACGTGCTCGGCGAGCGCGCGTTCGGCGTGGACCGGGTGCTGGGCGCCTTCGCCGAGGTCGACGCCGAGGTCGTCTGCGCGGTGTCGCCCCGGGACCGCGCGCGGCTCGGCGTGCTCCCGGCGAACGTCCGGGTGGCCGAGAACCTGCCGCTGCACCTGCTGCTGTCCAGCTGCGACCTGATCGTCTCCCAGGGTGGCGCCGGTGCGGTCGCCTCGGCCGTCACGGCGGGCGTGCCGCAGGTGTGCGTGCCGCACTTCGGCGAGCACGTGCTCAACAGCCGGGCGATCGCGGACGCCGGCGCGGGCGAGCTGGTCCCGCTCGACGCCGCGACCGTGGATTCCGTGGGGGCCGCCGTGCTGCGGGTGCTCGGTTCGGCAACGCACGAGAAGGCCGCGGCGGCACTGGCCGAGGAGGCCGCCGCGCAGCCGTCACTGTCCGAAGTGGCCGCCGGGTTGCCGGAACTGGCCGGGGTGAAAGGGAGCGGCGCGTGCGGGTGATGTTCACCTTGTGGAACTGGACCACCCACCTCTACCCGATGGTGCCGCTGGCGTGGTCGTTGCGCGCGGCGGGGCACGAGGTGGTCGTGGCGACCCAGCCGGGACTGGTGCCCGCGGTGCGGGGCACCGGCCTGCCCGCGGTGGCGGTCGGCGCCGACGTCGACACCGCCGCGATGATGGGGCAGTACGTGCAGCGGTCGCGGCGGCACGACGCCCAGCTCGTGGAATGGGCGCAGATGCGCCGGTTCGGGCCGCGCAACTGCTGGCTCGGGGTCGCGGCGGCCGAGGCGATGACCGGTGGGCTCCACGGCTTCGCCCGCGCGTGGCAGCCGGACCTGGTGGTGTTCGAGGCGACGACCTACGCCGGGCCGATCGTGGCGCGGCTGCTCGGCGTGCCCGCGGTCCGGCACACCTGGGGGATCGACTACGCCTGCCTCACCCGGGAGTTCGAGGACGAAGCGCTGGCGGACCTGTGCGCCCGGTGGGGCCTGCCGGGGGTGGAACCGCTGGGCGAGGTCACCGTCGATCCGTGCCCGCCGAGCGTGCAGGTGGTGGCGGGCGGCCCGGTCCCCGGCGTGCCCGAGGTGACCCGGCTGCCCATGCGGTACGTGCCCTTCAACGGCCCCGGGGTGCTGCCCGGCTGGCTGACCGAACCGCGGCGCGGCAAGCGGATCTGCGTCACCTGGGGGTTGTCGAACGGGCGGTTCGACAAGGAGCTCGTCGTCACCGGCCGGGTCGTCGAAGCCCTCGCCGGGCTCGGTGCCGAGGTGGTGGCCGCCGTGCCGGCGGCCGAGGGGGACGCGATCGAGGCGGTCGCGCCGAACGTGCGGGTCGTGCGCGGTCTGCCGTTCCACGCGCTGCTGCCGACCTGCGACGCGGTGGTCTCCCAAGGCGGGCTCGGCACGCTCTTGACGGCGGTCGCCGCCGGGGTACCCCAGGTCGTCGTGCCCCAGCGCGCGGACCTGATCCTCAACGCCCGTCAGCTCGCCGCGGCCGGTGCGGCCGATTTCGTTTTCCCCGGCGACGGTTTCGAGGAGCTCCTGACCGGAAAGGTGGCCGCCGTCCTGGCCGGTTCCCTCGACGACGGCGCCCGGAAGCTTTCGGCCGAACTGCACGAGCTGCCCACACCGAACCAGATCGCCGCCCGGCTGCCGCTGCGCGAAGCGGCGTCGACCGCCGCTTGAGGCAGCGTGCCGAGGATGGCCGCCAAGGAGGAACAGATGACCACAGAGACGCTGTCCGTGCTGCACGGCCCCCGGGAGGCCTATTCCGGGGGCGCGCGCATCGAAGAGCTGGTCGCGCGCACCGCCGAGCGCTGCGGCGAAGCGGTGGCGCTGCGCTGGCGGGACACCGAAGTGACCTACGCCGAGCTCGTGGCGGACGCCGCGGTGGCGGCCTCGGCGCTGGCGGCGGCCGGGGTCGGCCCGGGTGACATCGTGGCGATCCGGGCGCCGCGCACCCCGCGCCTGGTCGCGGTGCTGCTCGGCGTGCTGCGCACCGGCGCCGCCTACGCCTGTGCGCCCCCGGACTGGCCGCTGGACCGGGTGCGGCAGCTGATCGAGCGGACCGGGGCGAAGCTGCTGCTGAGCCACGAGCCGTTCGCCGGGGTGTCCACACTGGACATCGACGCACTGCCGGGCGCGGCACCGGTGCCCGCACACGGACTCGACGGCACGGCGCCGTTCTGCGTGTTCCTGACCTCCGGCAGCACCGGCGTGCCGAAGGCCGCGCTCGCGCCGCACAGCGGCGTCGCCCGCACCGCCCTCGACCGGCGGCACGGCCACGACGGCCGGATCGTCTCGCTCCAGCAGGCGAACCCGGCGTGGGACGTGTTCGCGTTCGAGCTCTGGGTGCCGTTGATCAAGGGCGGCACCGCCGTGCTCCACGACAGCGGGCACCTGAGCGGCCCGCAGGTGCGCGCGCGGATCGGCGAGGGCGTGACGCTCATCGCGATGGCATCGACGCTGTTCAACGCGCTGGTGGACGACGACGTCGAGTGCTTCGCCGGCGCGCGGGTGCTGTTCGTCGGCGGCGAGCGGGCTTCGGCCGCGCACGTGAAGCGGTGCCTGCGCGCGCATCCCGGCCTGCGGGTGGTCAACGCCTACGGGCCCGTGGAGAACACGGTGAGCACCACCGCGTTCTCCACCACGGACCCGGACTTCGGCGACGAAGTCCCGATCGGCACCCCGTCGGTGAACACCTCGGTGTACCTGCTCGACGAGGACCGCCGGATCGTCCCGGCCGGGCAGGCCGGCGAGATCGTGACGGTCGGCGACGGCGTGTGCTTCGGGTACGTCGGCGACGAAGCCGAGACGGCGAAGCGGTTCGCCACGCTGGCCTTCGACGGGGTGCCCCGCCGCGCGTACTTCACCGGCGACCTGGCGCGGCTCGACGAAGCGGGCCGGCTGGTGTTCGTCGGCCGTCGCGACCGGCAGCTCAAGGTCCGCGGGGTCCGGATCGAAGCCGAGGAGGTCGAGCGGATCGTCGAGGCGGTGCCCGGGGTCACCGCGGGCGTGGTGGTGCCGCTGCCGTTCGACGGAGCGGTGAAGACTAGCCTGGCCGCGTTCTACGTCGGCGAGGGCGTGCCGCCCGAGCTGGTGCGCAAGGCCGTCGCCGCGGTCCTGCCCGCCGGCTTCGTCCCCGACGTCGTCGTCGCCGTGGCGGAGTTCCCCAAGCTGCCCAACGGGAAGCTCGACCAGCGAGCCCTCGCCGAAGCGGCGGGTGCCGGCTCCCTGCCGTCCGCCGACGACGGCGTGGGCCTCGAAGCCACCCTGCGGGAGGTCGCCTCCGAGGTGCTCGGCTACCGGGTGGGCGTCGCCGACGACATCTTCGACCGGGGCGCCACCTCGCTCACCGCGATCCGCATCTCCACGCGGATCGGCGCGCTGTTCGGCCGGCTGGTCGTGGTGCCCGACATCCTCGCCGCGCGCACCCCGAGGGCCATCGCCGCGGCGGTGGCCGCGGCGCCGGCCCTCGAGCTCGGCAACGCCGGCCACCACGACCCCGGACCGGAGACGGCGTACGAGCCGGACCACGTCCCGTTCACCGTCGCCGAGTTCTGGCACGCCCAGAAGCAGGCCGGTCACCTCGAGGAAGCCGTCGTGCCGGTGATCTACCGGGTCCGCGGCGCCGTCGACCGGGCCGCGCTCGGCCGGGCGCTCGACCACGTCGTCGCCCGGCACGAGGTGCTGCGGGCCCGGTTCGCCGAGGGCGGCCGGACGCCGAAGGTGCGGATCCACCCGGCCGCCGAACTGGCCGGGTTGCTGACCGACCGCCCAGCGGCCACGACGGTGGACGCGGTCCGGGACGCGTGCGTCTGGGTGATGCGCCCGTTCGACCTGGGCGCCGACTTCCCCATCCGGGCCGCGTACTACCCGGTGTCCGCCACCGAATCGGTGCTCGCCGTGGGGATCCACCACATCTCGTTCGACGGGTGGTCCGGCCAGGTCTTCGCCGCGGACCTGGTCCGCGCCTACGACGCCTTCGTCGCCGGACGGCCCGGCCTGGCCGACTGGCCGGGCAGCTACTACCGCGTCTCGGCCGAGCAGTGGGAGCAGTACCGCGACCGGTACCCGCTCGCGGTCTACACCAAGCAGACGACCATGGCCGACGCGCCGGAGCTGCGCTTCCCGCTGCCCGGCCCCCGGCCGTGGGGCGGGCCGGCGGCCGAGGTCGTCCTCGACATCGACGAGGTGCTGCTGCCGGCGGTCGGCCGGGCCGCCGCCGCGGTCGGCGGCACCGTGATGGCCATCTTCTACACGGCTTACGTGCTGCTCCTGCGGGAACTGACCGGCGAGCCGTCACCGGCGGTCGCGCTGCCGACCACCGGGCGGTTCACCGAGGAAGCCGGCGACGTCATCGGGTGCCTCGCGAGCATGGTCCCGATGCGCCCGCCCGCCGGGATCGACGACCCCGCCGAGCTCGCCGCGGCGGCCGCGCGGCAGCTGCAGGAGGTGATGCGGCCCCCGCTGGTGCCGCTCACCGCGGTGATGCCGGCGATCCCCGAGGGCCACCAGCGGCATCCGCTGCTGCAGGCCTACCTGCTGCAGGAGGAGATGCCCCCGGCGGCGGTGCGGTTCGGCGACGCGCGGGCCGAGCTGGTCCGCGTGCCGCCGCGCAACGCCCTGCCGGAGATCACTTTGGAGCTGTGGCCGCACCCGGCCGTCGGCGGGGTGCTGCGGTACCGGACCGACGCGATCGGCGAGGAGCAGGCCCGTGGCCTCGCCGACCGGCTCATCGACCACGTGACGCAGGTCGTCCGTGCCCTGGAGGAAAACTGTGACATTTGAAAAGACTGTGACTGCCGAGAAGACCGTTACGCCCGACATCGAAGCCCTGATCCGGGCCGCGAGCGGACGCCCGGACGAGATCCGGGCCCGGCTGGACGCGCTCGGCCTCGCCCGGGTCGCCGAGCTCGCGGTGGCCGAGTGGACGCTGCGGCTCGACCCGCCCGCGAACCCGCTGGAAATCCACATCGGACTGTCTGTTTCGGACGGCCGCGAGTCCGCGGACCACACGTGGGTGCTGCGAGCCGGCGAGCCGGTGCGCGTGCTGCCGGGACTGCACCCCGCCTGCGACGTCCGGCTGCGGTACGACGCCGAGGACCTGATCACCGAACTGTGGGGTCCCTCGCGCGGGCGCTCGTCGGCCGCCCGCGCCTACGAACTGACGACCGCCATGGACGCCCACTTCCCGCCCCGCGAACGCCAGCCCTCCATCGCCGCGGCGTCGGCCACCCTCACCGCGGCACTGTCGGCGCGGGCCCCGGACCTGGGGGCACTGGCCGTCCGGTACGGCTCGGACAAGTGGGGCCAGACGCACTGGTTCACCCAGCACTACGAGCGGCATTTCGCGCCGCTGCGCGAGGAACCGGTGCGGTTGCTGGAAATCGGCGTCGGCGGCTACGAGGACGAGGAGTCCGGGGGCGGTTCGCTGAAGATGTGGCGCCGCTACTTCCCGCGGTCCTCGGTGTTCGGGCTCGACTACTTCGACAAGTCCCGGTTCTCCGGACCGCGGCTGACCGTGGTGCGCGGTGACCAGAACGACCCGGCCCAGCTCGACGCGCTGGCCAAGGAGCACGGCCCGTTCGACATCGTGATCGACGACGGCAGCCACATCAACGAACACGTGCTCACGTCGTTCCGGGCGCTGTTCCCGCACGTGCGCACCGGGGGCTTCTACGTGATCGAGGACCTGTGGACCTCGTACCTGCCGGGCTACGGCGGTGACGACCGCGACTTCGGGGTGCCCACGACGATGCTCGGGTTGCTGAAGACGCTGCTGGACGACCTGCACCACCAGGAGCGGGACACCGACGGCGAGCCGTCGGCGAGCGAGGCCGGGCTGGTCGGCATGCACGTCTACCACAACATCGCGTTCCTGGAGAAGGGCCGCAACGCCGAAGGCGGCATCCCGCGGTGGATGCCCCGCGCTCCGCACTGGTGATCCCCGGTGTTCCCCTCGCCGCACGGCGAGGGGAACACCGGCGTCAGGTCAGGACCGGCGCCGCCAGGTAGCGGTCGAGGACGCGCTCGTAGTACGTCGGGCCGAGGCCGAAGCGGGTCACCACGTCGGGGATCAGCCGGGTCAGCTTCGCCAGCGAGACCGGCACCGCCGAGGTCGTCCGCGGCGGCTGCGGACAGTACTCGCGTTCGACGCACCGGCCGAGCCGGTTTTCGATGTGCCGGATGATGTCGTCGATCGGCACCGCCACCCCGGACCCGAGGTTGACCACCTGCCCGGTCACCCCGCGCGCCAGCAGGATGTCGATCATCGAGATCGCGTGCTCGACGTCGAGCAGATCCCGGTGCGCGCGCTCGTAGACGCGCACCCGGCCCGACCGCACCTGGGCCACCAGCGACGGCAGCAGCTGGTGGGCCCGCTGGTTGTGGCCGACCAGGTTGGTCATCCGCAGGATCAGGTGCTCCACCCCGGAGCTGGCGACCACGGCCTCCATCGCCAGCTTGTGCCGGCCGTAGGCGAGCGGCGGGAAGACCACGTCGTCCTCGCGGGTCGGGCAGTCGGCCGCGCCGTACATCGCGCCCGACGCCGTCGACAGGTACACCAGCCGCTCGCCGGTGCGGCGGCAGCGGCGGAGGGTGTCGTACAACCCCGCCGCGTCCTTGCCGTAGTCGTCCGGTGAGGTCACGGTCGTGGTCGCGACCCCGGTGGCGAGGATGACCGTGCGCGGATGGTCGATGCCGTGCTCGTGCAGGTTCTTGGCCATGAAACCGCGTCCGATGATCTCCACGGTGCTCCTCTCGGTCCGGGCCGGCCCAGCCCGGATCGTCGGGCGGCGGACTCGAAGGCCCGTCCAATGCGGCTCACGCGGTTTGTCCTTCGAACGGAGGACACCGCGGATCGATCGTTCGCACCTCGCCCGGTGCGAACCGGGGTGGCTAGGCTGGCCGCCATGCTGAAGGACACCGTGATCAGGACGCGCGGCCTGCGGAAGAAGTACCGGGACGCCGTAGCGCTCGACGTCGTGGATCTCGATGTCGAACAGGGCGAGATCTTCGCGTTGCTCGGCCCGAACGGCGCCGGCAAGACGACGCTGACCGAGATCCTCGAGGGCTTCCGCGACCGGGACGCCGGGGAGATCGACGTGCTCGGCGAGGATCCCGGCAAGGCGAGCCTCGCCTGGCGCACGCGGGTGGGCGTGGTCCTGCAGAACTCGCAGGACTACGCGCAGCTGACGGTGCTCGAGGTGCTCACGCACTTCGCGTCGTTCTACCCGGACGCGCGGCGCCCGGCCGAGCTGGTCGACGCGGTCGGGCTGAGCGGCCACGAGCACAAGCGGGCCGTGCAGCTCTCCGGCGGCCAGCGGCGGCGGCTCGACGTGGCGCTCGGCCTGGTCGGCCGTCCGGAGCTGCTCTTCCTCGACGAGCCGACCACCGGCTTCGACCCCGAGGTGCGGCGGCAGTTCTGGGACCTGGTGGCGGGTCTGCGCGAAGAGGGCACCACGATCCTGCTGACCACGCACTACCTCGACGAAGCCGAGCACCTGGCCGACCGGGTCGGGGTGCTGAGCAAGGGCGCGATCGTGGACGTCGACACGCCGGCGCGCCTCGGCGGACGGCACCTGCTCGAGGCGGTCGTGTCCTGGACCGACGCCGACGGTCCGCACGAGGTGCGGAGCCCGAACCCGACGCGGACCGTGCTGGAGCTGGCCGCGCGGTTCGGCGACGACATCCCCGGCCTCGCCGTCCGGCGGCCGACCCTCGAAGACGTCTACCTGAGCATGATCGGAGCAGCCGGTGACTGAGACGAAAGCCGCGGACCGGGCGGTCCGGCTCCCCGTGCCCGCGTGGCGGATCGGGCTGGCGCGCGGCTCGCTGGAGATCAAGCAGTTCTTCCGCGAGAAGGGCCAGGTGATCTTCACCTTCGCCCTGCCGGTGATCATGCTGGTGCTGCTGGCGAGCATCTTCCGGGGCCGGATCGGCGACACCGGCGTGGACGCCCAGCAGATCTACGTCACCGGGATGCTCGGAGTCGGCATCCTGTCGACCTCGTTCCAGAGCATGGTGCTCCAGGTGGCGGGCGAGCGCGCGAACGGCACGCTGAAGCGGCTGCGCGGCACGCCGATGCCGCGCAGCGCCTACTTCGTGGGCAAGATCGCGGTCGTGCTGGTGTCCAGCCTCGGCCAGGCGGTGGTGCTGCTCGGGGTCGGCACCCTCTTCTTCGGCCTGCACCTGCCGTCCGATGCGGCGCACTGGCTGACGTTCCTGTGGGTCTACGTGCTCGGCATCGTCGCGTGCACGCTGCTCGGCCTCGCCTATTCGAGCGTGGTGCCCGCCGCGAGCGCGGGCGCGATGGTGTTCCTGCCGGTGATCACCCTGCAGTTCATCTCCGGCGTGTTCATCCCGTTCAACCAGCTGCCCGACGTGCTGCAGAAGATCGCCGCGGTGTTCCCGCTCAAGTGGCTCTGCCAGGGCATGCGCTCGGTGTTCCTGCCGGACGCCTTCCAGCAGTACGAGCCCGGGATGTCCTGGGGGCACGGGCGGGTCGCGCTGGTGCTCGCCGGGTACGGCGTGCTTGGGTTGGTCCTGTGCCTGACGACGTTCCGCTGGAAGGGTCGCGACGACGGGTGAAGGCTCCGGTGACATCCGCGGAGAAGGACGCCAGCGGGCAGGGCTGGCTGCTGCGGATCCTGCTGGGGTGGCACGCGTCCTTCGCGCTGATGGGGGTCGTGCTCGTCGTGCTCGCCGCGTTCGAGCGCGACCCCTGGTTCGTCTACGCCGTGGTCGCGCTCATCGGCGTCGCCTACGCCGTGGTGGGCGCGCCCGCGCTGGGCGGCACGGCGCCGGCCGGGTACGGCTGGCTCTTCCTCGCGCTGGCTTTCGCCGGGACGCTGGGGATGGTGGCCGTCGACGGGCTGATGTCGATCGCCTTGTACGTGCTCCTGCCCGCGGCGTTCGCCTTGCTGCAGCCCATCCGGATCGCGGTGTGGGCCTGCCTCGCCGTCACCCTGGCGAGTGATGTCCTGATCCTCGGCCGGCGCGGCTGGACGCCGGGCGCGGTTTCCGACGTTGCCGTGCAGACCGCGACCGTGTGGCTGTTCGCACTGCTCGTGGGCTTCTTCGTGACCCAGCTGCTCACCGAGAACCGGCGGCGGGGGGAGCTGATCGCCGAGCTGGAGAACGTCCGCAGTGAACTGACCGAGTCCTACCACGAGGCGGGCGTCCAGTCCGAACGCTACCGGCTCGCGCAGGAGATCCACGACACGGTCGGGCAGGGCCTGACCAGCCTGCTGATGCTGATCCGCGCGGCCGACGCGGCCATCCCCGCCGACCCGGAGCGGGCGCACGAACGGCTCGCGCTGGCGCAGAAGACGGCGACGGAAAACCTGGCCGAAGTGCGCGCCGTGATCAGCGCGTCCGGGCCCGCCGGGCTGAGCGCGTCGCCGCTCGACGTGGCGATCGGCAAGGTCGTCGCCCGGCTGGGGCAGGAGCTGGGCATCGAAGCGAGCGCGGAAGTGCTCGGCGAGCCGCGGGCGCCGTCCACCGACGTCCAGGTGGTGCTGCTGCGCGCGGTGCAGGAGGCGCTGGCCAACGTGCGCAAGCACGCCCACGCCACCCGCGTGCGCGTGCGGGTCCGCTACCACGCCCGGTCGGTGCAGCTGGAGGTCGCCGACAACGGCCGCGGCTTCGTGACCGGCGGTCCTTCGGGCTTCGGCCTGGCGGGGATGCGCGCGCGGGTCGAGCAGGTCTCCGGCATGATGACGGTGTCCAGCACGCCCGGTTCGGGCACGACGATCAAGATCGAGGTCAGCTGTTGAGCATCCGGATCGTGCTCGCCGACGACCACCCGGTGGTGCGCGCGGGCCTGGTCGGGCTGCTCGCGATGGAGGCGGACTTCGAAATCGTCGGCGAGGCGGCCGACGGGGCCGAGGCGGTCGCCGTGACCGCCGCGCTCCGGCCGGACGTCGTGCTGATGGACCTGCGGATGCCGGAACTCGACGGGGTCGCGGCGACCGCGCGGATCGTGGCCGAGGTGCCGGGCTGCCGCGTGCTGATCCTGACCACCTACGACACGGACCAGAACATCGTGCACGCCGTCGAGGCGGGCGCTTCGGGTTACCTCCTCAAGGACGCGACCCCCGAGGAGCTGGCGGCGGCGGTCCGCGCCGCGGCGGGCGGGGAAACCGTGCTGTCCCCGGCGATCGTCGCGAAACTGGTGAACCACCTGCGCAGTCCCGCCCCGGCGCCGGCCGAGCCGGAACTGCTCACCCCGCGCGAAACCCAGGTGCTGCGGCTGGTGGCCCGGGGGCTGACGAACGCGGACATCGGCCGGGAGCTGCACATCAGCGAGACGACCGTGAAGACGCACCTGGTGCGGATGTTCGCCAAGCTCGAGGTCGGCGACCGCACGGCGGCGGTCACGGTCGCGATGCAACGGGGCGTCTTCCCCGGCTGAGTACATTGAGGACCGTCGCCACGCCCTGTATTCGAGGGTGATTCGAGTTCCCCCGGCGAGGGTGGGCACCTGAACTTCTTCCGAAGGAAGGTGCACCGGTGGTGACTTCTCCCTCCACTCTCGTTCAGCGGGACATGCTGGACCGGTTCCTGGAATCGGCGGCCACGCTGAGCACGCCGACGCTCGGCGGGCACGGTGAAGTCACCGCCTGGCTGGCCGAACGGACCGCGCGCGGCAGCTTCACGACCGAGGCGATCCCGTTCGCCGAGCTGGACGGCTGGTCGTTCGACCCGGACACCGGCGACCTCGGCCACCGCTCCGGCGGCTTCTTCACGATCCGCGGTCTCGACGTGCACGACCCCGCCGGCGTCGTGCCGGCGTGGACGCAGCCGATCATCCACCAGCCCGAGGTGGGGGTGCTCGGCATCCTGGTCAAGGAGATCGACGGGGTGCTCTGCCTGCTGATGCAGGCGAAGATGGAGCCGGGCAACGTCAACGTGATCCAGCTTTCCCCGACCGTCCAGGCCACCCGCAGCAACTTCCTGCGCCTCCACGGCGGCGCGGCGACCAAGTACCTGGAGCACTTCACCGAACCCGGCCGCGGCACCGTGCTCGTCGACGTGCTGCACTCGGAGCAGGGTGGCCGGTTCTTCCGCAAGCGCAACCGGAACATCATCGTCGAGACCACCGAGGACGTGCCGCTGCACGAGGGCTTCCGGTGGTTCACCCTCGGCCAGGTCCACGAGCTGCTGCGGCAGGACAACATGGTCAACATGGACAGCCGCACCGTGCTGGCCTGCCTCCCGATGAACGCCACCGCCCGGCCGCCCGAGCGGCGCGCGGGCGAGCTGGGCCCGGCGGTCGTCGCGTCCTTCCGGCAGGACCCCGAACCCGCCGGCCTCCAGAACTGGCTCAACCACGTCAAAGGCGACTGCGAGCTCACCGCGGAACTCGCGCCCCTGCGGTCGGTCGGCCGCTGGCACCGGGACGAGCGGGTGATCGCCCACGAGGAGGGCCGCTACTTCGAGGTCGTCGCGATGTCGGTCACGGCCACCGGCCGCGAGGTCCGCAGCTGGACCCAGCCGCTCATCGCGCCGTGCGGCACGGGTCTGGTCGCCTTCGTGGCCAGCCGCGCCCGCGGGTACCTGGAAGTGCTGCTGCAGGCCAGGGTCGAGGCGGGCACGCCCGACATCGTCGAACTGGGCCCGACCGTGCAGTGCATGCCGGACAACTACCTGCACCTGGCGCCGGAACGGCGTCCCGCGTTCCTGGACCACGTGCGCACGGTGCAGGGGAAGGACGTCAAGTACGACGTCGTCCTCTCGGAGGAAGGCGGCCGGTTCTACCGGGCCGAGAACCGGTACCGGATCGTGGAGGTCGCCGACGACGTCCGGTTCGCCGCGACCCCGCCGGGCTTCCGCTGGGCCAGCCTCGCCCAGCTGTCGGCGCTCATCCCGCACAGCGGCTACCTGAACGTCGAAGCGCGCAGCCTGCTGGCCTGCATGCGCGCCCTCTGCTGACCCCGGCACGGCACTGCCACGTGAAAAGTGCCCACCTCGCCGACGCTGCCGACCAGGAGGTCGAACCCGTGTTCCCCGAACGGCTCGAACGTGCTGTCTACGGGCTGTACGTCACGCACGCGGTGCAGCTGGCCTGCGCCCACGGTGTGTTCGACGCCCTGCTGCCCGCGCCCGCACCGTCCACCGTGGTGGCCGAAAAGCTCGGGCTCGACCGGGAGACCCTCCACCGGATCCTCGTGGTGCTCGGTGGAGCGGGCCTACTCGAGTCCGCAGTGGACGGCTGGGTGGTGCCCGCCGACCTCCGGCCGTTCGTCGACTCCGGCGCCGAGGACTACCTGGGCGGGTTCGTCACCCACCTGGTCGAGAGCACGGCCGGGCGGATGGGCGAGGTGGCGGGCTTCCTCGAACGGGGCAAGCCGGACGGCACCCGGCCGTTCGACGCGCTCTACCACGACGAGGCCGCGACCGAGCGGTTCCTGCAGGCCATGTGGGACCTCAGCCACGGCGTCTCGGCGGAGCTGGCCGCACTGTCCGAATTGGACACCGCGACGCACCTGGTCGACGTCGGCGGGGCGAGCGGCCCGTTCGCGGTGGCCGCGCTGCGGGCCGCGCCGTCGCTGACGGCCACGGTGTTCGACCTGCCGGCGGTCGGCCCCGCCGTCGCCCGCACGCGCGAGCGCTTCGGCCTCGCCGGACGGCTCGGGTTCACGCCCGGTGACTTCTTCCGCGACCGGCTGCCCGAGGGTGACCGGATCGCGTTCGGCTACATCCTGTCCGACTGGGCCGACGGGACGTGCGCCGAGCTGCTGGCCGCCGCGCGCCGCGCGTGCCGGCCCGGTGGGCTGGTGCTGATCATGGAGCGGCTGTTCGACGACGACGGCGTCGGCCCGCTCGCCACCGCGGCGATGAACCTCTCCATGCACGTCGAAACCGAAGGCCGGCACCGCAGCGCCGCGGAATACGTCGAGCTGCTGACAGCGGCCGGCTTCCACGGCTGCGAGGTCCGGCGCGGCACCCGCGACAAGCACCTCGTGCTGGGCCGGGCGTGATGGCCGCCTTCACCGGGGTCTGCGCGGACATCGTCGCGGCCCAGCGAAGAGCCGGCCGGTTCGCGCTCACCACCGCCGAACGGGACCTTTTCGGACGGTGGCACGAGGAAGCCGCCGCCGAGCCCACCGAAGCGAACCTGCCGTTGCGGTTGCTGACCCGGCCGTTCAGCCCGCGGCCGATTCCGGAGTACTACCGCTACACCAGCCTGCACGTCCACGACTGGTTCCTGGCGGACGCGCCCGACCCGGTGGCGGCCGCGGCCCTGGCGCTGCGGCTCACATTGGCCGACCTGCTCGACCTCGAGCGCCGGGCGCTGCCGGAGCTGCCGTACCTCGCCGAGCGCGTCGAGCTGCTGACCGGGCTGACCGCGCGCGTCGCCGACCTGCCCGCGACCCCGCGCAGCCGGGTGGGGGAGCTGCCGGTGGACGAAACGCGGGCGTTCCTGCTGCTGGGCTGTTCGGGCTTCCCGCAGTCCGACAAGCACGAGGAGCACGTGTTCCTCAGGTCCGTGCAGGCCTGTGAGCTGGTGTTCTTCCTGGTCCGGCGGCTCGCCCTGCCGGCCGGGTCGGCGTTCCGGCTGCGTCAGCTCGGCCTGTTCGCCGACCTGCTCAACGGCATCTTCGAGGTGCTGACCACGCTCACACCGGAGCGGTTCATGTCGTTCCGCGCCGAGACGGGTGACGCCAGCGCCGTGCAGTCGATGAACTACCACCTGATGGAACTGGTGGTGCACGGCCACGATCCGCGCCGCGAGGAGATCTTCGCGCGCTTCCCGCACTTGTCGTGCCTGCGCGGCGAACCGCACGTGGAGGTGCAGCCGCTGCGCCGGGTGGTGGCCGGACTGGGCCGTCCCGAGCTGGACGAGCTGTGCGCGGTGGCCGAGCGCGTCCTGCTCGTCTGGCGCGGCCGGCACTACGGCTTCGCCCGCAAGTACCTGCCCGACAGCAAGGGCTCGGGTGGCACCGACGGCTGGGCGTACCTGAAGCGGTTCGTGACGAAGAACGCGCCGCCGGTGCCGGAAGTCGACCTCGCGGCGTTCGCTTGCCTGTGACCGGTTTCCGGCCTTGCGCGGCCCGGTCCGGCCACGGCCGGTACCCGACCGGAGGGGCCGGCTCGGGCGAGCCGGCCCCTCCGGTCGGGCGGAGCGCGGTCAGCGGCCCCGGCGCATCCGGATGCTCGCGGCCACCCAGATGAACAGCACCAGCACGACGATCGCGGCCCCGATGCCGATCAGCGCGCCCGAGTCGACCGCGCCGGTCACGTAGAGGATCACCCAGACCAGGGCGAGCGGCATCGCGGAGCCCAGAACGGCGCCTGCGGGAAAGCGCTTGGCGGGTGTGGTGCCCTCGCGCCGGGGATTGCTCATGGTGCACTCCTTCTTCGTTTTCGGGGGTTCGGGTGGCGGAGCCCCCGGCCCGGGGCGAAGCCCCGGTTGTCACAGGGAATTCACTGGATCTGCCGGACGTCCGGGTGGGGATCATCCTGCCCCGGCTCCGAACCGGACGGCAACCGCGCGCCACCCGTTCTGGACGCCGGTTCGAGCGGCCACCCCGACGCTCGGAGCGCTGTCGGCGGCCGGGATCGGAGGATGAACGTCACGTGCGCGTGCTGATCACGACGTGGAACTGGAACACCCTCTACTTTCCGCTGGTGCCACTGGCCTGGTCCCTGCGGGCGCAGGGCCACGAGGTCGTGGTCGCCACCCAGCCGGGACTCGCCGGTACCGTGCTGCGTTCGGGCCTGCCCGCCGCCGCGGTGGGCGAGAGCGTCGACGCCGGCGCGATGATGGGCGGCTTCCTGCGCCGGCTCGCCGACGCCGAAGGCGTGAACCCGCCGCACTGGCGCGACATGCACCGCCACGGCACCCAGAACTGCCGGCTCGGCGTGGCCGCGTGCTGGACCATGATGGACGGCCTGCTGGACTTCGCCCGGCGCTGGCGCCCGGACGTGGTGCTGTACGAGGCCTGGACCTACGCGGGCCCGATGGTGGCCGACCTGCTGGGCGTGCCCGCGATCCGGCACACCTGGGGCATCGACTACGCCGGGCTGTTCCGGGAGTTCGAAGCCGAAGCGCTCGCCGAGGTGCGGGCGCACTGGGGCCTCGACGAGGTCCCGTCGCTCGCTGCCGTCAGCGTCGACCCCTGCCCGCCGCAACTGCAGATCGCGTCGCCGGGCTCCCGCCTCCTGATGCAGTACGTGCCGTACAACGGCCCCGGAGTGCTGCCGGACTGGCTCCACGAGCCGAGCCCGCGCAAGCGCGTCTGCGTCTCCTGGGGGACGTCGTCGGGCCGGTTCGACCGCAAGATGGTGGTGACCGGCCAGGTGGTCCGCGCGGTCGCCGGGCTCGACGTCGAGGTCGTCGCCGCGGTGACCGCCGCGGACGCCGACCTGATCGGCGAGCTGCCCGCCAACGTCCGGGTGGTGTCCGGGGTCCCGTTCAACGCCCTGCTGCCGCGGTGCGACCTGGTGATCTCGCACGCCGGGCTCGGCACGGTGATGACCGCACTGGCGTCCGGCACCCCGCAGCTGCTGGTGCCCCAGATGACCGACACCGCGCTCAACGCCGAACTCCTGGCGGAGAACGGCTGTGGCGAGTTCGTGCTGCCCTCGGACGCGACCGACGAGGTCCTGCGCGAGAAGGCCGCCCGGATGCTCGGCGACCCGGCCTTCTCGGCGGCGACCGCGAGCGTGCGCGACGCGATGCGGCAGCTGCCGACGCCCAACGAGATGGCTGCCCACCTGACCTCCCTGACCTCTTCCATGGTCTGAACCACTTTCCGGGAAGGTGCCGGTCACGGCTTGCTGGGGGGAGAAGCGCGTGACCGGCACCGGGCTCACGGCGGGTCAGCCGAACGTGATCGAGACGCCGGCGCCCTCGGTACCGGTGTTGCTGGTGTCGGCGGAAGCGATCACGCAGTGCGCGGTCGCGCAGTCCACGGTGGTCCCGGCCGCGCCGGTGCTGAGATCGACCGCCTGGAACGCCTGGTGCACGGTCAGCTTCGCGGCCAGCGTGCCGTCGGCGCCGGCGACGGTCGCCACCAGCGCCGCCTTGTCGCACGCCCGGCCGGCCGGCTGGGCGGCGTCGCACTCCAGCAGGACGATCGTCGAGCCGGCGGTGTAGCCGGTTCCGGACACGTCCACGACCTGCCCGTCGGCGAGGTCGCTGCTCGGGCTCGCGGCCAGCGCCGGGGCCGCGGGCGCGGCCGAGGCCGTGGCGGCTCCGGTGCAGGCGAGGGCCACGGCGAACCCGGCGGCCACGACCGCTTTCGTTCCGATCGGGGTGCGAGCGGACATGAAGTGGTTCCCTCCGGATGGTTCGGCGATGCGGACGAGGTCGATTCTGTCCCGGTGCGCGCGGATCTTGCGAGGTGCTAACGATCGACTTCCCAGGTCCTTCGACCGGACGACGCCCGCGGTCGCACGGTCGACCCACCCGCGGTCGACCAGGACTCCAACGAGCCCGCATACCTTGCTCACGACGTGCACCGCGCTGGTTGACGGGGGGAGATCCGTGGGGAAGGACAACGCGAAGCGATCGGCACTCGCGTCCGTGCTCGAGGTGGCGTCGTCGCTGCTCGGCGAGCCGGTCGCCCCCGGCGACAACCTGTTCGACCTCGGCGCGACCTCGCTCGTCGCGATCAAGCTGGCCAACCGGCTTTCGGTGCGCCACGACGTCGACGTCCCCGCGGCCCGGGTGCTGCGCGCGCAGACGCCGGCGGCGATCGCGGCGGTCGTCGACGCCCTGCCCGTCCGGGAATCGGCCGGGACCGCCGAAGGCCGGTGGGACTACGGGCTGCCCCTGAGCCAGTTCATGGCCTACCGGGTCGCGTTGGACGACCCGCGCGACGACGCCCACCTGCTGCGCCGGCTGTACTGGCTGGAGGGCGAGCTCGACACCGGTGCGCTGGCCGGCGCCCTCGACGTCGTCACGTCCTGGCACGACGCACTGCGCACGCGCATCCTCGCCGGCCCGCGGCCGGTGGTGGACCCGCCCGGCTCGGTGGGCCCGGTGTGCACCGTCGGGACCGGCACGGCCGCCGACGCCCGCCGGTTCCTGCTCCGCGATTTCGACCTGGCGAACGAGATCCCGATCCGGGCCCGGCTCGCCGAGCTCGGCGACCGCCGCTTCCTGCTCGCGATTTCGGTGCACCACACCGCCTACGACGGCTGGTCGGAGCAGATCCTGCTGCGGGACCTCGCCACCGCCTACACCGCGCTGGCCGCCGGGGAACCGCCCGCCGAGCGACCGCCGACCTCGTACTACCGCGCCATCGCCGTCCAGGAAAGCCGTCAGGCCGCCGAGCTCCGCGGGGCTCGGCGCTATTGGCGGGAGCAGCTGGCCGGCGCCACGGCCTTGCCGTTCGGCGGCGCCCGGGACGACGTCGGTCCGGGCGTCGCCGTCCCGGTGCCCCTTCCCGGCGGGCGGAGCGCCACCGCCGCGGAACTGCTGGCCGCGTACGCCGGCGCGCTGCACGACGTCACCGGCGCTCGTGACGTCCTGGTCAACGTGCCGGTGGCCGGGCGCTCGGTGCCCGAGGTCGAGAACGTCATCGGCTGTTTCCCGTGGGCGGCGGCCGTGCGGTTCCCGGACGCCGCCGCGCCGGCAGGCGAACTGGTCGAGACCGCGGCGGAGCGGCTGCGGGCCGCCCTCGCGTCCCCGCCGATGCCGATCAGCGCCTTTTACCAGCCGCCGGCCGGTGTGCCGCGATCTCCGTTGCTGCAGGCCACTTTCGAGTTCCACGTCTACGCGGTGGCGAAGTTCGGCCTCCCCGGCGTGCGGTGCACGGGCCGGGAACGGCTGAGCGCGGCGAAGACGTGGCACGACGTCGCGCTGGAGGTCTGGCCGGAGCCCGAGGCCCGCGCCCAGCTGCGGTACCGCACGGACGTGCTGAGCGACGGCGAGGCCCGGCGGCTTGCCACGGCGTGGACAAGACGGCTGCAGCGGCGCGACCTCGGTGTCGGCGCGGCCGCGCACTGAGCCGCCGACGGCGTCCGTCCCGTTCCGGAACCGACAGGAGAGGTGCACATGCCCGGTACGAGCATCGCGCGCTGGACGCGGCCGGCGCAGCCGCGGGCCCGGCTGGTCTGCCTGCCGTGGGCGGGTGGCGGGGCCGGGCCGTTCCGCGAGTGGCGGCACCTGGTGCCCCCAGACACCGAACTGCTGGCCGTGCGCTGGCCCGGCCGCGAAAGCCGGCTCGACGACCCGCCGCCCGCCGATCTGGCCGCGGCGGTTTCGGGCCTCGCGGACGACCTGCACGCCCTGCCCGATCTGCCGACGGTCCTGTTCGGACACTGTTCGGGCGGCCTGCTCGCCTTCGAGCTGGTCCGCGAGCTGCGGCGGCGCGGCGGGGAACTGCCCGGACGGCTCGTGGTCGCCTCCTGCGAAGCGCCCGGGCGGCTGACCGGCCCCCGCCCGATCGGCGACCTCCGCACCGAGCTCGCCGGCAACGGCGTCACCGATCCGCGGATCCTGGGCGATCCGGACCTGCTCGCCGTGCTCGCGCCGCCGGTGCTCGCCGACCTCGCGCTCAGCCGGTCCTATGCGTACGAGAGCGAGCCGCCGCTACCGGTGCCGGTCACCGTCGTGGCCACCGAGGAGGACCTGGCGGCCACGCCGGCGCGGTGGACGGACTGGCAGCGCGAGACGACCCGGCCGCTGCGGCTGGCCGGCGTCCGCGCGCGGCAGCTCTTCCCGAACGGGGCCTGGTCCGAGCTGGCCGGCCTGGTGTCCGAGGAGCTCCCGTGCCCGCGACGGTGATCGAGCAGATCGCGGACCGCGCGAAGGAGGCGCCCGGCGCGCTCGCGCTGGAGTGCCGGGGCACCCGGGTGAGCTACGGCGAACTCGTGGCCCGGGTCGACGCGCTCGCCACCACGCTCGACGTGGCCCCGGGCCGGCGCGTTGCGGTTTGCGCACCCCGCGGCATCGAAGCGGTGATCGGGATACTGGCCGTGCTGCGGGCCCGTGGCGCCTTCGTCCCGGTCGACGTCACCCTGCCCGAGGCCCGGGTCGCGCACCAGATCGAAGACTCCGGCGCCGTGGCCGTGCTGGCGACCGCCGGCCACCCACCGGTGGCCGGCGTGCCGGTGCTGCCGCTCGCGTCCGCGGCCCCCACCGGGCCGTTGACTTCGTTTCCCGAGCCGCGCGACCTGGCGTATGTCCTGTACACCTCGGGCTCGACCGGGAAGCCCAAGGGCGTCGAGGTCGAGCACGCCGGGCTCACCAACTACGTCGGCTGGGCCGCGCGCACGCTTCCCCGCGCGGCGGCCGGGAGCATCCTGCATTCGCCGCTGTCGTTCGACTTCTCCTTCACCAGCCTGTTCGTCCCGCTCGTCCGCGGTGAGTCGATCACCCTGCTGCCGGAAGGCGCCGGATTCGGCGAGCTGCTGTCGGCGATGGAGCGTCCGCACGGCTTCGTCCGGCTCACGCCGACGCACCTGCGCCTCCTGCTGCCCGAGGCGCACGGACGGTGGTTGCGCAGTGCCGCCTACGTCATCGGCGGGGAAGCCCTCCCGCCCGATCTCCTGCGGTCCTGGGCCGGGGTCGCGCCGGATGCCCTGCTGTACAACCACTACGGCCCGACCGAGGGCGTGGTCGGCCGCTGCGTGTTCGCGATCGACGCGGCCCGGGCGCGGTGCTGGCCGGACACGCCGGTGCCGATCGGCCGACCGATCGACGGCACCGAGATCCGGCTGCTCGACGCCGACGGCGCCCCGGTCCCGGACGGCGCCACCGGCGAGATCTGGCTGGGCGGCACCGGCATCGCCCGCGGTTACCTCGGCCGTCCCGGCCTGACCGCCGAGCGCTTCACCGACGGCGGCTACCGCACCGGCGACGCCGGACGGCGGCTGCCGTCGGGCGATCTCGTGTTCGCCGGCCGGCTCGACGACCAGGTCAAGATCCGCGGGTACCGGGTCGAGCCCGCCGAGGTCGAGATCGCGCTGGCCGGGCACCCGGCCGTGGCACAGGCCGTCGTCACGGCCGAGACCGACCCGGCAGGCGACGTCCGTCTCGTCGCGACCGTCGTCCCGGACGGGCCACCACCGACGGCGGCCGAGCTCCGCGGGTACCTCGCCGGTACGTTGCCCCCGTACTGCGTGCCCGCCGTGATCCGCACCGCCACCGCGCTGCCCGTCAACCGCCGCGGCAAACTCGACCGCCGGGCCCTCGCCGCGCCGGTGTTCGAGGGGACGCCGGGTGACCGGCTGGCGGGGATCTGGCGGTTCCTGCTGGAGCTGGACGAAGTCGCCGAGGAGGACAACTTCTTCGACCTCGGCGGCACGTCGTTGCTGGCGGTCCGGGTCGCGGAGCTGGCTGCCGGTGCGGGGATCCCGCTCACCCCCACGGCGGTGCTGCGGCACCAGACCCTCGGTGCGTTGACGGCGCTGATCAGCCCCGTGTCCACGAGCCCGGGGCGGTGAAGCTCTCCCGCACCCAAGCAGGCGCCGTCCGGGCGCCGGCGCCGCGCGCGGACGCGCGCGCCCGCGGACGCGGCCAGGTCCATCTCCAGCCGCTCGCGGACGGTCAGCTTTCCCTTGGCGTGCTGCTGTTCGGTGGCGCCCGGCGAGGGGCCGGCGAGCAGGTCGCTTCGTGCCGCCGCCAGCTCCGCGACCCGTTGCCGCAGGTCGCGCCGGAGCCCGGCGGGGGACGGCTCGTGGCTGGTACTGAGCCGGCCAAAAGTAGGCCGACCCCCAGACGGCACGTAACTGTTGCTGCGAAAGTCATCGGCCGTGGCTGGGGGTCGGGTCAGTACCGATCGGCACAGTACCCATGCCGGCGATGCTTGGACTCCGCTCGGACGGGGTTTGAGCCATCTTCCACGAGCCGCTGGCACAGTGTGCCCTCCGTGCACCAGGTTTGGAGAGACCGTGAAAGGCATCATCCTCGCCGGCGGGACCGGCTCGAGACTGCACCCGATCACCCAGGCGACGTCGAAACAGCTGCTTCCCGTGTACGACAAGCCGATGATCTATTACCCGCTCTCGGTGCTGATGCTCGCGGGCATCACCGAAATCCTGCTGATTTCGACGCCCGAGGACCTCCCCAGCTTCCGCCGGCTGCTCGGCGCCGGTGAGCAGTTCGGGCTGAACATCGAGTACGCGCTCCAGTACCAGCCGAACGGCCTCGCCGAGGCGTTCGTCATCGGCCGCCGCTTCGTCGGCGATTCCCCGGTCGCGCTGATCCTGGGCGACAACCTGTTCCACGGCCCGGGCTTCTCCGGCGTGCTCGAGCAGGCCAAGTCCGATTTGGACGGTTGCGTCCTGTTCGGCTACCGGGTGAAGGACGCGCACCGCTACGGCGTGGCCGAGGTCGACGCGGCGGGAAACCTGCTTTCCCTGGAGGAGAAGCCGGCCCGGCCCCGGTCGGACCGGGCGGTCACCGGACTGTACTTCTACGACAACGACGTGCTCGACATCGCCGCCTCGCTGAAGCCGTCCGCGCGCGGTGAGCTGGAGATCACCGACGTCAACCGCCGGTACCTGCAGCAGCACCGCGCGCGGATGGTCGACCTCGGCCGGGGTTTCGCCTGGCTGGACACCGGCACCCACGATTCGCTGCTGGAGGCCGGTCAATTCGTGCGCGTGATCGAGGACCGCACGGGTGTCCGCATCGCCTGCGTCGAGGAGATCGCCCTGCGCATGGGCTACATCGACGCCGCCCACTGCCACGCCCTGGGGGAGAAGCTCGCGAAGTCGAGCTACGGCGAATACGTGATGAGCGTGGCGGAATCGATGTCCGTGGCGCCCTGAGCGTCGTGGCGCGGTGAGCGAAAGGCTTCCCGAGATGACTGCAACTCCCGACGTCGACGTCCTCATCGTGGGCAGCGGCCCGGCGGGCGCCACCTACGCGCGGACGATCGGCGACGCGGTGCCGGGTGCCCGGATCCTGATGGCCGAGGTCGGTCCGCGGCTGCCGGGACGGCGTGGCGAGCACACGCACAACCTGCCGCGTGCCGAGCGGCGGGCCGCGGAACTGCTCACCCAGGGACCGGACGCCGGGATCGAGCGGGCGACGGCGCTGGCCGGCATCGCCGAGGGCGCCGACCCGTCGATGGAGTTCCGGCAGGTCGTGCTGCCCGGCCTGTTCTTCGTGGACCCCCGGCCCGTGCTCGCCGACGGTGAGGTGGGGCTGCCGGCCGCCAGCATGGCGAGCGGTGTCGGCGGGATGGGCGTCCACTGGGCCGGGGGATGCCCGCGCCCGCGGCAGTCCGAGCGCGTCCCCTGCATCGCGACCGGAGAACTCGACGCCGCGCTCGACCACGCGGAAGCCCTGCTCGGCGTGACGGCTTTCGGCAGCGACCAGGGCGTCGCCGGTGCTCTGCGCAAGAGGATGGCCGAGGCGTTCGAGGGGCCGGGCCTGCCACCGGTGGGCTTCATGCCGATCGCCGCCCGGTGGGACGGCGCCGAGCTGCGCTTCTCGGGCACCGGCGCGATCCTCGGCGACCTCGAGGAGACCGCACCCGGTTTCGAGCTGCGCGCGGAGACGCTGGCGCGCCGGGTCGTCGTCGAGGACGGGGTCGCCACCGGGGCCGAGCTCGAGGACCGGCGTACGGGCGAGGTGTCGGTGGTCCGGGCCCGGCACGTCGTCGTCTGCGCCGACGGTCTGCGCACCCCGCAGGTCCTGTTCGCCTCGGGCGTGCGCCCGCCCGCGCTGGGCCGCTACCTCAACGACCACCTGCAGATGGTGTCCTTCGTCCGCCTCGACGACGCTTTCGTGGGCGGCGAGGCGGCCGGCATCGAGGGCCTCGGCTACGTCCTGATCCCCTTCTCCGACGACCGGCCCATCCAGGGCGGCGTGATGTCGATCGCGAACTCGCCGTACGGGTTCGGCGCCGGCGGGCGCATCGACGACCGGCTCGGCGTCGTCAGCTGGTACGGCGCCAAGGACCTGCAGCGCAGCGACGCCGTCGAGTTCAGCGAAACCGAGACCGATCACTACGGCATGCCGCGCATGTCCATCCGCTACTCGCACACCGCCCGCGACCTCGAAACGATCGAGGCCATGCGCGGCCTCTCCCACCGGAGCGCGGAGCTGGTCGGCACCCTCGCCGAAGAGCCCGCCTTGGCGGCCGGCGGCGCGTCACTGCACTACCAGGGCACCGTCCGCATGGGAGCGACCGACGACGGGCGCTCGGTCTGCGACCCCGACCTGAAGGTCTGGGGCGTGCGGAACCTGTACGTCGGCGGCAATGGCGTCATCCCGACCGCGACCGCGTCGAACCCCACGCTCACCACGGTCGCGCTGGCTTGGCGGGCGGCGACGCGGATCGCGGCCGAACTCGGCGGCGATCCGCGTCCCTGAGTCAGCGGACGTGGGTCCCGGCGGTGAGTTCCTCAATTGTCCCGCTGGGGGAATGCGCTTCTCGTTCCGCGTGGTGCCGTTCCACGGGGTTGCCCTTTCCGGTGCCCGGCCCGTCGGACAGGTGCTGCCGACCACGCGAAAGGTAAAGATGAATTAATGTATATGAATCACATGTTTTGAATCCGTCGAGAAAACTTCACTCCAACGGCTGATTGGCGTCGTCTCGAGGCGCGTTAGATTTCGTCTGCGGCTCCGGATTCCCGGGCAGGCTGACTTGAGCGCCTCTTGCAGGCTGCCTGGGGGAAGGTTCCGATGCCCGGTTTGTTCGTCGGCGCGCACAAAAGATCCGTTACCTGGCTTTCGCTCCGATTTGCCCGAGTTCTCACCCTTCTCTTGAGCGTGGTCGCCCTGACGGCCGGCGTGGTTTCGCCCGTACCGGCGCTGGCGTCGCCCGCCGCGAGGCCTGGTCCCGCGGCGCCGGCGAAACCGGCCGACTTCGGTTCGAACGCGGCGAACTCCGCGGACATCGCCGTCGACGGATGGGGTGACGCGCAGGGCTACCACCTCGAAGCCGGCCGGGAGAGCAGCGGGTTCGCCTGGCGTGAAGCCGCGCTGATCCATCCCGCCGGTTTCGACGACTCCTCCTGGACCGGCTACCAATGCCTTTCCGGCGACGGCCGGTTCGCCGCGCTGGCCATCCTGCCCGCTTCCGCGGTGAACATCCAGGACGCCCGCGACCACGGGGCCTTCGCCTACTCCGTCGACCTCGCCTCCGGCACGGTGCACGCGCTCGCCGGCGGCGTCGGGCTGAAGTACTACTCGCCCGGCTGCGGGGCCGGGGACGAGGCCGTGTTCACCGTCGCGATCGACCAGCAGACCAAGCTGCTGACCGCGGACCTCGCCGCGGGGAAGATCACCGGCTCGGTCACCGCGCCCGGGCAGATCACTTCGGCCGTGCCCACCCGGACCGGCATCGTCGGTGCCGCGGGCAACCGGCTGGTTTCCGTGCCCGCGATGGGAAGCCCGGCCGTCATCGCCTCCGTCACCGGTGCGGTGTACGACGTTCGCCCCTCGGCCGACGGCGGCGTGAGCTTCCTGCACACCGCACCCGGCGCCAAGGTCGCGACCGCGGCCCACGAGCACGGCGGTGCCGTCACGACCCTCGGCACCGGTGACCTCACCCGCGTGCAGCTGTCCCAGGGTCGCGCCGGGCACGCCATCCTGTCCGGCGCCACCGCGGCCGACGCCGGGGTGCTGGCCGCGGCCGGCATCACGGCGGTCGGGGACACCCCTCTCGCCCGGGGAGCTTCGACGGCATCGCTCGACGGTGACGCGCTTCTCGGGCCGGACGCCGATGGGCAGAAAACCACCACCGCCGTGCTGGCGACGAAGACGGGCAAAGTCTTCTCGCCGGCCGTCCCGCCGAGCTCCGCCCGGGCCGCCACGGCGGTCCCCACGTACTCGGCGGCTCCGGGAACCACGGGGCAGTCACCGCACGCGAACCGCCTGAGCCCGAAGGCCGACGCGGCTCCGGCGGCCAACGCCGCGCCGAACACCACGCAGGCGCAGTCGCCGAAGTGCGCGGTGCCGCCGCTGAACGCCAACCGCCAGGTCATGCAGCCGAACCCGGCGCAGGTCAACTGGGCGGTGCAGCTGGCCGAGCAGGGCCTGCTGACCGGCAGCGCGTACACGCGCCCGGCGAACTTCGCGAACATGGGACTCGTCGGGTACGCACCCAACAGCGACTTCCCGCTGATCCCGCTCTCGCACCCGTCCGGGGGCACGAACACCGTGCCGCGGTCGATCTTCGAGGGCATCATGGCCCAGGAGTCGAACTGGTCCCAGGCGTCGTGGCACGCCCCGGCCGGCACCGCGGGCGACCCGCTGATCGCCAGCTACTACGGCGCCGGCGGCGACATCGTCTCCATCAACTACGCCGCTTCCGACTGCGGGTACGGGATCAGCCAGGTCACCGACGGCATGCACATCGGTGACCACTCCCTGTCCGAGCACGGTCAGTGGAAGGTCGCGGTCGACTACCAGGAGAACATCGCCGCCGGCCTGCAGATCCTGGAGAGCACCTGGAACCAGCTGTACGCGGACGGGATCACCGCGAACAACGCCGACCCGCGCTACCTGGAGAACTGGTACTTCGCGGCCTGGGCGTACAACTCCGGCATCCAGCCGAACGCGGCCAACGGCAACACCACCGGCTGCACGCCCGGGCCGTCCTGCACCGGCCCGCACGGCACCTGGGGCCTGGGCTGGACGAACAACCCGGCCAACCTCGATTACCCGCCCAACCGCGACCCGTACCTGCAGGACACCTACGCCGACGCGGCCCACCCGGCGAGCTGGCCGTACCAGGAGCGTGTGCTGGGCTGGACCGCGAGCCCGCTGATCCGCTACGGCAGCCCGGCCTACCCGAAACCGACGTACAACGGCGGCCAGCACTGGGTCCAGCCCGCGCCGTACACCGCGATGTGCGCCCTGTCGGCCAACCAGTGCGACCCCAACGCCACCAACACGTCCAACCCCGGCGCCAGCCACTGCATGCTCGACGACTTCCAGTGCTGGTGGCACAACCCGGTGACGTGGATCCCCACCTGCGCCACGACGTGCGCGACGAGCCCGTACGCGGTGTCGGGCGGGTCCGAACCGGCGAACCCGACGCAGAACCCGCCGACGTGCGGCCAGGACACCTCGAAGGTGCCCAGCGGTTCGATCATCGTCGACGACGAGCCGAACCGGCTCAACCTGCAGGGCTGCGGGTCGGCGAACTGGTCGGACAACGGCACGTTCAGCTACACCTACGGCACCAGCTCCGCCGGCGACCCGATCGGCGCGATCGACACCCACCAGCTCGGTACCGGCCTCGGCGGCCGCGTCCTGTTCTCCCACACCGAGAACGGCTCGAACCCGGCGCTCATCAACACCGGGGTGTGGACGCCGAACCTGCCTTCCCTGCAGTACTACAAGGTCAAGCTGCACCTGCCCGGCCTCGGCGCCCAGGCGACCAACGTCGTCTACAACATCAACCCCGGCGGCGGGGTCTCCCCGTGGAAGATCCGGGTCAACCAGGCCTGGAACTCCGAGCAGTGGGTCACCATCGGCACGTTCGCCATGCAGAACGGCGGCAACGTCACCCTGACCAACAACGGCAGTTCGGTCGACCAGGGCGGCTTCGGCTACTCCGACTTCGACGTGGCCTTCGACGCGGTCGCGTTCGTGCCGCAGGGCGGCACGCCGGGCCAGCCGATCGGCGGCCCGGTGGGCGTCATCGACGCCCCACGGGGATCCAACCCGGCCTTCATTGCCTGCGGCTGCGCGCGGCGGACCGCGGGTGACCCGGTCGACACGTCCACCGGCTACTTCGGCCAGGAGTTCACCGACCTGACGACGCCGGGTCGCGGCATGCCGCTCAGCTTCACCCGCAGCTACGCCGAGGGCATCGCGGATCCCAACGGCCCCAACGGATCCCTCGCCGTCGACGGGCCCTTCGGCCGCGGCTGGACGGACTCGTACAACCTCAACGCGACCACCGCCGCGAACGGCAACGTGACGATCACGCAGGAGGACGGCTCCCAGGTCGCCTTCGTCGACTCGTCCGGTACGTACACGACGGCCGTCCCGCGCTTCGACGCCGTGCTGGCGAAGAGCGGCTCCAGCTACGTCTACACCCGGCGCGGCCAGGAGATCTTCACCTTCGACGCCGCCGGCGGCCGGCTCACCGCGGAGACGGACCTCGCCGGCAGCAAGGCGAACCCGCCGTACCAGACCAGCCTGGCCTACGACGGCGGCGGCCACCTGTCGACCGTCACCGACCCGGCCGGCCGCCAGTACACGCTGACCTGGACCGGTGCTCATGTCACCGGTCTGGCCGACACCGCCGGACGCACGGTCTCGTACGTCTACGACACCGACGGCGACCTCACCGACGTCATCGACGTGGGCGGCGGGCATTCCCAGTACAGCTACAACTCCGCGCACCTGATGACCGCCATGCGCTCGCCCAGGAACTACGGCGGGGCGGCGGGCGCGGTCACGTCGATGGTCTACGACAGCGCCGAGCGCGTCACCAGCCAGACCGACCCGAACGGCCACACCACCACCTTCGGCTACCAGTCCGGGGGCCAGGTGCTGGTCACCGACCCGGCCGGCCACCGGACACTGGACACCTACCAGAACGGCCTGCTGGTCTCGGAGACCAAGGGCTACGGCACGCCCGACGCGGGCACCAGCAGCTACACCTACGACCCGGTGACGCTGGGCGTGACGACTTCCACCGACCCCGACGGCAAGGTCCAGACGTTCACCTACGACGACCACGGCAACAAGACGTCGGCGTCGAACGCGCTCGGGTCCACCACCAACTTCGCCTACGACACCAACGACGACCTGGTCGAGACGATCGACCCCAACGGCGTCGCCACGGTCACCACCTACGACCCGAACACGCTGCAGCCGGCCTCCACCACCGTCACCCAGGCCAACAACGTCGTCGAGTCCACCACCGGCAACTTCGGGCCCGCACCCACCCGCACCGCGAAGTCGTTCTACGACGACGCAGCGCACCCGGCCGACCTGACCCGGTCCGTGGACGCCAACGGCAAGACCACCACCACGACCTACGACGCCTTCGGCGACAAGTCGACAGTCACCGACCCGGCCGGCGACAAGACCCAGTACGGCTTCGACACCGCCACCGGCTGGACGACCTCGGTCACCCAGGCGAGCGGCAAGACCACCACCTTCGACCGGGACCCGTTCGGCTCGGTCACCAAGACCACCGACCCGCTCGGGCACGTGACCTCGGCGACCTACGACGCCGACGGGAACAAGACGTCCACAACGGACGGCAACGGCCGGGTCACCGGCTACGCCTACGATCCGGCCGGCCGGATGGTGAAGGTCACCCAAGCCGACAACACCACGCAGGTCGCCGACTACAACCCCGACGGCACCGTTTCCGGCTTCACCGACGGCCTCGGCGGCAAGACCGGCTACGGCTACGACGGCCAGGGGCGCCGCACCGTGCGCACCGACCCCGGCAACCGGGCCACCACAACGCACCTGGACGCGGCAGGCCGGATCTCCTCGGTGACCGACGCCGCCGGTCGCAGTACCGGCTTCGGCTACGACGACGCCGGCCGGCCCACCTCGGAAACCTTCTCCGACGGCGTGACGCCGAACGTCGGCTACACCTACGACCAGGTCGGGCAACGGCTGTCCATGACCGACGGCACCGGCAAGTCGACCTGGGCGTACGACACCTTCGGCGAGATCGTGGCGCAGACGCAGGGCTCCGGCGCGAGCGTGTCCTTCGGCTACGACAGTGCCGGCAACCAGACGTCGATCACCTATCCCGGCCACGCCACGCCGGTGGCCCGGACGTTCGACAACGCCGAGCGGCTGAAGACCGTCACCGACTGGGACGGCAACACGACCACCTTCGGCTACACCCCGGACGGCCAGGTCGCGAGCACCGCCTACCCGGACGGCGTCACCGTCGCGAACTCCTACGACGACAACGATCTGCTGACCGGGACCACGGCCGGTCCGGCCCTGTCGGCGAGCTACGGGCGGGACCCGGTCGGCCAGGCCTCGTCCCGCACGGTCTCCGGTGTGACGCAGAACTTCGGCTATTCACCGCGGGAGCAGCTCACCTCGGCCGGGTCGACCGGGTTCGCCTACGACGCCGCCGGCAACCCGGTCACCGTCGGCGGGACGACCCAGACCTTCGACGCGGCCGGCCAGCTCACCGCCGACACGTTCGACGTGCTGGGGGAGCGGACCAAGGCCGGTACCACGACCTACGGCTACAACCAGGCCGGGCAGCTCACGTCGTACACCGGGGCGAACTCCGCCGCCTACGCCTACAACGGCGACGGGATGCGGACCGGCAAGACCGTCGGTGGGGTCACGACGACCTTCGTGTGGGACAGCGCCCCGACGCAGAACCTCCTGTCCGACGGGGTGAACAGCTACCTGTACGGGCCGGGCGGGCTGCCCATCGAGCAGATCGGCGCCGCGAGTTTCTGGTTCGTGCACGACCAGGTCGGCTCCACCATCGGGCTGCTCGACTCGACCGGCGCGGTGGCCGCGACCTACTCCTACAGTCCGTACGGAACGGTCACGGCGACCGGCAGCGCCGGCACCCCGCTGCGCTACACCGGCCAGTACACCGACGCCGAGTCGGGCCTGGTGTACCTGCGAGCCCGCTACTACGACCCCGCGACGGCGTTGTTCCTGACGCTGGACCCGATGGTCGA
The DNA here is from genome assembly GCF_026017845.1 of Amycolatopsis mediterranei. Classification (NCBI taxonomy): domain Bacteria; kingdom Bacillati; phylum Actinomycetota; class Actinomycetes; order Pseudonocardiales; family Pseudonocardiaceae; genus Amycolatopsis; species Amycolatopsis mediterranei. Next base: position 1,335,214 of record NZ_CP100416.1, read on the forward strand.
CACCACCCGGGCGCCGTACGCCTACGCCGGCGACAACCCGGTCAACTACACCGACCCCACCGGCAAGTGCAGCTTCTGGAGCTGCCTCGGCGCGGGACTGATGGTCGCCGGCATCGCCGCGGCGGCGGTCGGCTGCTTCGTGCTGGAGCCGTGCGGCGGCCTGGCGCTGGCCGGGGCCGGGGCCGTGTCGGCGGGCGCGGGCATGACCATGTTCGGGATCGGTGCGGTGTCGGCGGCGGCGGGCGCGGCGATGGTCGCCTCCGGCGGTTCCGGGCCGAACTGGGACTTCGACGATTCGGGTGACGGAGACGCCGGTCCGTCCAAACGGCAGCAGTCACAGGACGACGCGCACCATCCGGACAACATGGACCACGTGTTCCGGCCGAAGCGCAACGACCACAAGCTGGGGCCGTTGGTCGACAGCTGCGGCAGCGAGGACCAGGCGATGACCGACATGATCGACAGCATCGGTGACGTGCCGGACGGCATCTACGGCAAGGGCAACGAGATCGAGCGTATGGTGAACGGGCACTTGGTGCACATCAGGGGCAGGATGATGGACGGCGTCTTCAAGATCGGAACGGCTTACACCCCATGACCTCGGTTGAACGGGAAGCGGCCCGGCTGGAAGACCTCCTCCGGGCCGACCCCGCGAACACCGCGGCGGCGCTGGACCTGGCGCAGCTGTCCTTGTTGCCACTGCGCGACGACGAGGAGGCGGACCGGCTCGCGCTGGACGTGCTGGTCCGCGAGCCCGGCCAACCGCGCGCTGTGTTGCTGCACAGCTACGTTTGCCTGCATTACTGGCTCCTCGACGAGAACATCGCCGAGGCGGCGGCCATGCTCGCCGGGGTGATCGACCGAGGCGAGGAGCTGGGTGCGGCGCCGATGCTGCTCGACCAGGCACGCCGCCGGCTGGACCCGAAGCTGCCGCCCGACATCGCCCTCCTGCGGCTCTCGGTGTCGGCGGAGCCGGCGTGGGTGTTGAACCACCAGAGGCTGGCCTGGGCCCTGCACGCGGCCGGCGACGACGCCGGCGCCCGCCGAGAGTACGAAGCGGCGACCGCGAGCGTCTTGGACGCGAGCGTCGAACTGGACCCGGTGACGGAGTCGTTCCACGATTGCTTCACCGGTCGCACGGTCACGGTGGATTGGCTGATCAAGGATCGCGAGCGCGTGTTGGGGCGGTGAACCGCGCGGAGGGACAACTCATCCCTCATCGACCGTGCGCTTGCTCATTCCGTCCGTCGGGTCCCGGTATCCTCTCGGAGACCGCAAGAGGGGGAGTTCCATGGCTACTGTCGAGCGCACGCTCAGACCGATCGTCGTCCTGCTGTACATCAACGTGGGGATCAGTGTCCTGCTCACGGTGCTGACCTTCGTGTTCAAGAGTTCCGTACTCGATTACCAGGTCCAGCACATGGTCGAGGCCGGGAAGGTGGCACCGGGCCGGGAGGCGGCCACGCGTGGGGTGCTGGAGGGCACGCTCTGGATCCGGCCGCTGTCGATCCTGGTCGTCTCGGTCGTTTACGTCCGTTTCGTCGCGCGGCTGAAACTCGGCCTGCGACGCACTTACTACCGGCTCGTCGCCGTCGCGATCATCGGCGCGGGCGCGCTCGCCTATCTGATCCTCATCTCGCAGTTCCCGGTGTGGTACCGCGTGATCCAGGGCGTGCAGGGACTCGTGCTGCTGAGTTTGCTGCCGATATTGGCCACGAAGGAGGTCCGGAACCACTTCGCGCCGGAGCCGCAGGCGATGAAGATCTGGGACGACGCGTAGTCGGGAAAAGACTCGAGGGCTCTGCACCCGAGAGGCCGGCCACCGCTCGGCGGTATGTGCGGGTGGCGGGAATCAGAGTGAGCGGCTGAGGAGGCGGCGGCCGTCGTCTCGGAAACCGTGGGCGAGGTAGTAGTCGACCAGGTGCCCGGCATCGCGGCCGTTCGGCGCGATGACGAGCTCCAGGTGCCGGCAACCTTGTTCGCGTGCCCAGGCGACGCTGTCCTCGATGAGCCGGCCGGCCAATCCGCGGCGCCGGGCTGCCGGGAGCACGAACAGGCCCTCCAGTTCGGCGATCAGCCCGTTTTCCAGACCGAAACTGGTGGTGGTGACGGCGAAGCCGAGTAGCCGGTCCGGTGAGTGCACCACGGCGACTCGCGCCGCGGGCGAGGCGAGCAGCGCCGTGAGGTTGCGCCGCAGCGCGTGCTCGCCCGTGGCGAAACCGTCCTCCGCGTAGAATTCGACGGCCAGCGGTAACACCGCAGCCAGATCATCGGGACCGGCGACGCGCAGTGTGCGAGGTGTGATCGTCATACCGTCAGTACACCCCGAACCGACCTCGACCCTGGCACGGGCAACCAGAACGCCGTGCCACGGTCCATCAACGACCAGGGCGTGATTGTGGGGAACTATCTGGAAAACCTGGCGTTTCCCGCCAGGGAGATCACCCGGCCGGCGATCTGGCCGGGCCCCGGCGGCGCCGGATCGGATCTCGGCGTGAATCCCACCGGGTCGGCGGACGCGTTCGGCATCAACGACAATCAGCAGATCGTGGGCTGGCAGGGCGGCCGCGCCTCGATCACGCCGTGGCTGCGGAACGGCACCACGGTGACCACCCTGCCGCCGCTCGGTGACTCCGACGACACCGAGGCCCTCGGCGAGAACGGCAACGGAGTGGTCGTCGGCAGTGCCGCGGTCGCCGGCGGCACGTTGCCCGGCGGCAACCAGGCGGCGGTGGCGTGGGTCAACGGAAAGATCAGCACGCTCGGCCGGCTCAACGGGGGCGCCTGGAGCGAGGCGCTGGCCATCAACACCGCCGGCCAGGCCGTGGGTTCGGCGTCGCCCGCCGGCAGTTCGCTCCTCGACTCACACGCGGTGAAGTTCAGCGGCGGCAAGGCGATCGACCTGAACGTGCCACGTGGTGTCAACCCGGGCCCAGCGCACGCCACCGCGATCAACACGAGCGGCGTGATCGTCGGCGACGACCCCGTTTCCCCCGACGTGTCGGGCCTCGGCAACGGTTTCGTCTACCGCAACGGCCACGCGACCGAGCTCAACTCGCTGATCGCACCGACCCCGAACGTGCGGCTGGCGGGCGCCACCGGCATCAACGACGCCGGAGACATCGTCGGCACCGCCGTGCTCACCCAGCCGGACGGAACGCTGTCGACCGTCGGCTACGAATTGCTGCCCGTCCCGACCACCTAGTGTCGCGCGTCGTCAGTGACGAGGACCGGGCGCTGCTGGAGTCGCGGGCGGGCACGGAACCGCGGAAACGGCCCGGCGGGGGTGGACGACGAGCCGCGTCCCGGCCTATCGAAACCGTAGACGAGCCGGGATCATCGCGGCCACGCTCGAGCCGCCACCGGAGGCGTTGGCGGTCAGGCACCGGTCGAGCCGGCTGCGGGGCCGCCACCTCGGCATCGGGGACGCCACGGTGGCGCTGTGCAGGTTTGGTGACTCCGGGCTACTCACCGGCTATGCGCGGTGGATGTCCCCGTGCCGGACCAATCCCTCCAGTAGTGAGGGCAACTCCTCGATGATGATCGAAACCAGGGCGTTGGCCATGCCTCCGGCCGGGTTCGTCACATCCCGGATCAACTGCGCAATCATGCGCGTCGAGTCCGCGGTGGTCCGCGGGAAGAACGCGATCACCTCTTCGCTGCCCGGCGCGTAACCGCTGCCCGTGCCTGGCGGGGTCGGGCCGGCGAAGTACGGCTGCATCCGGGTCCGGAACTCCGTGATCGCCCGCTCGATCATCTGCTGGGTTTGTGGGCTCGTGGCCAGCGTCTTGTCGCCGCTGAGGACCCAGGCACCGAGGTTGTTCTCCACGGGCACGCCGATCGCTCCGCCGCCGGCGTCGTTGTGGTCCAGCCGGTCGTGCACCACCTTGACCAGTGCGCTCAGCACGGCCTGCCTACCGTCGGGATCATCGTAGAGGCGCTCGAGCAGGGTGTTGAACGCGGTTTCGTTGTCGAAGTTCGGACGCGGAAGGAAGCCGAAGGTGAGCTCGACCGCCTCGTACTGCCCGAGCAGGGCCCGGGCGCCCGGGTTGGCCAGGACCCCGTGGCCGACGCGATGCAGCAACGCCTGCTGTTGCGATCGCGGCAGAGCGTTCAGGTTGCGCTGGGCCAGCGCCGTGAAGTCCTCCTTGTTGAACAGGTGCCCGGCGGAGAACGCGTCGAGCAGGTAGTGCTCCGCGAACCCGGCGGAGATCGTCGCCCGGCTGAGAAACCGCTGGGTGTGTTCGGCGCTGGGCAGGCCGAGGTGGTGAAATGCCTCGGACGCATTGATAATCGTCTCGCTGTAATAGCGCCGGAAATTCTCCCGATTGTCCACGCTGCTGGGCGAAGCGCCCGCCGGTACGGGCACGAGAGCGGAATTGCTGGGGCCGAAGTGTGCGGCGTTACGCAGGTTCAGCCGCGTATAACGGCCGCCGGTTGCGGCGTCCCATTCCGACTCCTGAACCGATCCCGGTCGGGCCTGCTGGCGATGGACCAAAGCTACCACCGCCCGAATCTCATCGGGCGATGCGCTGAAGAGGTCGTCGGGGCTGCCGTACATGTCGGCCAAGGCGTCGATCTCGCCGGAGGTCAGCCGAACACCCGGATGCGGGTACAGCAGATCGTCACTCTCACCGGCGGTCGCGGTTCGCGATCCAGGCGTGCGGTCCCCTTCGGTCGCGTGTTCAAACGCCTCGTAGCGCTGGACCGCGGCGGGCTGGTGCCGCGCTTCAGACGCGCCCCGGACCATCGCTGCGACCGCCTCGTTGCCGGCGGTTCGCTGCAGGCGGGCCAAGCCGTCAGGTCGCCAGGCTTCCCGCGTCCGAACCGGATTCGGCGCGGCGACCACCTGCCCGGACTCCGCTCGGCGACGGATCCGGAACACATCGAGATCTCGGCGACCGACACGGTCGCCCGGCGCGTGGTCCACCTCGACCACAATACTGGCGCAGGACATCCGTGGGGCTGCCCTTTCAGGCGACCGCGGGGGCAGCCTGAGCCTTCTTCGCGGACGCCGGTCGAACCAGGGATCAATTGACGATGATGTGTCAGAAATCTGAACGAAGATCGACTGCGGCACCATCCGCTACTCGGACCCATGCGGACGGGATAGCCTGGAAACATGTTCTTCCGGCGCAAGCTCAGGCGGCAACGCGGGTACCTTTCGGCCGTCGCGGAGCCCACGCGGTTTGCTCTTCCGCTTGGCCTGGTCGGATGAGCACCGGCGGATGTGCGAGAGTGCTCGGCCATGAACCATCTCGAACAGCTTCGGAGTACGGCGATCGAGCGCGGCATCCCGGCCGAAGCGGCCGACCGGATCGGCCGCTTTCTCCGGGTGGCGATCTGGGTGTGCAACGCCAACCGGTACGGCATCGGATCGGCCGAGCGGCACGGTGGCGTGGTCGGACAGAACGGCGGACTGCCCCGCCTGCCGGCCGGCACGGAATGGCCGTACGCCGACATCAGCGGCCTGGGCCGGTTGCCGCTGCCGTTCATCGCCTCGCTCGACTGCGCGAAGCTGCCGCGGGCCGAGGGGCTCGAGCTCCCGGCGGACGGGTCGCTGCTGTTCTTCTTGGCGCACGAGCACGCTCTGCACGCGTCGGACGAGCAGGAGTTCGCACGGGTCGTGCACCTTCCGGCCGGCACCGCCACCGTGCAGGTGGAACAGGCGCCGCCCCATGACGAGGACTGGTTCGAATCGGGTTTCCTGCGGCCGCCGTCCGACCTGGTCGCTCTGGTCCAGCCGGAGATGCCGGGCTGGTTCGACGAACCCGAAAACCTCGAGTTCGAGTCGGACGTCGTCCAGCTGCAGGTGGGCGACACCGCCCACCTCGAAGATCTCCGCAGCTTGTTCAAGGAGCTCTGGTCGCCGGTGACCACCGGCGCCGACCTCTACCTCGGCGGCTATTCGATGGAGCTGGGCATCGGCGAAAACGCCGAGTACGGCATGGCGGAGGACGCGATCGCGCACGACTCGCCGAACCGCGACCGGCTTGTGGAGGAAGAGACCGTCCGGCTGATGAGCGAGTGGATACCGCTGGCCCAGTTCCAGTTGGAGGACCAGGTCCACGTCGGCCGCTTCCTGATCCGCCATGAAGACCTGGCCGCCCGGCGCTTCGACCTGGCCCGGTCGCTGACCATGTTCACGGAGTAGACGATGCCGACGCAGTGAGCTGACGGCGGAAGGGCGGCGCGCCTCCGCCGTCCGCTTTGCGTGGGCAGGTCACGCCGGGGCGACGGCGGCCGGCGCGGCGAGCAGGTCTCCCAGCCCGCCACGGGCGTCTTCGATGACGAGCGCTTCGGCCACCGCCGGGTCGCCGGCCCGCAACGCGCGGACGAGCGCGCGGTGGCTGCCGTAGCGATCGAGGCCGAAGCGGTCGTTCCCGGCGATGCGTTCGATCAGGCGCGCCCGCCGTTCCGGCCAGGAGAACACCCGCGTCTGGCCCAGCAGGCGCACCAGCACCGGGTTGTGGGCGCACGCCTCGACGACTTCGTTGAAACGCTGCATGGCGTCGAGCAGCCGGTCCAGGTGCCGGGCGATGTCCTGCCCGGCCTGCTGCCGTTGCTTGATGACGATCAGCAGGTCGTCGGCTTCGTCGAGGACGGCGTCGAGGTGGTCCAGCTGGGCCGTGGTCGCGTGCCGCGCGGCGAAGCGGGCCACCATCCCCCGCAGGGCCACCTCCACCTCGGCGAGGTCCTGGATCGCGGCGTCCCCGAACGCGGCGACCTGGACGGTCCGCGGTCCGGTCCGTTCGAGGAGACCGTCCTGCTCGAGGCGCCGGATGGCCTCCCGCACCGGCGTCGGGCTCACCGACAGCCGCTCGGCGAGCCCGCGCTCGGTGACCTTCTGGCCCGGCCGCAGCTCGCCGGTGGTGACCGCGTCGCGGATGGCGCGGTAGGCGCGGTCGGCCAGCGTGTCGGGCGTCAGGCCCTTCAACGTCTCACTTGCCATGGCGTCACTCTATCTGCCATGGCAAAGCCTGTAAGGCACACTTGACGTTCTTGCTATAGCAAAAGTAGCTTGGCGAGATGACGACGACGTCGAGCACCCAGCGCGTGCTGACGAAGCGGATCACGTTCTTCGTGGCCCTGGCGGTCTTCGCGCAGGAGTCGACGTGGAACCTCTACGACTCGCAGGTTCCGCCGCTGCTGCGCGAGCACCTCGGCAGTGCCGCGCTGATCGGTCTCCTGATGGGGATGGACAACGTGCTCGGCATCTTCATCCAGCCGTGGATGGGCAACCGGTCGGACCGCACGCGCACCTCGTGGGGCCGGCGCATGCCCTACCTCCTCGTCGGAATGCCCGTGGCGGCGCTGCTGTTCCTCGCCATCCCGCACGCCGCGGCGTCGCTGCCGCTGCTGATCCTGACGATGTTCGGCTACGCGCTGGTCGCGAACTCGTTCAAGCCGATCGCCGAATCCCTGCTCCCGGACTTCGTCCCGCCCGAGCGGCGCAGCCGGGCCAACGCGGTCGTCAAGATCGCGGCCAGCCTCACGGTGATGGTCGCGGCGCTGATCAGCATCTTCTTGATCGACACGTATCCGAAGCTGTCGTTCGCGATCCCCGCGATCCTGATGGTGGTGTCCTTGGTGGTGCTGGCCGCGAACGTGCGGGACAGCCGGTCGCCCGCCTACCAGGCCGCCCTCGACGAAGAACGCGAACAGGCGGCGCCCGCCGCACGGGTGCGGGACACCGTGCTCGACATCGTGCGGGACACCGACCGCAGCCGGCTGCTGCTCATCGTGGCCATCTTCCTCTTCAGCGGCGCCTGGGCGGCCTCGCGATCGCTCATCACGCCGTACGGCATGGAAGTGCTGGGCCTGTCCCGCGGCGAAGCGGGCGGGCTGACCCTGCCCAGCGGTGTCGCCTTCATCGTGGCCGCCTACCCGGTGGCCAGGCTCGCCGAACGTTTCGGCCGGCTTCGCGTGATGACCGCCGGGATGACGGTGTTCGCGGCCGGCGCGGTGCTCGCCACCGTGGTGCGGACGCCCACCGGTGTCGTCGCCGGTCTCTGCGTGGCGTCCGCGGGGGCGTCCGCGTTCCTGGTCAACGCGGTCGTCGTGCTGTGGAACCTCGCCCCCTCCACCCGCCTGGTCGGCACCTACACCGGGCTCTACACCGTGGGCTGGGTGAGCGGCGGCTTCCTCGGCCCGGCCGTGGTCGGCGGCTTGGTCGACCTGACGGGCTGGCCCCTGCTGCTGCTCCACGTCGCGATCGTCGCGCTCCTCGCCGTGCTGGCGGTCGGGCGCGTCAGTGCCCGGCAGCGCCGATCGTCCGCCGGGCGGGCCCTGTGAAAGCGCGCGTGCCGATCACCACGGACCACCTGCGTCCCGGTGACGAGGTTCGTGGTGAACAAAGAGAAATGAGGAAAACATGAACACAGTGCGCGTCCTGGCGCCGAGCGGCATGCTCGGCGCCGGGTGGGACCACGCGACGGTCGAGCGCGGCATCGCCCTGGGGGCCGACGTCATCAGCATCGACGGCGGGTCCACCGATTCCGGTCCCCACTATCTCGGCGCCGCGACGGCCAAGACGACGGCCAAGGCGGTGGCGCGCGACCTGCGCAGCCTGCTGACGGCGGCGGCCGCCGCGGGCATCCCCGTCATCGTGGGCTCCTGCGGCACGAGCGGAACCGACCGCGGCGTCGACTGGGTCGCCGGGATCGCCGCCGAGGTGATGGCCGAGGAAGGCCTGGACCTGGAGGTGGCGAGGATCTACAGCGAGCAGGACGCGGCCGAGCTGAAGGAGCACTTGGACGCGGGCCGGATCCACCCGCTGCCCCCGTTGGGAGAACTGACCGCCGAGACCCTCGAGAGCTGCACCCACATCGTCGGCGCGATGGGGCACGAACCGATCGTCGAGGCACTGCGCGCCGGCGCCCAGGTCGTGCTCGCCGGGCGCGCCACCGACACCGCCGTGGCGGCCGCCTACCCGCTCATGCGGGGGATGCCCGCCGGGCCCACGTGGCACGCCGCCAAGATCATCGAGTGCGGCGGCCAGTGCACCGGCAACCCGCGGGCGGGCGGAGTCCTCGCCACCATCGACGCCGGCGGCTTCACCGTCGAGCCGCTCGACCCCACCGTGTCGTGCACGCCGATCTCGGTGGCCGCCCACATGCTCTACGAGACCGCGAACCCGTTCGAGATGCGCGAGCCCGCCGGCACCCTCGACGTCCGGGACGCGCGGTACACCGCGCTCGACGACCGGACCGTCCGCGTCGAGGGCTCGGAGTTCCACTTCGCCGGCCAGTACACGATCAAACTCGAAGGCGCCCGGATCACCGGCTACGAAACCATGTCTTTCACCGCGATCCGCGACCCGCGCGTCCTGGCGGAGATCGACGCCTGGGCGGAGCTCATGCGCACGATGATCACGCAGCGGGTGGGCCAGACACTCGGACTGGCGGACGACGAGTACGCTTTCGACCTGCGCCTCTACGGCCACAACGCGGTTCTGGACGACCTCGAGCCCGAGAGCGGGCCGCCGCGCGAGGTCGGCGTGATGTTGCTCGTCAACGCCCCCGACCAGCCGACCGCCACCGCGGTCGCCAAGGTCGCCAACCCGTTGATGCTGCACCTGCCGACCCCGGGAATGGACTACTTGCCCAGCTTCGCGTTCGCTTCGTCGCCCGCCGAAGTCGAGCGCGGCGCCGCGTACGAGTTCGTGCTGAACCACGTCGTGGACTGCGATCCCGCCGGCCTGTTCCGGATCGAACCGGGGGAGACCCGTGCCTGAGACCACCCTCGCGGATCTGGCCCACGAAGTCCGCTCCAAGAACGCCGGCCCGTTCTGGGTCACCATGGAACTCTTCATGCGCGACGCCGAGGGCTACCGGATCGCCGCGGACGAATCCTTCCTCAACGAGAGCGTGATCGCGCAGCTCTACCGCGTCGAGGAGGAGGCGGTCCAGCTGTTCCGGATCCCGTCGCTCAACGTCGTCAAGATCTCCTTCCCCCGTCCGGTCAGCCAGGGATCGCTGCGGGACCGCGACATCCACGCGGGACAGCACCACGTTCCCCTCGCCCGCATGCCGGTCCCGTCATCGACCCGACCCGTGGAGGAAAGCCCGTGATCCGTGTCGAAGACCTGCCGGTGGCGCACCCCGGCCGCCGGCTGCTCACCAAGCGCACCCCGTTCTTCGCCGCACCGGACGAACCGCGCTGCAGCTACTGCGCCTACATTCCCACGAGCTGGACCCCGGACGCCGAACTGCCCGTCCTGGTGGCCGTGCACGGCACCGGCCGCAGCGTCGGGGAGCTGCGCGAAGGGCTCATTCCCTTCGCCGAACAGCACGAAGTCATCGTCGTGACCCCGCTGTTCCCGGTCGGCATCGACGATCGCGACGACGTGCACGACTACAAGCTCCTCGACGCCCACGGGATCCGGTTCGACCGGGTGCTGCTCGGCATCCTGGAGCAGGTCCGGTTCCGGTGGAACGCGCGGGTCGACACCGTGTTGCTGTGCGGGCACTCCGGCGGCGGCCAGTTCGCCCACCGCTTCCTGTACCTGCACCCGGACCGGGTCGCCGCCGTCGCGGTCGGCGCGCCCGGCGGCGTGACCCTGCTCGACGACTCACTCGCCTGGCCGGAAGGCACCGGCGACACCCGGCAGCGGTTCGGGATCACCGTGGACCCCGCCGCGGTCGCCCGGGTGCCGGTGCTGCTCGTCATCGGCGGCGACGACGACGGGCGGGCCGACCTGGCCGTCATGGGCGACCACGGCCGCAACCGGCCGGAGCAGCTCGACCGGCTGGCCCGGTCCCTGACCCGGCACGGCACGGCGGTCCGGCAGGTCGTGGTCCCCGGGGTGGGGCACAGCGCCGCGGGGACCCGACCGCCGGTCGTCGAGTTCTTCACCGGCTTGCTGCCGGGCTGAGCCGGCCACCCGGGAAAGGTAGTTCCTTGACCAAAAACCTTCGACGTCCGCCGCCGTCGGAGGGTGCTCTGGTCGGTGCTCGCCGCGGCGCTGCTTTTGACCGGAAAGGCCACCTGTTACTCCGGCCAGGACGTCAGGCGGGGTGTGCGGTACACGGGCTCCCACGACGACCGGGCCCGGGGGTGGCGGCCAGCAGTCAGCCGGCCGGCGAACGCCGTGGCGATCACCACGAGTGCGATCAGGGCATGCCGATGCCCGTCAGTCAGCGTTCGCTGGGCTGGGCAGCAGTCGCAGGAAGCGTTCGCGCAGCTGCGGCGCGCGGCTCTCGCACAGCAGGAAGATCGCTGTGATGTCTTGATGGGAGAGCTGTCGCACGATGCGGCGCAAGATGGCCGTCGCGGAGAGGTGGAGTGCCGCGTCCAGCAAACGCAGGCCCACCGTCTCCTCGAAATCGATGCAGCCGAGCAGGAGACGGCCGCCTGCCGCGGGCCGGCGCGATCCGAGCGCGACGATGATCTTCGCACTGGTGGCCGGGAAGTCGTCGGAGATTTCGTTGAGGAACGCGAGTGCTTGCCCCATGTCGTTGTCGACCAGTCGTTCGAGGTGGCTGAGCTGGGCACGTCGAAGATCCTCGGTGTAGCTGACCAAACCGGGGATGGCTTGCGCCTGCGCCGTCTCCGCCAGGTAGGGATCGGTCGGCAGCCAGTCGATCGACCGCGCGGCGTGTTCGATCAACGCAGCCCACACGTCGGCGCTCGTGGCGCCCTTCCGGTGAGCGGCCGCTGAGAAGACCTGTCCATCGAAGTAGCTGCCGAACACGGCCGAGAAGTCCTTGTCGGCGGCGATGACGAGCATCGTGCGGAGGCTGGGCGGAACGGCGTCGGGTGGGAGCGTGGGCCTGACCAAGTCAGCGACCACCTGTCTGGTCGCCGCTTCATCCTCCATGGCGGGCTCGGGTTCTTCGATCGGTGGTGGAGCGGGCACCTCGTCCGCTGCAGGGACGGGAGGAGGCGGAGGGAGGTAGGCGCTGTTGCGCGCGATAAGGAGGTCTTGCGCCGTCTCTCGCGACATCGTGCTGGGCTCCGGCCGTTGCCTCCCGTCCTGCAGGTTCAGACTGCGGAATCGTTGTCGCAGCTCCTTGTGGACCGCGGCCAACGAGAGGTATTCGTTGGCGCTGGGGACGCCTTCTTCCAGGATGGCGGTGAGGAACTTGCTGAAGTATGTCTGTCCGCCGGGCACGACGTCGTAGACAGCCTTCTCAGAGGCCCTCGAGGCGGTCAGCGTGTACGCGCCTTCTACCTTCGACAGCATCTCCACCTGGTCAGCGACGCCGACGCCCTGCGTGCCCGCGGTGGCGATGCCGGAAAAACAGCAGTCGAGCATCACCACGCGCACACGGGCGTCGCAGTTGTAGTGCAGCTCGTCGCGGATGTCGTCGAAGCGCAACGAAGTGCTGTGCCGCAGGCGCGGATCTTTGCTCGTGTCCGTCAGTGCGAGCCCGAGTTTTTCGTTGGGAAGGAGTTGGCCGTGCCCGACGTAGTAGAACAGCAGCACGTCAGTGGTCTCGTGAATGAGCTTGGCCACCCGTTCCGGCACTCTGTCGCCGGTGTTCTGGTCCTCGAACACGGCAATCCGGGACTCCGGCCACCCGCACGACGGTCCGGTGAGCGCGCGCCTCACCGCATGCAGGCTGCGGCTTGCCGCGGACATGTCGGGCAGCCCGGCGGTGTAGGTTGCGGTGCCGACCAGGATCGCGCGGGAGCGTTCGAAGTCAATGGCTGCGCCGGTGATGGCTCAGCTCCCCTTGCCGGAGGGGACGCTCTTGCGGGCCACCTTCAGCAGCGTTTCCAGCGCCTCCGGGTCGGTGCCGGTCAGCTCGACCTCGACGTCCTGAATCTTCACCCGGACTTTGGTCACCCGCGCCTCGATCCAGGAGCGCAGCGCGCTCAGGAGCACCGGCACCGCTCCGCCGGTTGTGCACAGCGCGACGAGGAAGTCCCAAGAGTCACCCTGCTCGCCTGGTTCGGACGGTGCGGGTACTGGCTCGAGTCGCACGTTCCGCACGTCGCGCAGCCACTGCTGCAACCGAGGTACGTCCGCGCTGTCCGTCGGCGTGATCCGGACTTCGACGGCGGGACCGGCGGGCGAGACTTTTTCATCCTGCATGCGCGATCTATCGCGTCAGGGCGAGATTTTGTGACAGATTCGGTCGTCCAACACGCCCTGGGCGTCGTCATCGTCTTTTCGTCGGGCCGACGGCTCGCCGCAGGGTGTCGCCATGCGCCGCGCGTTGTCTTCCAGGAGCTGCGTCAGGTCCTCGTAGCGGCCCCATAGCGCCGGATCCCGGCGTGCCGCCTCGCCAATGGCCATGGTCTGTTCGGCGCCGGCGGTCACCGGCTTGCGACAGGGAGCACGCGGCGACCCCGGGATCTATGAGACGGTTGACTCACAGCCTGCCCGCGTGCCAGAATCGCCCACTGTGAGACGCTCGTCTCGCACAACGCGGCGCTTGCCGGCCGACTCGTCTTTGCCCGAGGGGATCACCGTTGTCCGTTCAAGCATGGTTGCTGGTTTACGGCATGTTGTCCGCTTATTGCCTGGCCGGCTGCCTGATGGAGCATTTCGCCGTCTTCTCCGGGTGGCCGGCGGTCGGCGTCAAGGAATTCCGGACCGTCCAGACGGCTCAGGGGCATGGCAGCGGCATCGTCTATGTGGTACCGAAAACCCTGTTGACCGCGCTGGTGGTCGTCATGCTTGCCGGAGCACCCGATGCCGTTCCGGATTGGCCGTTGTGGGCCGGTTTGGCGGCGTTGACGGCGTCCTGGGTGTCGTTCGCTCTCATTCAGCTTCCGATTCAGCTGCACATACGGAAAACTGCCGATCAAGCCGCCATTGTTCGGCTGGTGCGAACCGATTGGATCCGGGTCGCTGCGATGGTGGCTCATTTCGCCTTCGCCGTCACCGCCATTGCGGGGGCGAGCTAACCCGGCTGATCGTGCCAGGTTCCCACGCTGTCCACGAGCCGGCCGAGGAAATCGTCGGAAGCCGGGGCTCGCTGCATGGTCGCGCGGTAGACGATCGGCCCCACGAGCATCGCCGTCAAGTCGGGCGGCTCGATGTCGGCCTCCAGCTCGCCGGCGGCGACGGCCGATCGGATGGCGGCGTGGATCCGTTCGGTGATCGTCTTGACGGACTCGTCGTGGGGGTGCGCGATCCGGGCATCCGAGAGCGCGGACTGCGCCAGTGTGAGCGAGACGGCGGCGACGGCGGGGATGGCGAGCTCGTCGGCCATCTGCCGAAGCTCCTTGCGCAGCCATCGGCGAACGGGCGTCTCCGGGGCGCGGAACAGCGGGAGGTCGGCGCCGCCCATGGCGTCGAGCAGCAGCTGGTCGGTCCGGGGCCAGTGCCGGTAGACGGTGGCCCGGCCGACGCCGGCTTCCTGAGCGACTCGCTGGTGCGTCACCGCGTCGAGGCCCTCCTCGGCCAGCAGCCGCCGGGCGGCGGCGAGCATGGCCTCCCGGCTGCGCACCGCTCGCGGATCCGCTGAATAGCTCATCGTCGCATCTTACGAGACAAGTGACTCATTGATGGGGAGGGCGATCCCGGCCGCCGGGCCGGATCGCGTCGACCAGCATGCGCACGAGTTGCTCCACGCTGACCCGCCAGGTGTTCTTCGACAGATGACCGCTGAGTTCCATTCCGGCGATGCCGTGCGCGCTCGACATCAGCAGGGCGCCGTAGCGGCCTGCGTCAGGCTCGCCGACCACGTCCGCGACGAGGACGAGGAACTCCTTTTCGAGACGGCTCGCAGCTTCGGCGGCGGCCGGCGTGTCCGCCGGAGTGCTGAACATCAGCGCATACCGGTGCGGTCGCCGCCGGGCGAGCCCGATCAGCCTCAGAACGGCCCACTCGAGCCGCGCCTCGGCCGTGGTGCCGGGGTCTGCGCGTGCTTGCTCGACGTCGTCCGCCAGCGCGTTCCACGCGTTGATCGCGAGCTGCGTCAGCAGGTGCTCCTTGTTCTCGAAGTGGCCGTAGGGTGCGCCACGCGAAACTCCGGCCCGCGCTCCGACCGCGCGGAGGGTCACCGCGGCCGGCCCACCCTCGTCCAGTAGTTCGGAGGCGGCGCGGACGAGAGCCTGTCGCGTGGCTGCGGCGCTCTCGGCTCGGGTCATGCCGGGCAGTCTAGTTGACAATGTCATCCGAGTTACGGGACAGTCGTTGATATGACAGTGTCACATGAAGTACCCGATCTCACGGGACGCACGATCGTCGTCACCGGGACGACCTCCGGCCTCGGCCTCGCCCTCTCCGGGGCACTGGCCGCAGCCGGTGCCCGCGTCCTGATGACCGTTCGCGACGCCGAGCGCGGAGCGGCAGCCGTCGAACAGGTGAGGGCCGGAATCGATGGTCCCGGCTCGGCTGAATCCGTGCTGCTCGATCTGGCCGACCTCGCCTCGGTGCGCGCCGCCGCCGCGGAGATCCGGGACCGCTCCGGGGACCGGGTCGACGTGCTGGTCAACAACGCCGCCGTGTCGCTGGGGCCGCACGCGCGGACCCGCGACGGGTTCGAGCTGCAATTCGGGACGAACCACCTCGGCCCGGCCGCGCTGACCTGGCTGCTGATGCCGGCACTGCGGGCCGCCGGAAACCCGGACCAGCCCGCCCGGGTGGTGACGACGTCGAGCCTGGCCCACCGCACCGGCGGGCTCGATCTCACCGACCTCAACTGGGAGCGCCGGCGCTATTCGCCGACGCGCGCCTACGGGGCCTCGAAACTGGCGAACGTGCTGTTCTCCGCGGAACTCGACCGGCGGTTGCGGCTCGACGGCGACCCGGTGCTGTCGATCGCCGCCCACCCCGGGCTGACGGCCTCGGACCTGCTGAACAACGCCCTCGCCCGCGGCAACACGTGGAAAGCCCGCGTGCTCGTGCTGCCGGATCGCTGGGTGTCCCAGCCGGTCGCCGCCGGGATCCGGCCCCAGCTGCTCGCGGCCACCGGGCCGGTGCGCGGCGGCGATTACCTGGGCCCCACCGGGCCGTTCGAGATCCGCGGTCCGGCCGGGCCCGCGCACCGCTCGGCGGCCGCGCAGGACCCGGTGCTCGCCGGCGAGCTTTGGCAGGCCACGGCCACCGCCACCGGAGTCACCCCGGACCCGGGTCTTCGACCGGCGGCAAGCCGCCGGTGAGCGGTGCGGGCTCGTCGTGTCCGGGAACCCGTCACTGACGGCAGTCAGGCGACCGACCAGCCGCCGTCGCTGGGCAGGACCACGCCGTTGATGTTGGCGGCGTCGTCGCTCAACAGCCACACGATCGAAGCCGCCACCTGTTCGGGTGCCGCCGGTGCGGGCATGGTGGCCTGCATGACCGGGCCACCGCGGCCGGCCGCGTACTCCGAACGCATCCCGCCGTCGATGCCGGTGATCGTCGGTCCTGGCGCGACCGTGTTGGCCCGCACTCCCTGGGGGCCGTGGAAGAACGCGACGCTGGCGGTGTAGCCGACCACGGCGTGCTTCGACGCGGTGTACGCCGCACCGGCCGCCGACCCGCGCAGCGCCGCCTCGGAAGCGACGTTCACGATCGAGCCGCGCCCCGCTTCGATCATCGCCGGGAGCACGGCCCGGGTGAGCCGCATCGTCGCGGTCAGGTTGAGGCCCAGGACGCGGTCCCACACCGCGTCGTCCACTTCGGACGGTGGCAGGAAGCCGTCCATGATCCCGGCGATGTTGGCCAGTCCGTCGATCCGGTGGCCGCCGGCCGCGACGATCCGCGCCACGGTTTCCGGCTCGGTGATGTCCCCGGCGATGGCGGTGACGGATTCCTCGCCGCACTGTTCGACGAGGCCGGCCAGCCGGGCCGGGTCGAGGTCGGCGGCCACGACGTGGCCGCCTTCCGTGGCGACGCGGACCGCGGTGGCGCGGCCGATGCCCGATCCGGCGCCGGTCACGATGACGGTGCGGCCGGTGAAGCGGCGGTCATGGCCGTTCTGCGACATGGGTTTCCTTTCGCGGGGCGGCAGCGTCGGGCAGGTCGAGGCTGTCGCGGAGGGAGACGGGTTTGAGCAGGACCGCGGCGAGCACGCCGAGCAGCGCGACGCCGGCCGAGATGGCGAAGATGTGCCCGGTGGCGACGCCGTAGGCGACCGGCGGCGGAGCACCGGCGGCCTGACGGTCGGCGACTTGGCGGGCGAGGACCGCGCCGAGCACGGCGACGCCGATGGTGCCGCCGAGGGAGCGGAAGAAGGAGACGGTGGCGCTGGCCGCGCCGATGTCCCGGAGGGGGACGGCGTTCTGGACCACGAGCACGAAGTTCTGCAGGGTCATGCCGACTCCGGTGCCGATCAGGAGCATCGCGATGCCGATGAAGGGCAGGGGTGTGCGCTCGTCGATGAGGCCCAGGCCGGCGAAGCCGGCGGTGAGGCTGACCGCGCCGGTGACGAGGAACGGCTTGAGGCGGCCGGTGCGGCTGATCCGGCGGCCGGCGACGATGGAGGAAACCAGGATGCCTGCCATCATCGGGATCGTCAGCAGCCCGGCTTCTGTCGGGGTGCGGGCCCGGCTGACCTGGAAGTACTGGCTGAGGAAGACCGCGGCGCCGTACATCGCGGTGCCGGCGGCGAGACTGCCGAGGATGGCCAGCGCCGTGGTGCGCTGCCGGATGATGCGGGGTGGGACGACGGGCTCGGCGGCGCGGGTTTCGACGAAGGCGGCGAGGCCGAGCAGGACGAGGGTGCCGCCGACCATCACGGCCGTCTGCCAGGAGGCCCAGCCGAACGCGTCCCCGGCGAAGGACACCCAGATCAGCAGCAGGCTGACCCCGCCGGTGATCAGGGTGGCTCCCCAGTAGTCGATCCGCACGTTCTCCCGGCGCACGACCGGGAGGCGGAGCGTCAGCTGCAGCAGGACGAGGGCGACGACGGCGACGGGCACGCCGATGAAGAAGCACCACCGCCAGCCCAGCCACGAGGTGTCGACGATGAAGCCGCCCAGCAGCGGTCCGCCGATGGTGGACAGCGCCGTGACGCTGCTCTGGTAACCGGCGTACCGCCCGCGTTCCCGCGGCGGGATCATCGCGGCGATGGCGATCTGGACCAAGGACTGCAGGCCACCGACGCCGACGCCCTGCAGCGCGCGGGCCCCGATGAGCTGGCCGGTGTTCTGCGCCAGGCCCGCGGCGATCGAGCCGGCGATGAAGACGACGGCGGTGATCTGGATGAGCGTCTTCTTGCGGTACAGGTCGGCCAGCTTGCCCCAGATCGGTGTCGCGGCGGTGGCCGCGAGCAGGGTGGCGGTCACCACCCAGGCGTACTGGACGGGCGTGCCGTGCAGGTCGTGCAGCATGCGGGGCAGCGCGGTGGCGACCACGGTGCTGCTCAGCGTGGAGACGAACAAGGCGAGCAGCAGGCCGCTGAGGGCCTGGAGCACTTGCCGGCGTGCGGTCACGGTTGCTCCGCCGGGGTCAGATGTACGACGGTGCCGCCGGCGGCGGCGTAGAGGGAGTCGCCGGGAGCGGTGGCCAGGCCGGTGAACGGGCGGGGGACGCCGGGAAGGCCGTGGGCGTGCAACGCGGGCTGCTCGCCGGGCCGGCCCGGGCTCGCCGGGAGGTCGGCTGCCTGCCGGGCTTCGCCGGTGACCAGGTCGACCGCGACAACTAGGCCCGCCGCGGTTTCGGCGACGTACAAGCAGCCACCGACGACCGCGATTCCTTGTGGGGCACCGAGATCGTCCGCCAAGACGACCGCGGTTTCCCCGTCGAGGCGGTACACCGCACCGCGCTCCTCGTCGCTGACGTACCAGCGACCGTCGCCGTCCACCGCCACGTCGACCGGACGGCCGAAGCCGTCGGCGAGCACGCCGACGGTGTCCTCGAAGTCGATGGTGAGGACGCGGCCCGCACCGGCCTCGGCGACCACGAGCGCGCCGTCGGCGTGGACGGCGATCCCCGCGGGCTCGGCCAGGCCGTTCGCTCGCGTGCGCACGGACCGGGTCGTCCGGTCGTACGTCCGGACCTGGCCGTACTGCGAGGTCAGGTGCAGCAGGTCCCCGTCGGCGGCGATGCCGTGCGCGAACGGGAGGAGTTCGGTCGTGGTGACGTCGTCGCGGGGCTCGGCGATGCGGTAGTGGTCGGCGACGTGCACGGTGCCGCCGAGGTCCACCGTGACGCCGTAGGGCCCGGCGAACCCGCGGGGCGCGATCTCGCGGGTCCGGCCGTCGGGGTGCAGTTCGGTGATGCCGCCGCCGGCGTAGCTGGAGACGAACATGCGGTTTTCGGTGTCGAAGGCCGCGTTGTCCAGCCCGGAAAGCCCGCTGGTGACGAGTGTCCGGTCGCCGCTGCCGAACAGGTCGATGCGGGTGACGATGCCGGCCACGCCGCGGGAAAGCACCTGCAGCACACCGCCGAGGTCGAACCGGACGGCGACCGGCTGGTGGACGTCGGTGGCGACGAGCTCGGGAGTGCCGCCGTCGGGCGGGATCCGGAAGACCTCGCCGGTGAGCATGTGGGGGTAGTAGAGGGCACCGTCCGGGCCGAGCTGCATGGCGTTGCCCATGGCCAGGCCGCCGGCGAGCACTTTCGGCTCCCCGTTGCCGAGTTCCAGGAGCCGGCCGTCCGGTATCATCTCGTTGACGAACAGCCGGTCGCCGACGCAGGCGATCCCGTTCGGCAGCCGCACCTGGTCGGTGACCAGGGTGAACGTGCCGTCGGGACGCCGTCGCCACACGCGGCCGGGCACGAGGTCGGTGACGTACATCGACCCGTCGGACCCGAAGGCGAGATCGTCGGGCGCCTGCACCGGCCCGCCGACCGGCACGACCACCTCGACGTCGCCGGTGGCCAGGTCGACGGCACCGATCTCGCCGGCCAGGAACTGCGCCACGTACAGCCGCCCGTCCGGGCCGAAGGCGACCCCGTTCGAGCCCCGCAGCGACGTGGGCCGGGTCAGCCGGCGGACGTGGCACGCCGTCATGCGCCGACCAGGACGTCGTCCATCCCGCCTTCTTCGCGCCAGCGGCGCAGCAGATCGTGGAACACGACCGGCCCGGGGGCGAAGGAGTTGCCCGCCGGACGCGGTTTGCCCTCGTTGTTGTAGTAACCGGGGGTGCACTCGGTCAGGAACGCGGAGGTGTCGCGGGCGTTCGCGCGGAGCGTGGCGACCCACGCCTCCTGGGCGTCGGCGGTGGGCTCGATGTATCGGGCGTCGCGTTCGCGGGCCTCGGCGACGACGGCGCCGATGTGCGTGGCCTGCTCCTGGAGAATGTGCACGAAGTTGACGGCGGAGGCGTTCTGCAACGGCCCCAGGTGGAACAAGTTGGGGAAACCGTGGCTGTAGAAGCCGTGCAGCGTCTTCGGTCCCCGCTGCCACGACTGCAGCAGCGGAGTCCCGCCGCGGCCGTACACCGGCAGCGTGCCGGAGAGGATGCCGGACACGCCGACCTCGAAGCCGGTGGCGAAGACGACACAGTCCACTTCGTACTCACGGTCGCCGACGACGACGGCGTTCTCCGTCATCCGGGTGATGCCGCCGTGATCGGCCGTGTCGACCAGCGTGACGTTGGGGCGGTTGAACGTCTGCAGGTAGAAATCGCTGAACGTCGGCCGCTTGCACATGTACCGGTACCAGGGCTTGAGCAGCTCCGCCGTGGCCGGGTCGGTGACGACTTCGCCGACCCGGGCGCGGATCTCGTTCATCTTCACGAAGTCCGCGATTTCGTCGAGGTACTCGCGCTCCTCGGCCGGCAGGTCGGTGTCGACCGTGCCGCTGAGCATCTGCCGTTGCAGCCGGCCGGTGCTGGTCCAGCCGTCGCCGACCAGGTCGTGCTCGACGTGCCCGCCGGTGACGATGGCGAGGAAGTTGGCCATCCGTTCCCGCTGCCAGCCCGGCTTCAGGGAGGCCGCCCAGTCCGGGTCGGTGGGGCGGTTGCCGCGCGCGTCGACCGACGACGGCGTCCGCTGGAAGACGTACAGCTGCCCGGCGTCACGGCCGAGGTGCGGGATGACCTGGATCCCGGTCGCGCCGGTGCCCACGACGCCGACCTTCTTGTCCGCCAAGCGGTCCAGGCCGCCGTCGGGGCTGCCGCCGGTGTAGCCGTAGTCCCAGCGGCTGGTGTGGAAGGTGTGCCCGCGGAAGGTGTCGATGCCGGGGATGCCGGGCAGCTTCGGCTGGGTGAGGGTGCCGGAGGAGACCACGATGTAGCGGGCGCGGAAGGCGTCGCCGCGGTCGGTGCGCACCTGCCACTCGGCGGCGTCGTCGTCCCAGCGCAGCTCGGTGACGCGGGTGTGGAACAGGGTGTCGCGGTAGAGGTCGAAGTGCTTCGCGATGGCGATCGCGTGCTGCCGGATCTCCTCGCCGGGGGAGTAGCGCCACTGCGGGACGTAGCCGACTTCTTCCAGCAGCGGCAGGTACGAGTAGGACTCGATGTCGCAGTGGATGCCCGGGTAGCGGTTCCAGTACCAGGTACCGCCGAAGTCGCCGGCCTCGTCGAGCATCCGGATGTCCGCCAGACCGGCCTGGCGCAGCCGCGCCCCGGTGAGCAGGCCGCCGAAGCCGCCGCCGACCACGAGGGCTTCGACGCGGTCGTGCACGGCGTCCCGTTCGACGCGAGCGGTGTAGGGATCGGCGGCGTAGTAGCCGAATTCCCCGGCCGCCCGCCGGTACTGGGCAGCGCCGTCCGGACGGAGGCGACGGTCCCGTTCTTCCCGGTACTTGGCGCGCAGGGATTCGGGATCGAAACCGAGCTCTTCGGGGGTGAAGCGGGTGCGGTCCGGCGCTCCTGGCTGAGCGGACATGAGATCCCTTCGGCGGGTACGGGGGCGGGCCAACGAGCCGAGTTAAAGCAACTGCTTGATTTAGGTTACCGCGAAGATCGGCTTCGCGGCCACCCTGCTCCGCCGTCTGGACCGGTGCGACGACTGATCGTTATGCTGGGCGAAACGATCGAACGAACAACCGGCGAACGAAGGTCGAGATGCGGGAGTCGGGGGAGGACCGGCGGCGGCGGATCCTGGCCGTGGTCGAGGCGCGCGGTCAGGCGCGGGTCACCGAGCTCGCCGCGGAGCTGGCCGTCTCGGTCATCACCGTGCGCCGGGACGTCGAGGAGCTGGCCGGGGCCGGCCGGCTGCGGCGGGGCCACGGCGTCGTCCGCTCGCTGGTTCCGCGGCGACCGGAGCCGGCGCCCGCCTCGGACGACGGGGGCCCGGTGGTGCTGGTCGTTCCCGAACGCCACGCCTACCTCACCGAGGTCCTGCACGGCGCCCGCGGCGCGCTGGAAGAGGCCGACGTCCGCGTCGTGCTGCACCCGGCGCCTCAGGTTCCCGGTGCCGAGCGGGCGATCGTCGAACGGTTGCTGGCCGACGACGCCCGGGGCGTGCTCGTCGCGCCGCGCTGGCGCAGCGTGGTCACCGAGGAAGCCGACGACGGCTGGCTGGCCGCGGCCGACGTCCCGGTCGTCCTGATGGAACGGCGGCCGCGGCCGGGAAGTGCGCTGCACGCCAGGGATTCCGTGTGCACCGACCACTGGTACGGCGTCCACCTCGCCGTGACGCACCTGCTCGCGCTGGGCCACCGCCGGATCGTCCTGGCCGCCCGGGACGACAGCCCGACCGCGCGGGCGCTGCGTGCGGCGTTCACCGGGATCTGCGCCGGGCGGCCCGAGGTCGAAGACTGGACCGTGGTGCTCAGCGCGCCGGGCGCGGTCGCCGACCAAGAGCCCGTGCGCGACCTCGAGCCACTCGCCGACGTGCTGCGCGGTCGCGGCGCGACGGGCGTGATCATGCACGGCGACGTCGATGCCCTGATGCTCGTCCAGCAGCTGGCGGACGCCGGGATCACCGTGCCCGGCGACTGTTCGGTGGTCGCCTACGACGACGTCGTGGCGGCACTGGGCAGCACCCCGCTGACCGCGATCGCGCCGCCGAAGGCCGAGGTGGGCCGGCTGGCCGCGGAACTGCTGCTGGAGCGGCTGCACGGACCGGCGGGCCGGCCGGCGCGGCGGATCGCGGTGCTGCCCGAACTCAAGGTGCGCGGGTCCACCCGGCCGCTGATCGATTGACCGAGTTGTCCGGCGCTATTGACCGGAATTCGTTCAGGCGCCCAAACTGCGTGGAGTTCGCGACCCGCAGGAGGCATCGATGCCTGGCCGACCCAGCCGCCGGACCGTGCTCGCCGCGGGTCTCGCCGTCCCGCTCGCGGCCGCCTGCTCGGGTCCCGGCGGCGACGCCCCGCGGGGCGCCACCCGGATCACCTTCTGGTCGGCGCTGCGGGGCAGCCAGCAGGTGGTCGATGCGTTCAACCGCTCCCAGAACCGGATCCACGTGGTGTTCCAGCAGATCCCGTCCGGCGATCAGGGCGGGTACGCGAAGCTGAGCAACGCGGTCCGCGCGGGCAACGCACCGGACGTGGCCACCCTCGAATACCCGCAGGTGCCCGGGTTCGCCATCGACGGGGTCGCGCGGGACATCACCGATCTGGTCGGCGACCGCCTGCGGGCCAAGCTCCTCCCGCAGGCGCTGCGCCTGACGACGTTCGCCGGGCGGGTGTTCACCGTGCCGCTGGACGTCGAGCCGATGGTGCTGCACTACCGCACCGATCTGTTCGCCCAGCACGGTTTGAGCCCTCCTCGCACGTGGGACGACTTCACCGCGGCGGCCCGCAAGGTCCGCGACGACCGGCGCCGGCTGGTCGCCTTCGCAACCGACGGGGCGACCCAGTTCGCGGCAGCCTCCTGGCAGGCGGGCGCGCAGTGGTTCGACACTTCCGGCGGCGCCTGGAACGTCTCCCTCGCCGACGCCGCGACCCGCCGCGTGGCCGGGTACTGGCAAGGCTTGATCGACGAAGGTCTCGTGTTCGCCAACGGCGTCGCGGGCCGGCAAGGGGACGCGCAGATCGGCCAAGGCCTCGTGCTCGCCCGGCTCAGCGGCGCCTGGGACGCGGGAGCGCAGATGAAGGCCCGGCCGGCCCAGAAGGGCCAGTGGGCGATCGCGCCGCTGCCGCAGTGGGATCCCGCGCACCCGGCGGTCGGGACGCACGGCGGTTCGACGTTCGCCGTCACCCGCGACAGCGCCCACCCGG
This sequence comes from Amycolatopsis mediterranei, assembly GCF_026017845.1. NCBI lineage: Bacteria > Bacillati > Actinomycetota > Actinomycetes > Pseudonocardiales > Pseudonocardiaceae > Amycolatopsis > Amycolatopsis mediterranei. The sequence continues at coordinate 1,359,153 of NZ_CP100416.1, forward strand.
AAGCCGCGATGGAGTTCATCGAATGGCAGGTGTCGCACCCCGACGCGTTGCGCGCCCGGCTCTCCAGCGGCACCAGCAGCCAGTACCCGGCCGCGCCGGACCTGGTCGAGGTCGGGCGGAAGGCGTTCGACCGCCGCTACTACGGCGGCCAGGACATCTACCGGCTGTTCGAAGCCGAGGCCGCGAAGATCCGGGACGGCTGGACGTGGGGCCCGCGGATGAGCGCGACCCAGCGCGTCCTGCAGGACGGGTTCGCCCGGGCGAGCGCCGGCCAGGGCACCCTGCTCGACGCCCTCCGCGACGCCCAGCGCGCCACCATGCCGGACCTGATCGCCCTGGGGCTGGCGACGACCGAGCACAGCAGCTAGAGGAGAGGCGATGACGACGACACTCGCGCGTCCGGAAAGCGCTTCCAGGACGCCCGCGCCGCGCGTCCGGAGACGGCACCGGCCGGGCACCGCCTGCGCCGTGCTGATGGCGCCGTTCTTCGTGCTGCTGGTGGTGGTCTTCCTCATCCCGGCCGGGACGGCGCTGTGGCTGAGCTTCTTCGGCGCCGACGAACCGGGCCTGGGATTCGGCCCGGAGCACACGATCTTCGTCGGGCTGCGCAGCTACGCGGCCGTCCTGGCCGATCCGACGTTCCTCGGCGGGCTCGGCGTCGTCGCGCTGTACTGCCTGCTGTACCTGCCGCTCCTGGTCGTCGCCTCGCTCGGCCTGGCGCTGCTGCTCGACTCGGGGCTCGCGCGGCTGCGGGGGTCGGCCCGGCTCGCGCTGTTCCTGCCGCACGCGGTGCCCGGGATCATCGCCGCGATCATCTGGCTCTACCTCTACATCCCCGGGCTCAGCCCGGTGGTGGACCTGTTCGGCCAGGCCGGGATCACGGTGGACTTCCTCGGCGTCCACACCGTCATCCCGTCGATGGTGAACATCGCGCTGTGGAGCAACCTCGGCTACAACGTCGTCGTCTTCTACGCCGCCCTGCAGGCCGTGCCGCGCGAGGTGGTCGAAGCGGCGGTGGTCGACGGCGCCGGCGGTGTCCGCACCGCGCTGTGGATCAAGACACCGATGATCCGGGCGTCGATCGTGATGGTCGTGCTGTTCACGCTGATCTGGTCGCTGCAGCTGTTCACCGAGCCGATGCTGCTGTCCCAGGCCACGCCGATGATCACCGCCCGGTTCTCGCCGAGCATGTACATCTACGACGCCGCGTTCACCCGCAACAACTACGGGCTCGCCGCGGCCGCGTCGGTGATCCTGCTGGCGTGCACGATCGCGCTGTCCTACGGCGTGACGCGCTGGACCAACCGCGCCCGGGAGGCGGCCGCGTGAACCCGCCGAAGTTCCTCGGCCGCGCGGCGGTCAACACGATCGTGGCGATCTCCGTGCTCTACACCCTGATCCCGGCGCTGTGGCTGGTGCTCGCGGCGATGAAGGACCGGGACGCGCTGTTCGGCAGTGACATCCTCTCGCTGCAGGGGTTCTCGCCGTTGAAGAACCTGCAGGACCTGTTCGCCATGGACAAGGGGATCTACGGCCGCTGGTACCTCAACAGCCTCCTGTACGCCGTCGGCGGCGCGGCGGTCAGCGCGCTGGTCAGCATCGCCTGCGGCTACGCCTTCGACAAGTACGTCTTCCGGCACAAGGAGAAGCTCTTCGGGCTGGTGCTCGCCGCGGTGATGGTGCCGCAGACCGTGCTCGCGCTCCCGCTGTACCTGCTGGCTTCGAGCACCGGCGTCGTCGACACCGTGTGGGCGGTCTTCATCCCGGTGCTGTTCAACCCCTTCGGCGTCTACCTCGGGCGCGTGTTCAGCCAGGGTTACGTGCCCGGCGAGGTCGTGGAGGCGGCGCGGATCGACGGCGCGGGGGAGCTGGCGACCTACTTCCGGGTCTCGCTGCGGATGCTCGGCCCCGGGGTCGTCACGGTGTTCCTGTTCCAGCTCACCGCCATCTGGAACAACTTCTTCCTGCCCATGGTGATGCTGTCGAACCAGAAGCTGTACCCGGTGAGCCTCGGCCTCTACAGCTGGAACAGCGCGGCCACGACGTCACCCGAGTACTACCCGGTGGTGATCATGGGGTCACTGCTGGCGATCCTGCCGCTGGTGCTGGCGTTCGCGCTGCTGCAACGGTTCTGGCGATCGGGGCTCACGGCGGGGGCGGTCAAGTGAGCCGTCCCCGCGCCGCGCTGGCGATGGCTCCCCGTACCGCCGCCGCGGTGCTCGACGACGGCGCGTTGACGGCGTTGCGCCGCATCACCGACCTGGCGGACGGCGTGCTCGACGACTTCACGCGCCCGGCGGCCCACGCCGTCCTGCGTGACGTCGAGCTGCTGGTCACCGGCTGGGGCTGTCCGCCGCTGGACGCCGCCGTGCTCGCCGGCGCGCCGCGGCTGCGGGCGGTCGTGCACACCGCCGGCTCGGTCCGGCGGCACGTCACCGAAGCGTGCTGGGAGCGGGGGATCGCGGTGACGTCCGCCGCGGCGGCGAACGCGGTGCCGGTGGCCGAGTACACCGTGGCGATGATCCTGCTCTCCGGCAAACGGGTGCTCGAACGCGCCCGCGACCACCGGGCGGCCCGCCGCGCCGACGACGGGCTGGGCGTGCCGCCGCACCTGGGCAACTACGGCCGGACCGTCGGCGTCCTGTCGGCGTCGATGATCGGACGGCGGGTGATCGACCTGCTGCGTCCGCACGACTTCCGCGTCCTCGTGCACGATCCCCACCTGACCGAGGCGGAAGCGGCGGAACTGGGGGCGGAAGCGGTGAGCCTGGCCGAGCTGTTCGCCCGCGGCGACGTCGTCAGCGTGCACACCCCGCTCCTGCCCGAGACCCGCGGGCTGGTCGGCCGCGAGCTGATCTCTTCGATGCGGCCGGACACCGTGCTGATCAACACCGCCCGCGGGGCGGTGCTCGACCAGGACGCACTGGCCGAAGCGACCGGAGCCGGCCGCATCCGGGCGGTCCTCGACGTCACCGATCCCGAGGTGCTGCCGCCGGGGCACCCGCTGTGGACCGACGACAACGTGCTGATCACCCCGCACCTGGCCGGCTCGCAGGGCAACGAGCTGCGGCGGCTGGCCGAACTGGCCGTCGCGGAGGTCACCCGCTGGGCGGCCGGGGAGGAGTTCGCCCACCCCGTCCGCCGCGAACGCCTGGGGATGATCGCGTGAAGCTGCCCGCCGGGAACCGCGCGCTGAGCCCGCACACCGGATACACGCGAGACCACTGGATCGCCGCGGCGGACGGCCTGCTGGCGGCGGCCTGGCGCTGGGCGACCCCGGGTGGCGCCCGGCTCGACCTGCCGGGCCCGCCGTCGGGCAGCGGCGTCCGCTCGGACGGCCTGGAGGGGTTCGCGCGGACGTTCCTCGCCGCGGCCTTCCGGGTCGCGGGCGAGGAGGGGAAGGACCCACACGGCTGGCTGGAGCGGTACGCCGGGGGCATCGAGGCGGGGACCCGGACGCCGGGACGCGACGACGCCGAGTCGTGGCCGGAGATCCGTGACCACCCCGTCGCCGGGCAGCCGATGGTCGAATCCGCGTCCGTCGCGCTCGGGCTCCGGCTGACCCGGCCGTGGCTGTGGGACCACCTCGCGCCCGCCGTGCAGGACCGGGTCGAGGCGTGGTTGCGCGGTGCGCTGCGGCACGTCCCGGCGCCGAACAACTGGTACCTGTTCCCGTTCACCGTGGCCGGGTTCCTGTCCTCGGTGGGACGTGCCGACGCCGAGACCGCGCAGGCCCGTGACCGGGCGCTGGAGCTGCTGGAGGGCTGGTACCGCGGCGACGGCTGGTACGCCGACGGCGACGGCCGTGCCTTCGACCACTACAACGGCTGGGCGCTGCACCTGTACCCGGTACTGGACGCCCACCTCGCCGGCGAAGCGACCCGGTTCGGCCCGCGACTGCGCGAACACCTGGAAAGCTTCGGCCTGTGGTTCGGCGGCGACGGCGCGCCGCTGCACTTCGGGCGGTCGCTGACCTACCGGTTCGCGGCCGCGTCGGCGGTCGGCCTCGGCGCGGTCACCGGCGACACCCCGCTGCGGCCGGGCGTGTCCCGGCGGCTGCTCAGCGGGGCGCTGCGCTACTTCGCCGACCGCGGCGCCGTGGACGAGCACGGGCTGCTGAGCCTCGGCTGGCACGGGCCGCACGCGCCGACGGTGCAGCACTACTCCGGCCCGGGGTCGCCGTACTGGGCGTCGAAGGCGTTCGTGTGCCTGCTGGCACCGCCGGAGCATCCACTGTGGACGGCCACCGAGGAGCTCGCGCCGAGCGAGAGCGCCGACACGGTGCTCGCTCTGCCGGGCCCGGGCCTGCTGCTGCAGGCGACCCGCGACGACGGCGTCGTCCGGTTGCACAACCACGGCAGCGACGCCGTCCGGCCGCACGAGGCCGAGTCGCCGGCGGGGGAGAACCCGCACTACGGCCGGTTCGCCTATTCGACCCGGACCGGACCGACCGCGCGGGACAACCCGGCCGACAACCACTTCGCGGTCGTCGTCGCCGACGTCGGCAGCGTCCGGCGCCGGATCCACCCACTTGGCGCCGGCCACGGCGAAGGCTGGGGCTGGGCGGGATCCTGGCACCACCCGGTGTTCGGGCGGGGCCCGGTCCCCGGTCTGCGCGTCGAAAGCGTGACCGTCGTCCGGGGACCGGACGAGCTGCGGGTGCACCGGGTGCTCGGCGCACCGCCGGGCGCGACCGTCGAGCAGACAGGCTGGGCGACCGCACCCGGCGAATCCGTCCTCCGGCCGCTGGCCGGCTGGACCGGCCAGGACGAAGTCCGGGCCCCGCACGGAACGGCGTTCGTCACGTGGGTTTCGCTCCCGAGGCTCACCGCGGATGTCCACGGCACGGCGGTGTTCGTCGCCTTGGCCGTACTGGGCACCGATACGGGCGATCCGGTCGCCGCCGTCACCGAGGAGGGGGCCGAGATCGGCTGGCCGGACGGGTTCTCGGTGCGGATCCGGTTCGGGCCGCTGCAGGTGAGCTCGGTGCGTTGAACGGTTCAAAAGGCGCCCGTTGAGAAAGCGCTTCCTGAGGTTTCGCGGAGGTATCGGCCGTGTTATGTTGGGAGCGCTCCCAATTTCGCCGGCCCGGTCGAGTTTCACTCCTGGAGGCCGGTGCACGCCGGTTGCCGATCAGCTACCTCGGAGTGAGGAGTCCACATGGCCGCGAAGAACTTCGGGTTCGGCGCCGTCCTGTCCCTGGTCGTAGCGCTGGTTCCCGCCGGCGGTGCCGCCGCGGCCGAGCCGCACGTCGCGGCGGCTGTCACGATCCAGAACGACGTGTTCTGGAAGGACACCTCGGGCAACCCGGTCTACTCCCAGGGCGGCGGTGTCCTGAAGGTCGGCAGCACCTATTACTGGTACGGGGCCAAGTACAACGGCGCGGTCAGTTACTACGCCAACCCGGGTGGCGGGAAGAACGGTGACACGTCGCTGAGCGCGATCACCATCTATTCGTCGACCGATCTGGCGAACTGGAAGTTCGAGGGCAACGCGCTGACCGGCGCCGACCTGGGCGGCGGCTGGGTCGGCCGGATCGGCGTTGCGCGGAACCCGAACACGGGCAAGTACGTGCTGGTCTCGCAGCTCGACAGCGGGTTGGTGTTCGCGACCAGCAGCACGCCGAACGGCAAGTTCACCCGCGCGGGCACGCAGTCGAGCATCGCAGGTGTCTCCACCGGCATGTCCGGCGACCAGTCGGTCTTCACCGACGACGACGGCAAGGCGTACCTGATCTACAGCAACAAGAGCGGCCGTTCGCACCTGTACGTCTCGACGTTGCGGGCTTCGGACTTCCTGCAGGTCGATCCGGCGAAGAATGTGTACAACAGCTCGGCGGGTGGGCGTGAAGGCAACATCATGTTCAAGTACAGCGGGACGTACTATTTCTGTTCCTCGGACCTGCACGGCTGGAACGCCTCCCACACGTACTGCATCAGTGCGAAGAACATCATGGGTCCGTACTCGTCGGAGTTCGTGCTGCAGGGCACGGAAGCCGACTTCTCGCACGTGACGCAGACCGGCCTGGCGTTCACGGTGACCGGCTCTCAGGGTTCGTTCGTGGTGTTCGGTGGCGACCGCTGGAGCGACTTCGCCGGCAACGGCATCGGCTACAACCAGTGGCTGCCGGTCACGTTCACCGGGTCGACGCCGGTGTTCCATTCGCTGAGCCAGTGGACCGTCGATGCGGCGGCGGGGACGTGGGCGGTGGGGCGTGGCAACAACTACGTCCTCAACCCGAGTGCCGAAGCCGATCGGGTGGCGCAGAACGATCTCGCCGGCTGGACCACCACCGGCGGTGTGGTGAACAGCAACAAGCAGGGCGGCCACGCGGGACGGTGGGCGTTCGCGCAGAGTTCGTCGTCGGCCTACACCGCCTCGCGGTACCAGAACATTTCGCTGCCGAACGGCACGTACACGCTGTCGGCGTGGGTGAAGAGCAGCGGCGGGCAGAAGAAGGCGACGATCTTCGCCAAGAACTACGGCGGCAGTGAGGTCAGCGCGTCGATCAGCCAGTCGCTCGGGAGCTGGACGAAGGTGACCGTCTCCGGCATCGCGGTGACGAACGGGTCGATCCAGGTCGGGCTGTACTCCGACGCGAACGCGGGCAACTGGGTGAACGCCGACGACTTCAGCCTGGTGCAGAACGGCTGACACCGGTGGGCCGTTCGCCCTTTCCCGCACGACGAAGACGGCGTGAGGAGCAGCACGTGTTGCGTTTCTTCAGGCGAGCTTTTCCCGGATTGCTCGCGGCCGCTCTGCTGGCCGCCTCGGCGCCGGGCGCGCTCGCGTCAGCCGCCGGCGTGAGCTACTACGTCGACGCCGCGCAGGGCAACGACAGCGCGGCCGGGACGGACAGTGCCCACGCGTGGCGCAGCCTGGCGCGGGTGAACCAGGTGACTTTCCACGCGGGCGACCAGGTCCTGCTGCGGGCGGGTGGCCGGTGGAGCGGGCAGCTGTGGCCGAAGGGCTCCGGCGCCTCGGGAGCTCCGGTCACCGTGGACCGGTACGGCGACGGCGCGAATCCGCGGATCGACGGCGGCGGCGCGGTCGCCGATACCGTGCGCCTGGCCGACCAGGAGTTCTGGACGATCCGGCACCTCGAGGTGACCAACCAGGCACCGTCGACGAGCACACCGGGCGCGAACCTGAAGGACCTGCGGGGCATCCACGTCACCGGCACCGCCGGCCGGGCGCTCCACGGCTTCGTCGTCGACGGGGTGAACGTCCACGACGTCACCGGCGAGGTGAACTGGATCGGCGGCGACACGGCGGACGACGCGCCCGGCATCCACTTCAAGACGGGCTGGGACCGCTCGAAGAAGACCGGCGGCATCGTCTTCGACGCCACGGTGGCGAACCCCGGTGCCCCGGCGACACCGACGGTGCTCGACGGCATCACAGTCCAGGACTCCGTCATCGCGAACACCTCGTTCGCCGGCATCGTGGTCAAGCAGTACTCCGGGGACGCCCCGGGCGCCGTGGCCACCGGCTGGGGCAGCCGCACGAGCGCGGGCGACACCAGGTTCACGCCGCACACGAACGTGGTCGTCCGCGGCAACCACATCAGCCAGCCCGGCACTGCCTACGGGTGCAACGGCGTGTACCTCACCGGTGTCCGGCACGCGGTGGTCGAGCGGAACGTCGTGGACCGGGCCGGGACGTCGGGCATCGAGGCCTACTTCGCCGACGACGTCACCGTCCAGTCCAACGAGGTCGCCGGGACGACGCAGAAGGCCCACGGCGCGGACGCCAACGGCATCGACGCCGACAAGGGGACGACCAAGGTGGTCGTCCAGTACAACTGGTCCCACGGCAACGGTGACGGCATCCTGCTGTGCCAGTTCGTCTTCGGCGACGTCGTGCTGCGCTACAACGTGCTCGCCGGCAACACCCGGTACCCGCTGTACCTGCACTCCGACAAGGCGTCGAAGGCGACGGTGTACGGCAACACGCTCTACAACGACCGCGGCAACTACCTGGTCTACGGCTACGGGACGTCGCTGACCTCGTCCTACGACCTCACGGACAACATCCTGTACTCGAAGGTGGCCGGGGCGTCCCTGACCACGAGCTCGACGATCCGCTACGACAGCAACCTGTACGGGGGAGCGACCCTGCCGGTGCCGTCGGGGGACGCGCACGCCGTCCGCGCGGACCCGCAGTTCACCGGGACACCGGACTACACGGCGGGCACACCGGCGTCCGGCCCGCGCCTCACCGCGGCGTACGGTCTGCGCGTCCGGTCCGGCTCGGCCGCCGTGAACCGTGGCGTCGCGATCAGCGGTAACGGCGGCCGGGACTACGCGGGAACCCCGCTGTACACCGGCAAACCGGACATTGGCGCGTTCGAGGTGGGATAGGTCAACGTCCGCCGGCGTCCGTTCCTCTGCTGCCGGGTCCGGCGGGAACTCTAAAACACCCGACGGTCGTTGCTCCTGCGGTCGTCTTGGACGAGGTGCGGGTCGTACACGCCCGAGCGTGCGGTGCGGCGCCACCGCCGTGCGAAGTTCTGCGGGCCGTTGTCGAGATCGATGATCGCGATGGCGGGCTTCCCGGTCTCGCGGCAGCGCACGACCCATCGGCCCGCGGGAGAAATCACGCCGGAGGCCACGTCCTGTGTGGGGCCGGCGTAGCTGATCCAGTAGCTGTTGGTGGCGGCGTGCGCCTGCGCCTGGGTGGCGAAGTCCCCGTCGTCGGTTTGCCGGCCGGCCCCCGCCGTGGAGAACAGGACGCAGTCGACGTCGAGCCGTTCGTACTCGATGAACAGCTCGGGGAAGTGGACCTCCATGCCGAGCAGGAGCCCGAACCGCAGCCCGTCGACGTCGAACGTCACCGGCGCCGTTCCCGGCGTGTACATGTGCGTCACCTTCGTGTTCGACAGCATGCGCTCGTCGTAACGCGTGACGACTTCTCCCCGGTCGGAGATGACGTACAAGCTGTTGTGCGGGCGGTGCGGCGGGGTCAGGCCGTGCACCGAGCCCACCACAGTCCACAGCCTGAGCTTTCGGGCGAGTTCCGCGATTGCGGTCAGTTCCTGGCGCAGCACACCCCACTCGAACCGGGTCCAGTCCGCCGGCCCGACCTTGTCCGGGCCGTCGACGGACATGATCCGCTTGTGCGGAGAACAGGTCGCGCCCTCGGGGAAGTGCACGAGTGCCGCACCCGCCTCGTGCGCCTCGCGCATCAGCCGGCGTATGTCGCTCCCGCTGTCCCGCAGCCCCGCGCTGCGGCGAGGATCTTCGCGGAGCACAGCCTGCGCCACGGCCAGCCGCAGCCGTTTCGGCTCCGTCGGGACGTCTCCTCCCGGAGCTTGCCGGAAGTGCCGGAGAGCGGTCGTGTAGGACTGGCCGGTCTTGGCCGCGCGGGCACGAACCCGGCGTTTGAAGTTCCTGTTCGTCGTCATCGAAGCCCTTCCGCAGCTCGGACGGAAGTTCCCCCAGCGAACACCACGCCCGAGACGGACGGACAAGAACGACGACCCGAGACGAGAAGTCCCTTTGCCCCCATTCGGGACTGCGCTGGGGGCAGTCGGCGGAGGTCCGGCGTGAGCCACGCCGGAGATCACCGTAGCACGGCCCACAGCACAAGCAGGTCGACACGCTGTCATCGGCGGCCGGCCAGTGCACGGGCCGTCACCGCCAGCGAGACAGCCACCACCACGACAACAACCACCACCGTTCGAGCCGCGCCCGGGACTTCTCCAGCCGCACGCCGTGATGCCACAGGAACAGCAGGACGGTGGCGCCCGCGCCGAGCAGAGTCAGCAGGCTGCCGGCCACGATCGGCCCGGTGTGCTCGTCACCTTGGTCGAATTCCGCGCGCCGTTCGTCCGGCCACACCCGGATCTGCACCCGGCGCCCCGGGACGATCACCCGCCCCTGGTGGTGCTCGAAGGTCTCCGTCCTCGTCACCCCGTCGGGTCCGGTGTATTCGACGTCCGCGGTCAGGTGCTCCCGGACGTCGGTCGCGACGACCCGCCCCGGGAAGAGCCCCGCCGACCGGTGCACATCCGCGGCCATGGAAACGCCGGTCCACACCACCGCGAGGCCGCCGACCAGCACCACCAGGGGAAGCCACCGCAAGGCGGCCTCGGGCAGCCAGGACTTCGAAGACGTCATGCCTCCAGCACGCCGGGAAGGCCGCCGCGGTTGCCCGGAAGGCGTGCGACCGGTTCTTCGCCCTGACGGCGCGCGCCGGATGTCACCGATCAGCAGTCCGACGCAGCCCCGGTCGGCCGCCTTGTCCGTGCCGGGCGTGGCTTGGTTTCCGCCAGATCCGGACTTCGGGTGAGAACGGCCATGAAATGGTGGTAGGCACGTTCGACGCGCTGACTGTCACCGGTCGCGTCAAGGTCGAGAAGCAGACCACGCACTTGGGCGACGTAGACCGTGGCGAGTCGTTGTGCTGCGGCCGGACCGCGGCCGCACGCGGCAAATCCGTCGCTGACGATGGCGAGCCATTCGGTGCTGAGCCGGGACCAGGACACCGGAGCGCCGTCCGCACCGAGCCGGCTCGCCGCAGCCAGCTGACCGAACAGCCTGAAGAACTGACCGGTCTCCTCGGGTGGCAGCTCGACGCGCGCGCGGGCGAGTGGCCGAACGCCTTGCCGATGCGCTGCCCGGACTCGTGCACCCGGACTCGGCGCAACGGCTGTCCGACGTTGTCGAATCAACGCAACTCACGTGTTCGCGCATGGCCGCTCGGTCATCTCACCGTGGCTCAACCGGAAGCGGTGCGGATCGACTCCCCGGCTACAACCCGGAACGGGCCGGGTGGCGGACGGTATCAGCCGATCGGTTGGTGTGGCCGGTGATCCGGGCTGGGCTTCGCCGAAGGCGGAATCGTTGCTTTTGCCACGGAAGAAATGCCGTCTTGACTTCGCTGACGGAATCTGCGGTTCTCGGTCTCCGTTACGATGCGTGCGTTCTTGTCGTTTTCGATAGTGCCGGGGTATTGTCCGCTCGTGCCGGATATCGTGTGGTCGCTCAGCGCTGCCGAGCAGCAGCGGGCTCGCAGTTTTCAGTCGGTGAACGGGATCGGGCGGGTCCTGCTCGGACCGACTGTGCCCGATGCCTCGGGGTCGCAATTCAAGACGGCGTGGATCAGCATCGTGCTGCCGATCGTTCCGATCGCCCGCTACTACCTGATGGAGGAAGGCTCGCTGACCTTCGGGACCAAAACCACCACCAGGTACCACATCGTCGGCCGCTCACGGCTGGTAGGGGCGGAGATAGCGCGCACCTACCTGTACTGCTGGCTCGTCGCTCCCCTGATCGGTGCCGGTCCGGCCGCGCTCCTGTTGTCCCAGGCCGACGAGTTGGCCGATTCGATCGGCGTGTTCGCGTTGATCGCATTGTTCCTGGTCACGGTGTTCGCGTCCGTCGCGGCGCTGTCCTATGGGACGAAATTCGTGCGGCGACGGTTCTTCACGCCGCGATCGGTGGTTGTCCGACCGGAGCCGTGACGTTTACGTCGGTGGCGCGCAGGATCAGTTTGGCCGGCAAGCGCCGGATCTCCGGTAGCGGTGCGGGTCAGGTTGTCCGCCGGGGCAGCAGAACCTGCAAAGCTCCCGGGCGGATTTCGCACACGATCGGGAGGTCGAGCTCCACGGGTTCGCCGTCGATGCCGGCGGGCAGGTGCGCCGCGGTGCTGTGGAGGGTGATCCGGGGCGCGGTCCACGTGTGGACTCCGGCGCCCGGTGGCCCGGAGTGCCCTTGCTGCCGTAGTTCCCTGCGCAGCCGCGGGAAAAGGTCGGGCGGTGGCGTGCCGTCCGGGTGCTTGACGACGATTCCGCCGAGCCGGCCGGTGTCCAGGGCGGACCTGTGACCGAGGCGGCGCAGGGAGTCGAGGTCGTACGGGTTGTTGGACACGAGGACGATCTGGGGGCCGTCGATCGGGCCTTCGGCGGTGTCCACGACGGCGTCGATCCGCTGTTCGCCTTGGAGGTATCCGGGTGCGATTTCGGCGAAGGTGCGTGCCTTCGCTTCTCGGTAGCCGGGTGTCAGCAATGCGTCCGCGTAGGCGCCGAAGGAGACGTTGTTGATGAAGATCCGGGAGCCGACCTGGCCGAGATCGACCGGGACGGGGTCGCCGGCGTGCAGCGCGGTGAGCGCCGATACCGGGTTTCGGATGTTCAGGCCCAGATCACGGGCGAAATGGTTGCGGGTTCCCGCGGGGATCACCACCAGCGGCCGCCCGGCTTCGATGGCCACCGCGGCCACGGCGGCGACCGTGCCGTCGCCGCCTGCGACGCCGAGAAGGGCGGCCCCTTCCGCGATGGCGGCACGGGCCAGCGACGCCACGTCCTGGCCCGGGCCGGTCAACCTGACCTGCGCGCCCATCGCCTGCGCCCGCTCGATCAGCCTGAAGCGGGCCACCTTTCCGCCGCCGGAGCGCGGATTCATCACCACCACTGGGCCGGCATCGTTCGCCATCACGATCTCCTCCCGGTTCCGGGGCGGGGCAACAGCTCGGTGACCACTCGACCGCACTGGTCGCCGACCACCGCCCCGACGACGATGTCGGAGGGGTAGCGCACCCCAGTGTGAACGCGGGAGACGGCGACGGTCGCGGCGGCCCGGCGTCCCGGGCCGCCGTTCGCGCGGAGCGTATCGGTCACGGCTGCTCCCTGTCTTCTTGCGGATGAGGTGCTCGATCGGCCGGAGCGGGGTGTTCGGAGATCAGCCGTGGTGCAGCTTCTCCTTGACCGCACCGATTTTCTCGTCGATCTTCGCCTTGGCTTCGATGCGCTTGCGCTCGCGCAACACTCGGCGGGCTTCCTTGCGCGCGGCTTCGGCTGCCGCGTCGGCGGCCTCGACTTCGGCGGTGAGCTGGGCAGCCGGCTGTCGTTCGACGGTCGTCCCGTAGCGGGCGGCGAGCTGGTCCAGCGGCTCCGGGCCGGCCTCCACCGCGTCGACGACCACGGCCGTGGTGCCGGGCGGGATCCGCGCGGCCAGCAGTGCCAGTGCGCTCTCGACGCCGGTGGCGCGATCGACGTCGAACACGCCGCCGACCAGGGCGCCGGTTCCGAAGCCGAGCAGGACGCCCAGCGGACCGCCCAGTACGCCGAGGACCATGCCGGCCAGCCCGCCCGCGGTGGCGCCGGTGCCGACGACCGCGTCGCCCTGCTCGGGCACGTGCAAGGTGCCCTCGGGGGTCCGTTCGACCAGCGCGGCACTGCGGACCTCGAGGCTCGTGAGGGTGTCGGAGAGTCCGTGCAGGTCACTCAGGGCCTGGTACGCCTGGCCGGACTGGGGGAACCGGATGGTGGCGACGGATTCGGTGGGGGTCATGGTGCGCTCCTTCGTTCGTGCCGAACCGGAGGAGCCGGTCCGGGTGCCTGCCAGCGTTTCTGTCATCTACTATCAGTTTTGATGATTTCATCAGTCAAGGAGTGTTGGCTCACACTTGGCATAGCAGATCAGAGTTGTAGTAGCGTCGAAGAGCGATGACGAGGAGGTATCGATGGCGCAGCAAGCAGCCGGGGACAACGCGCCCGTGGGGACGCGACTGGACCGGCGCAAGGCCCGGACCCGGCAGGCTCTCGTCGACGCCGCCGTCCGGCTGATCGCCGAAGGCCGCGGCGAGCGCGCCAGCATCCAGGAGATCACCGAAGCCGCCGACATCGGGTTCGGCTCCTTCTACAACCACTTCGACAGCAAGGAAGTGCTGTTCCGCACCGCGTCCGAGGAAGTGCTGGAACGGTGGGGGCAGCTGATCGACCGCGCCTGCGCCGGCCTCGACGATCCGGCCGAGGTGTTCGCCACCTCCCTGCGCATTTCGGGCCGGCTCGGCTGGACGCACCCCGACCTCGCCCGCTTCCTCACCGGCGCCGGCCTCGGCCTGCTCGACGTCTCCTGGGGGCTGGCACCGCGCGCCCGGCGTGACATCGAAGCCGGTCAGGCCGCCGGGCGCTTCACCGGCACCCACCCCGACGTCGCCCTCAGCGCCGCCGCCGGTGGTCTGCTGGGCCTGCTCCGCGTCCACCAGGACCGTCCCGGCGACATCGGCGAATCCGCCGTCGACCAGCTCGCCGCGGCGCTCCTGCGCATGCTCGGGGTGCCGGCCCGGGACGCCGGGCGCGTCGCCACGCGCCCCCTGCCCGGGATCGAAGCCTGGTAGCCCGCTCCGCCCGCGCCCGGCCGGACCGAAGACCGATGCGGAGAATGAGAACCTGACCACGCGAGGGAGACGCAATGCGCCCACGACGGCCGCCCGTGCCGGCCAATCCGGCGTTGTCGCGGCATCTGCAGGAGCGCCGGCAACGCCTGGAGAACCGCGTCGCCGACCGGATCACGCAGTTCTCCGGTTCGATGAAGTTCGTCTACCTCCACCTGATCTGGTTCGGCTCGTGGATCGGCTTCGGCGTCGAGCCCTACCCGTTCGGGTTGCTCACCATGATCGTGTCGCTGGAGGCGATCTTCCTTTCGACGTTCGTGATGATCAGCCAGAACCGCGCGGACGAGCGGCGGCAGGTGCTGGCCGACCAGCAGTGGCGGACGGTTCAGGCGGAGGAGCGGCAGAACGAAGAGCTGCTGAACTTGTCCAAGCAGATCCTCGAGCTGACGAAGCTCATCCACGCGAACGGCGCCGCGCCCGCTTCGGCGGAGGCCTGACGGCGAGGCGTCAGGCCGCGGTGTCCCGCTCGGGCAGGGTGTCCGGGTCGGGCAGGGGGCGCTGACAGAGAGCGCGTGCTTCGGCGGCGGGGACGCCGAACATGCGCAACAGGTCTTCGGTGACGAGGTCGGTCGCCGCCGCGTCGTCGCGGCCGGGTTCGTCGTGCAGGAGCCGGCCCAGGGTCAGGGCGGCGCCGGTGGCGACGGCGAGCGCGAGGTCGGTGTCGCGCACGGCGATGAACCGGCCGGCCCGGACGGCGGCTTCGATGTCGCGGCGGGCGCGGGGGGCGAGGCCCTGGCCGGAGCTCGCCAGTGCCAGGCCGTTGTGCAGCAGGACCAGGCTGAGTTCCGGGTGCTTGCGGTGCAGCCGCCCGGTGAGCCGGAAGCTCTGCGCGAACACTTCGGCGGGGTCGTCGATGTCCTCGGTGAGGGTGTCCAGGGTGCTGCCGAAAGCTTCCAGCGCGTCTTCGACGGCGGCCTGGAAGAGCTGTTCCTTCGTCTCGAAGTGGTTGTAGAACGACCCCATCCCGACGTCGGCGAGCTGGGTGATCTCCAGGATCGGGACGGCGGTCCGGCCCTCCGCGATGCAGGTCTGGGCCGCGCGCACGAGTGCCGCGCGGGTGCGTGCCTTGCGGCGGTCGACGCGGTTGGGTGCCTGCTCGGCCATGGCTGTCCGTCCTCCCTCACTGGTCACCGACACCTTAGCGCGCTGCGTCATATTTGACGAAATCCTCAGAAGTACTTGACTGATGGTGTTCTCATAGCTGACGATTACGTCATCTTTGGAGGGAGCAGTCGATGAGCAACCACCACGATCCCCACCGCGGCCTGCACAGCGAGCAGGGCGCATTGACCGGCGAACACCCGGGGCGCGCGGCCGAGCCGATCGTCAAGGTGCACGACCTGGCGTGGCTGGAGTTCGAGAAGCCCGATCTGGCCAAGGCGGAGCTCTTCGCGCGGGCCTTCGGGTTCACCACGGCGCTGCGCACGCCGGACGAGCTGCAGCTGCGGGGTGCCGATCCCGGTGCGCCCTGCGTGCTGATCCGCCGCGGCGAGCGGTCGGCGTTCCTGGGGCCGGCCTTCCGCGCCGCCGACTCGGCGGACGTGCTCAGGCTCGCCGAAGCCACCGGGCGGCGAGCGGTCAAGCTCCCGGAGAGCCTGGGCGGCCTGGCCGTCGACCTGGCCGACCCGAGCGGGCTGCGCGTCCGGGTCGTCGCGGACACACACGAGCTGTCCGCTCTTCCGGCGCAGGAGCCGTTGAGGTTCAACTTCGGCCACGACACGCCGCGCGCCAACGCCACCCAACGGCCGGTGCGGGAGCCGGCGAAGGTCCAGCGGCTCGGGCACGTGGTGTGGCAGTCGACGAAGTACCGGGAGACGCTCGACTGGTACCTGCGGCACCTCGGGCTGATCGTCAGCGACTTCCTCCACTACCCGGGGCAGCGCGACCGCGGCCCGGTGATGAGCTTCCTCCGCTGCGACCGCGGCGGCGAGCCCGCCGACCACCACACCCTCGCCCTGGCGCTCGGCCCGGCGAACCGCTACGTGCACTCGGCCTACCAGGTGGCCGACCTCGACGCGCTCGCCGCGGGCGGGGAGTACCTGCGCGACCACGGCTACCACCACTCGTGGGGCATCGGACGGCACATCCAGGGCAGCCAGCTCTTCGACTACTGGCGTGACCCGGACGGGTTCATGGTCGAGCACTTCAGCGACGGCGACCTGTTCGACAACACCCTCGAACCCGGCTGGGCCCCGATGACGGCCTCCGGCCTCGCCCAGTGGGGCCCGCCCGCCACCAAGGACTTCCTCGGCGTCAAGCCGGGACCGCAGGTGCTGCGTGAACTGCGCACGATGCTCGGCGCCCTCCGCCAGGACAACGAATTCGACTTCGGCCGCCTGCGCGGCCTGCTGAAAGTGGCCACCTCATGACCCTCTCCGTCCTCCGCACCACCGACGCCTGGTACGCGGCCACTCCCGAAGGCGCGGCCAGGATCGACACCACGGCCTCGACCACCGCCGAGCTGCTGGCCGACCGGCCGGCCGTCACCGCGGCGGCCTCGAACCCGGCCACGGTGCCGATCTCCGGGCTGGACCTGATTTCCCCGGTGACCGCGCCGTGCCGGGTGGTCGCGCAGATGACCAACTTCGCCTCGCACGTGCGCGACGCCGGGATGAACCCGGACACCGTGCCGCTGACCTTCTTCCGCAAGGCCTCCGGCTCGATCAGCGGGCCCTTCGCCGACGTCGTCAAGCCCGCCCATGTCCGGCTGCTGGACTACGAGGTCGAGATCGGGCTGGTCATCGGCCGGGAGCTGCCGGTCGGCACCGAGGTCACCGACGAGAACCTCGCCGGGTACGTCGCGGGGCTGGTCGTCACGAACGACGTCTCCGCCCGCGACTTGCAGCTGCCCAAGACGCAGTTCTACGAGTCGAAGTCCTATCCGACGTTCACCCCCGTCGGCCCGGCCCTGGTGCTGCTCGACGCCGACGAGCTCAAGCGGTTCCCCGACCTGCGGCTGCGGCTGTCGGTGAACGACGAGATCCGGCAGGACAGGACGGTCGGACCCGACATGATCTACCGCCCCGCCGAGGCACTCACCGCGCTGGCTCGCTTCCAGCGGCTCGATCCCGGCGACCTCGTCCTCACCGGAACCCCGGCCGGAACCGCGTTGAGTGCGCCGCCGAAGCCGCTGGAAATCCTCGGGTCGTTGCTCCCGCCGGCCACCAAGTGGAGGCTGTTCTTCAAGCGCCAGGCGGGAAATCCGAAGTACCTGGCCGACGGTGACAGCATCGAAGCGAGCATCGCCACCGGCGACGGCGTCGTCGATCTCGGTACCCAGCGCACGGTTGTGCGGTACGCCCGATGAGCGACCTGCTGTGGCCCCGGTACGACTCGCCCGCCGATCTCGCCGCGATCGAGGCGGTGCCGCTGGCCGATCGCGGCCTGCCGGAATCGACGTACGCCTTGCTGGCCCGCGCCGCCGCACGGTGGCCGGAGCGTTCCGCGATTTCCGTCCTGCCCGAAGCAGCCCGCTGGGCGGAGGCCGAGTCGCGCACCTTCGCCGAACTGCTCGCCGACGTGCACCGGTTCGCGAACCTTTTGCACCGCCTAGGGATCCGGCGCGGCGACGCGGTCGCGCTGATCGCGCCGAACTGCGCCGAGCTGATCACCGCGACGCTGGCCGCGCAGCTCGCGGGCATCGCCGCTCCGGTCAACGGCGCACTGTCCCGGGAACACCTCGCCGAACTGCTCCGCCGCTCCGGTGCCCGCGTGCTGATCACCGCCGGACCGGAACTCGACGCCGGAACCTGGGACACCGTCCGGGATCCGGGCGTCGAGCCGGCCGCGATCCTGGTGCTGCGGCCCACCGGCGCAACCGGGCCCGCGACGCCGTTGCCCGCCGTCGACGGGGTGCTGATCGGCTACCTCGACGAGCTGGCCGCGGACGAGGACCCCACCGCGTTCGCGGGGAAGCCGCCGCGATCCGGTGACTTGGCCGCGGTCTTCCACACCGGCGGTACCACCGGCGCCCCGAAGCTGGCCGCGCACACCCACGGCAACGAGGTCGCCGACGCCTGGATGCTCGCCGCGAATTCGCTGTTCGACAGCGACTCGGTGCTCTTCGCCGCGCTGCCGCTGTTCCACGTCAACGCGCTCGTGGTCACGCTGCTCACCCCGCTGTTCAAGGGGCAGCACGTCGTCTGGGCCGGACCGCTCGGCTATCGGGATCCCGCGCTGTACGGCGAGTTCTGGCGGATCGTCGAGCACCACCGGATCGCGTCGATGAGCGCGGTACCCACGGTGTACGCCGTGCTCGCGCAGGTCCCGGTGAACGCCGACATCGGCAGCCTGCGCTTCGCCATGGTCGGCGCCTCGCCGCTGCCCGCCGCGGTGCGGGCGGGTTTCGAAGACCACACCGGCGTCCCGCTGCTCGAGGGCTACGGGCTCACCGAGGCGACCTGCGCCAGCGCGCGCAGCTTCCCGGACACCCCGCGGCCCGGAGCGGTCGGCCAGCGGCTGCCGTACCAGCGGATGAAGGTCGAGGACGGGGTTCTCCGGATCGGCGGCCCGACGGTGTTCCCCGGCTACGTCACCGGCCGCGACGACCACGGCCTCGTGCTGGACGGCCTGGGCAAGCTGGCCGGCGGCTGGCTGGACACCGGGGATCTCGCCGAGGTCGACGAGGACGGGTTCGTCTTCCTGCGGGGCCGGGCCAAGGACCTGATCATCCGCGGCGGCCACAACATCGACCCCGCGCTCGTCGAGGACGCGCTGCTCGCGCACCCGCAGGTCACCGCGGCCGGCGCGGTCGGGCGTCCCGATCCGCACGCCGGCGAGGTCCCGGTGGCCTACGTGACGCTCGCCCCCGGCACGGTGGTCACCGAGGAGGAACTGCTCGCCTGGGCCGCGGACCGCGTGCCCGAACGCGCCGCCGTGCCCAAGGCCGTCACCGTGCTCGAAGCCCTGCCCGTCACCGTGCTCGGCAAGCCGGACAAGCTCGCCCTGCGTGCCGACGCCACGCACCGCGCCGTCGCCGCTGCGCTCGCCGGAATTCCCGGTGCCCAGGTCGGTGCCCGGGTGCAGGACGGTTCGGTCGTCGCCACGGTCGCCCTCGCCGCGGCCGAGGACGAGGCTGCCGTGCACGCCGCTCTCGGCGCCTACGCCGTGCGCTGGGAGCCCCGGATTCTCGAGGACGTCTCATGACTCCCGCCATCGGCCTCGCGGCCGTCACCACGATGATCTTCGCCCTGCTCGGGCTGGTCAAAGTCCTGGCCATCGCCCCGATGCGGGCGTTGGCCACCGAGGCCGGGTTCCCGGTCGGCGCCTACCGCGGGATCGGCGCGCTCGAACTCGCCGGCGCCGTCGGCGTGGCTCTCGGACCGGCGCTCCCGCCGCTCGGCTTCCTGGCCGGTGCCGGGCTGCTGCTCCTGCTCGCCGGGGCCGTGGTCACCCACGTGCGCAACGGCGACGGGCTGCGCAAGGCCGCGCCGGCGGTGGTGTGCACGGCACTGGTCGCCGGCTACCTGGTCGTGCTGTCGTGAGCACGCCACGGGTGCCGGTGGTCGTGGTCGGCGCGGGCCCCACCGGGCTGACCGCGGCGACGCTGCTCGCCCAGTACGGCGTCGAGTGCCTGGTGCTGGACCGGTGGGCGTCGGTCTACCCGCAGCCGCGCGCGGTGCACCTGGACGACGAGGTCAACCGCATCCTGGCCCGGCTCGGCGTGGCGGAGCAGTTCGCCGCGATCTCGTGGCCGTGCCACGGGCTTCGCCTGCTCGACCCGGACATGCGGGTGCTCGCGGAGTTCCGCCGCGGCGCGGGCACCGGGCGGCACGGCTACCCCGAGGCGAACATGTTCGACCAGCCGGAGCTGGAACGGCTGCTGCGCACCAACGTCAAGCGATCCGACAACGTCACGCTGCGCGGCGACACCGAGGTCACCGGCGTCACGCAGAACGGTCCCGGACCCGTGCGGGTCGACTACACCGACCGGGTCGGCGGCGCGCACGGTTCGGTCCTCGCCGACTACGTCCTCGGCTGCGACGGCGCCAACAGCGTCGTCCGGACCGCGATCGGCGCCACCATGCGGGACCTGCGGTTCGAACAGCGGTGGCTGGTCGTCGACGTCGCCACCGACGCCGATCTGGGCGAGTGGGAAGGCGTGCACCAGGTGTGCGACCCGGACCGCGCCGCCACCTACATGCGCATCGGCCCCGGCCGCTACCGCTGGGAATTCCGGCTCCACGACGGCGAAACCGCCGAGGACTACCGCGACCTCGCCCGCCTGCACCCGTTGCTGCTGCCGTGGACCGAGCAGACCCCGGCCGAGGCACTGGAGGTCGTCCGGATCGCCGAGTACACCTTCCGGGCCCGGCTCGCCGACCGCTGGCGCGACCGCCGGATCTTCCTGCTCGGCGACGCCGCCCACCTGACCCCGCCGTTCATCGGCCAGGGCCTGGGCGCCGGCCTGCGCGACGCGGCCAACCTCGCCTGGAAGCTCGCCGGCGCGCTCGACGGCACCCTCCCGCAGGATGTTCTCGACTCCTACGAAGCCGAACGCAAGCCGCACGCCCGCGGCCTGATCCGGCTGGCCAAGCTCATCGGCGTGGCGATGACCCGGGGCGGCCGGGCCGGCAACCTCCTGCGCCGGACCGCGCTGCCGCTGCTGGCCCGGACGCCGAGCCTGGGCCGGATCGTCCTGGACAGCGAAACCCCCGCCCTGTGCCGCTCCGGCCTCGTCGCCCGGCCGCGCCTGCGCCGGACCCTCGCCGGGCGGCTGTGCCCCAACGCCGTACTGGAGGACGGCCGTCGCCTCGACGAGGTGACCGCGGGCCGGTTCGCCCTCGTCTCGGCGTCACCTGTTCCCGCCGCGCACCAGGCCGTCGTGGAGCGGCACGGGGGAGTGGGCGTCACCGCGCCCGCCGGCACGGTCCTGCACGACTGGCTGCGCCAGGGCCGGGCGCACGCCGTCATCGTCCGGCCCGACGGCACCGTCTTGCGGGCCGGCCGGCACCTGTCCGAACTCTGCGCTTTCCTGCCCCACCTCGACCCGGAGGAGCTGTCGTGATCGAGACACCCGACGCCATCGGCGGCGCCAACCCCGCGTCGGCCTTCGCCACCGGGCTCGGCTCACCACCGGGCCGGGTCCCGGTGGCGGCAGTGCGGGTGACGAGCCGCCCGAAGAGCGGGATGATCAGGAATTCCAGCAGGCCGTAGACGGCGGCGGGAATCGCGATGACCGGATCGGCGAGCACCGCGATCTGGGCGGTTCCTCGGCGATCAACGGGATGATTTTCGCCCGCGGCCACCGGTCCGGTCGTGACCGGTGGGCCGAGGAAGGCGCCAAAGGCTGCGTGCCGCATCGGAACCGGCGCCATGGCCGTGGTCGACCCCGAACTGCGCGTCCACGGCATCCTCGGGCTGCGGGTCGCCGACGCCTCGGTGATGCCGTCGATCGTGTCCGCGAACACCAACGCCACCGTCTATGCCATCGCCGAGCGGGCGTCGGAACTGATCCAGGCGGCCTATCGCAGCGGGCCGTAGGCGCCCGTACCGGATCGGCCCAGTCGCGACGGGCGCTGCTCTTCGTCCGGCTTCGGCCTGTTCGCGGCGGTCGTCCCGACTGTCGGCGCCGCTTTCGCAAGGAAGTTCTGCCTGGAGGTACACGGATCGTGCGCGGCGGCAGTCTTCCTGGTGATGGCTGACTACGAGGACTTCGCCCGGGCGCACCTGCCGCGGTTGCTGCGGTACGCGACGATGCTGACCGGGGAGCGGGAGCAGGCCGCTGACCTGGTGCAGGACGTGCTGGTCAAGGCGTACCGACGGTGGTCGCGGATCAGCGACGCCGAGCACCCCGACCGGTACGTCCTGCGGATGGTGACCAACGACTACCTGTCCTGGCGGCGCAGCCGTTCGGCGCGGCTGATCGCTGTGGGCGATCCGCCGGAGCAGGCGCGGCCGGACGACTTCGTATCGGACCACGCGGCACGCGAGGACATGTGGCAGCGCCTGGCGCGGTTGCCCCGGCGCCAGCGCGCGGTCGTGGTGCTCCGGTACTACGAGCAGCTCGCCGACGCCGACATCGCCGACCTGCTCGGCTGCGCCCAGGCCACCGTGCGGGCCCACGCCCGCAAAGCCCTGACGACCCTGCGACACGGCCTGAGCATCGACCGGATGGCTCAGGCCAAGGAGAGCTGATGGACATCGAGAACCTGATCAAAGACACTTTCACCGCCCACGAACCCGACGCCCCCGACAGCGGCCAGGTGCTGGCGGCCACGCGTCAGCGCCTCGACCGCAGGCCCGCCGTGGTGAGCCGGCCGCTCGCGGTGGCCGCCGGAGTGGTCCTGCTCGTCCTGGCCGCGGGCACCGTCGCCGCGCTGAACCGGCCCGCGCCCGACAACCAGGTGGCCACGGGCGCCGGCCAGGCCGGCGCTCCGGCCGCCGTCGAGGCACCGGCCAAGGCGGCCATCGCGGAGCTGACCATGCCCTACTCGCTCGGCTGGCTGCCGCCGGGCCAGGCCGACTACCTCGCGCGCCGGATCAACACCGGTAGCAGCGCGGCCAACCACGACAAGCCGGTGTACGGCGGCGAGTACATGCTGACCGTCACGTCCGGGCGTCAGGTCCTGCTCGTGGACGTGCAGGAAATGCGCATGATGCCGGTCGAGCATGCCGCCTTCAAGTCCGGTCCGGGCCGGCCCGTCACCATCGGCGGCCGGGCCGGCGTCGAGAGCTCGCACTCCGACGGCCCCGGCGGTTACGAGGTTTACCTGACCCACCCCGAAGGCGGCTCGCTGTACGTCAACGTGGCCGCGCAGCCGGGCAGCACGGCCACGGCGCAGCAACTGACCGACGCGGGCCGCCGCGTCGCGGAGAACGTCACCTTCCCGGGCAAGACCACCGTCACCCCGGCGTTCGGCCTCGGCAAGCTACCCGACGGCCTGCGGATGTGCACGTTCGACGTCGAGAAGAGCGGCCCGAGCGGTCCGCGCACGGGCTACTCGGTGGGCACGTGCAGCACCCTGCCCGCGATCCAGGTGCACATCGGCGAGGCCGTCCAGGTGAGCGGCACGGCGGGGCAACCGGTCCAGGGGCACGCGACGCGCTACGTGGACGAGAACGGTTACCGCACGCTGTGGATCCTCAACGCCGTCCACGACGCACCGATCGCCGTCGCGGGTCACAACGCGCAGGCGGAGCTCTACGCCATCGCCGAGCGCCTCGTCCTGCCCCGCTGAGGTCCCGCGGGTCCTCTTCGGACAGACCGAAGAGGACCCGCGGCCGGGACACCGCTCCCCACCGGGGCGCACGGCAGGCCGTGCAGCGGGCGCGGAAGCCGGTGGCTGTTACGCATTCTCCAGCCGGCTGCCGCGCCGCCAGATGGCTCGGGTGTCGAGCGTGTCGCCGATGTCCTTCGTGGGGTCACCGTCGACGAGCAGCAGGTCGGCGCGGAGTCCTTCGGCGATGCGGCCCCGGTCACCGAGGCCGAAGCGGCGGGCCGTGGTTGCCGTCGCGGCGCGCAGTGCTTGGGCCGGGGTCAGGCCGGCGGCCACGAGGTATTGCAGCTCGTGGTGCAGGCTGGCTCCGTGGGCCAGGCCGCCGAAGAAGGTTTCGGCCATGGAGGCGTCGGTGCCGGCCAGCAGGTCCACGCCCGCTGCGGCCAAGGCCCCGACGGTTTCCAGGACGTCCTCGAGCTTGCCCTGGGGGTAGCGGTTGTAGCTCGACCGCAGGGTCTCTTCCCACTTGTCGTCGAGGCGGCGGGCGACCCGGGGATCGTCGGCCAGTGCGCTGCCGGTGATGCCCATCATCGACGCGTCGAGGCTGATGCACGGCACGACGAACATCCCCGACTCGACGATCAAATCCACGATTTCCCTGGTGTGCGGGCGGTCCATGAACACGTGCACGACGCCGTCGATCCCGGCTTCGGCGGCCATGCGGGTGGCGTCGAGGGTCAGGGTGTGCGCGACGGTGAGGGCGCCGTACTTCTTGGCCTCGGCGACGCCTGCCGTGAGCGTGGCCTGGTCGAGCATCGGCAGCCCGGGGTGTCCTTCGACGCTGCCGTCGTCGACCATGAACTTGATGTAGTCGGAGCCGCGCGCCAGGAGCTGCGGGATGTACGCGGCCGCCTGTTCCGGGGTGGTGGAGAACGGCATCAGCGGCATCACCGGCGGCAGGTCGCCGCCCGGCCGGAACCCTTCGGGCATGAGCTCGCTGGGGTGACCGCCGGGTGGGGTGATGCCGAAGCCGGCCGACCGGACGTCGGCGACGGTGTCGTCTTCGGTGATGTGCGCGCGGTTCTCGCGGGTGTTCAGGCCTTGCATCTCCAGTTCGGTGGTGACGCCGAACCGCAGGGCCAGTGCGAGGGAGCCGGGGCTGGAGTGGACGTGCGCGTCGATCAGCCCGGGCAACAGGGTCGCGCCCCGGCCGTCGACGACCTCGGCGCCATCGGGTACCTCGCCGCCGACCTGGCGGATCGTCCGGCCGTCGAGGACGACGGTCTGCACCCCCAGCGTCTTCTCCCCGTCGAACACCCGGGCACCGGTGATGGCAGTGGTGGCCATGGCGGCCTCGCTTTCTCGCTCGCAGTTACATACCTGATGCTATGCAGTTTCGGACTGGTATGCAAATGCGCGGGGTACTACGATCCGGAAGATGACCGACGTGGACTCCCTGCTGGACCAGATCGGTCCGGCGCTGTCACGGCTGCGCCGGCGCATCCCGGCGTCGAGCCGAGACGTGTCCCGCAACCTGGTGCTGAACGTGATCGCCGACGTTCCGGGGGAGATGACGGTCGGCGGGCTCGCCGCGGAGATGGGCGTCGCGCAGCCGGTGGCCAGCCGGATGGTCGCGGCCTGCATCGCCGACGGCCTGTTGCGGCGGGCGGCTTCCCAGGCCGACGGCCGCCGGACGGTGCTCGAGCTCACCGAACAGGGCGAGGCCGAGCGAACCCGGTTCGCCGCCGAGCAGCGCGCGGCGTTCGAGGAGATCACAGCCGGATGGTCGCCGGAGGAACGCACCCAGTTCGCGCGGCTCCTCGTCCGCTACACCACCGACGCCGGCGCTTGGTCCCGCCGCCGGGCGGAGAAAGAGCGGTGAGGGGCCGGCCGGCTGACCGCCGGTTCTAGAACGGTGCCCACGGGTCGATGGGTACCACGTCGGTGATCCGGCCGGTGTCGTCGAGCAGGCAGCCCATGCGTTTGGCGGCGTGGAGCGCGACAGCGCGGTCGGTGAGGGTGAGCGCGGGGAGTTTTCCGGCGAGTTCCGCTTCCAGGCGTTGGATGTCGCCGAGGGAGCGCAGCCACAGGGTCATCACGAGGTTGTCCGCTCCGGTGGTGGCCGCGCACAGGCGGACTTCCGGCAGCTCGGTCAACGCGGTGGCGGTCCGGTGCAGTTCGGCGGGTGGTACCCGGGCCCAGAACGTCGCGGCGACGGGCCAGCCGGTGATGGGCTGGGCGACCTCGCAGCGCAGCGACAGCAGGCCACCGTCGATCATTTCGTTGAGCCACCGGCGGACGGTGGACCCGCTTTTCGCCGTGCGCGCCGCGATGTCGGCCGCCGGGCTCCGGCCGTCCTCGAGGGCGCGGAGCACGGCCCGGTAGTGGTCCTTCCAGACGGGCCGGTTGCCGGTGGCCGGGGGGACGTACCCCCGCCGCTGCGGCGAGAGAGCGTCAAGCCGCCAGTGGTTGCCCTCGCCGTAGACGGTGGTGATCGCGTGCGTCCGCGTTCCGCGCAGGCCGGAGAGTTGCTGCAGCTTCTCGAGAACGAGCCGCGACAGCGTCGCCAGATCGGGGGTCAGCACGGTCAGGAACAGGTCCCGGCCGCTGCTGACGATCGAGATCGAGGCGATCTGCGGGACCCGGGACAGCACCGCCACCGCCTCCGCCCGGGCCGTCGGCTGGAGATCCACTTCGATGAACGCGTTGCAGTGGTCCTGCGCCCACAGCCGGACGTCGGGATAGGCGGTGACCCGGGCGGATCCGGCCTCGGCAAGCCGCTGCCAGCGCCGCGTCGCGGTGACGGAGTCGACGCCGATCAGCCTGCCGATCTCGTGCCAGGTCGCGCGGGGTGCCGCCTGCAGCGCCTGCACGAGCCTGAGATCCGTCTCGTCGGGTATGAGCACATCCTGCATCCCGGACCATCCAGATGAGCGAAATCATGAGTTTGGCGCACAGCGTCGCACCGGGCGCGATTCTCGGCAAGGAGCCCACCGACCCCCCGAGGAGACCCCCGATGTCTGTCCACGAGGACGCCACCGCGATCCACGACGACATGATCCGGCTGCGCCGCCGGCTGCACGCCGAACCCGAGATCGGCCTGGACCTGCCGCGGACCCAGGACAGCGTGCTCACCGCACTCGACGGGCTGCCGCTGGAGGTGTCCCTCGGGGAACGGCTGAGCTCCGTGACCGCCGTGCTGCGGGCGAACCGGCCGGGGCCGGTCGTCCTGCTGCGCGCGGACATGGACGCCCTGCCCGTGCAAGAACGCACCGGACTCGACTACGCGTCCCGCGTGGAGGGTGTCATGCACGCCTGCGGGCACGATCTGCACACCGCCATGCTGGTCGGGGCCGCGCACGTGCTCGCCGCGAGACGGGACGCGTTGCCCGGAGACGTGATCTTCATGTTCCAGCCCGGCGAAGAGGGCTGGGACGGCTCGGCCGCGATGATCGCCGAGGGTGTGCTGGACGCCGCGGGCCAGCGACCGGACGCGGCTTATGCGCTGCACGTGTTCGCTTCCGCTGTGCCGCAAGGGGTGTTCACGGCCCGCCCGGGCACGACGATGGCGGCCTCCGACGGACTCGAAGTCACCGTCGTCGGCTCCGGCGGGCACGGCGCCCGGCCGCATCGCGCGCACGACCCGATCCCGGTGGTGTGCGAGATCGTCACGGCACTGCAAACCCTGGTCACCCGCCAGTCCGACATCTTCGACCCGGTGGTGCTGACCGTGGGCTCACTGCACGCCGGAACGCGACGCAACGTCATCCCGGACACGGCGAGGTTCGAAGCGACCCTGCGCACGTTTTCCGCGCCCGCCAAAGCCCGGATCAAGGACGCGGCCATCATCTTGGCCGAGTCGATCGCGCGGGCCCACGGTCTGCGAGCCGAGGTGACCTACGTCGACGGATATCCCATGACCGTCAACGACCCGCAGGAGACGGCGTTCGTCGCCGGCACCGTCGGCGAAGTCCTCGGCGAGCACCGCTTCCACCCGCTGGCCGCCCCGCTGCCGGGCGGCGAGGACTTTTCCCGGGTCCTGCAACGGATCCCCGGAGCCTTCGTCCTGCTCGGCGCGGGCGTCGGCACCGCGGACAACCACTCGCCGCTGGCCGAGTTCGACGACTCGGTCCTGCCGGACGGCGCCGCCGTCCTCGCCGAACTGGCCCTGCGCCGGGGACGGGGCGTGCCGGCGTGATCGTCCTCGTGCTGTTGCTGGCCGGCTGTACCGCCCTGATGGTCACCGGCATCGTCCAACACCAGCCCGCGACGGCGATCTTGGGTGGCGCCCTGCTCGCCTTCCTCTTGTGGGGCCTGATCACCGGCGGGCCCGGTGATGACGACTACTGGGGCGACGCCGGCGACGGGGACGCCTAGGCACCAGGTGACACCCCCGCTTCTCGTAGTCCGAGCTCGACGGCAGGTACATTGACAGGGTACAGATGGACTGTCTAACGTACCGTCTCGATCCGAACGATCCGCAGCAGCTCACCGAGGAGCGTCGAAATGCCGCACGTATACGAGATAGATGTCCGGATTCCGATGCGTGACGGTGTGAACCTGGCTGCCAACGTGTGGCGCCTGGCCGAGGGCGAGGGGCCGACGCTGCTCGTGCGCCTCCCGTACGGCAAGGACGTGATGGGCATCACCATGTCGGTCATGCCCAACTTCCTCGCCTTCCTGGAGGCCGGCTACGCGCTGGTGGTGCAGGACTGCCGGGGTACCCATCGCTCGGAAGGGGAGTTCGTTCCGCACCTGGCCGATCGCACCGACGGCGAAGACACTCTCGCCTGGATCGCCGCTCAGCCGTGGTCGGACGGAACGGTGGGCATGTACGGGGCGTCCTACCTGGGGATGGTCCAGTGGGAAGCGGCCGCGACCGGTGCCCCCGCTCTCAAGGCGATCGCGCCGAGCGTCACTTCGATCGACAACTACGAGGCTCCCTGGTACTCCGCGGGCGGTGCGCTCTCGCTGAGCCTGGTCACGTCGTGGAACGCCATGATGTACACCGCCGACGCGCAGCGGTCGCTGGCGCTCGGCGAAGGCTCGTTGGCCCGGGTGCAGGAACTCGTCCAGGCGTTGCTGACCCAGGAGTCCCTCAACGATGTGCTGCCGACGGCCGAGGTTCCGGTCTTGGCGGCGTACGGGAAGTGGTGGGACGACTGGATGGCCCACCCGTCGCACGACGGGTACTGGGACGCCATGGAGCTCACGCCCGAGCTCAAGAACGTCACCGCTCCGGCGCTGAACATCGGCGGCTGGTACGACCTCTACATCGGACAGACCGTCCGCACCTTCACCGCCGCCCGCCGGAACGCGGGCAGCGAGCAGGCGCGCGAGGGCCAGCGGCTGATCATCGGTCCGTGGGATCACCTGTCCGTGGACGGCGTCTATCCCGACCGGTCCTTCGGACCGATGGCCACGGCCCAGCTGATGGGGCTGACCGACCTGCACGTGAAGTTCTTCGACCACTGGGTCAAGGGCGACACCACCGCGTTGGACGGCGTGGCCCCCGTGAAGATCTTCGTGATGGGCATCGACCAGTGGCGTGACGAGCAGGACTGGCCGCTGCCCGACACGACGTGGACCGAGTTCCACCTCACCGGCGCCGGCCACGCCAACACGGCCGGCGGCGACGGCGTGCTGACCACCGAGCCGGCGGCCGTCGCCGGGCACGACACCTACCTCTACGACCCGCGCCGCCCGGTGCCCACCGCCGGCGGGGCGTGCCTGCCGATGACCCCGGGCTTCGGCGGCCCGGTCGACCAGCGGACCGTCGCCGGCCGGGAGGACGTCCTGTGTTTCGCCGGGCCCGTGCTCGAGGAACTCGTCGAGGTCACCGGACCGGTCTCCGTGAAGCTGTTCGTGTCCTCGTCCACAGTGGACACGGACTTCACCGCCAAGCTCGTCGACGTCTTCCCCGACGGCAAGGCGATCAACCTGTGCGACGGGATCCTGCGCGCCCGCTACCGCAACGGCCTCGCCACGGAAGAGCTGATGGAGCCCGGCACGGTCTACGAAATCACCATCGATCTGACGTGCACTTCCAACGTGTTCCTGCCCGGTCACCGCATCCGCCTGGACGTCTCCAGCAGCAACTTCCCGCGCTACGACCGCAACACCAACACCGGCGGCGTCATCGCCCGCGAGACCGAAGCGCAGCTGGTACCCGCGATCAACCGCATCCACCACGGGCCGGGCCACCCCAGCCGGCTCGTCCTGCCGATCATCGACCGGACGGACCAGCCGTGAGCGCCGCGGACCGGGTCGCCGAGCTGACCGCGGAATTCGGCGCACCCGTTCTCGACGTGGCGTGGCTGCTGTGCGACCGGCACGCGGGCGACCGTGTCGCGTTCACCGTCGTCGACGGCGAGCCTTCCACGTTGTCCTACGGAGAGCTGGCCGCACGCTCACACCGCTACGCACGGGCGTTGCAAGAGCTCGGCGTCGGTCCCGGCGACCGGGTCGCGACCCTGATGGGCAAGAGCACCGACCTGGTCACCCTGATCCTCGCGATCTGGCGGCTCGGCGCGGTCTACGTCCCGCTGTTCACCGCGTTCGCGCCCCAGGCCATCGCCCTGCGGCTGGACGGATCCGGCGCGCACGTCGTGGTCGTCGACGCCGACCAGCGGCACAAACTCGACCCGGGTCCCGACCTGCCGCACGACCCCCGGCGCCACGTCGTCACCGGCGCGTCGCTGGCGGACCTGGCCGCCGCCACCTCACCGGAGCCGGTGCCCCGGGTCACCACGAGCGGGGACGGCCCGCTGGTGCACATGTTCACCTCCGGTACCACCGGCAAGCCCAAGGGGGTGATCCACCCCGTCTCCTACATCGCCGGCTGGCAGAGCTACCTGGAGTACGCCCTGGGTGTCACCCCGGACAGCAGCTACTGGTGCGCCGCCGATCCCGGCTGGGCCTACGGGTTGTACTCCGCGATCGTCGCTCCACTGGCCGCCGGCATCCCGAGCCTGCTGCTGGCGGGTGGGTTCTCCGTCGAGACGACCTGGCGCACGCTCGTCGAGCACGCGGTCACCGATTTCACCGCCGCGCCGACGGTGTACCGGGGGCTGCGCTCCTCGTCGGTGCCCGTGCCACCGGGGTTGAGCCTGCAACGGGCGTCCAGCGCGGGGGAGCCGCTGACTCCCGAGGTCAACGACTGGGCGGGCGCCGCGCTCGGCCTCGCCGTGCACGACCACTTCGGCCAGACCGAGGTCGGCATGCCGCTGGCCAACCACCACCATCCGGAACTGGCCCGTCCCCTCAAGGCCGGGTCGATGGGCCGGCCGGTGCCCGGCTGGAGCGTGACCGTCCTCGCCGACGACAAGGACGAGCCCGTCGAACCGGGCGTGCTCGGCCGGGTCGCCATCGACGTCGCCGCGAGCCCGCTGATGACCTTCCGCGGCTACCAGCTCCCCGGGCAGAGCGACGCCAAGTTCACCGCCGACGGGCGGTGGTACCTCACCGGCGACGCCGGGCGGTTCGACGCCGACGGCGAGTTCTTCTTCTCTTCGCGTGACGACGACGTCATCATCATGGCCGGGTACCGCATCGGGCCGTTCGAAATCGAGAGCGTCCTCGCCCAGCACCCCGCCGTCGCCGAGTGCAGCGTCATCGGCGCACCCGACGACGTCCGCGGGGAGGTCATCGAGGCCTACGTCGTCCTCCGCGGCGGCCACGACGCCTCGACGGCACTCGCCGCCGAACTTCAGCAGTTCGTCAAGACCCGCTACGCCGCCCACGCCCACCCGCGCACCGTCCACTTCATCGACGCCCTGCCCAAGACACCCAGTGGCAAGACCCAGCGTTACCTCTTGCGCCGACGGCGAGCGGAACTGACACGGTGACCGAACCGCTGCTCGTCGAGCAACGCGGCGCCGTCCGGTGGTTGTCGCTCAACCGTCCCGAGCGGCGCAACGCCCTCGACGTCACCCTGGTCGAAGCCCTGGACAAGCAGATCACCAGCGCCGAAGCCGATCCCGCCACCGCGGTCGTCGCGGTGGCGGGCACCGGGCCGAGCTTCTGTGCGGGTGGGGACTTCCACCAGTTCCTCGACCTGCACGACCGCGGCGGCAATCCGGTCGGTTTCCTGACCGACGTCTCGGCCTGCTTCAGCCGCATCGCGGCCGCCACCAAGCCGTGGGTCGCCGTGCTGCACGGCCATGCCGTCGCCGGCGGTCTCGAACTCGCGCTGGCCTGTGACGTCGTGGTCGCCGCCGACACCACGCTCATCGGCGACGGTCACCTCGCCCGCCGGCTCGTCCCGGCGGGCGGATCCAGCGTCCGGCTGCCCGGCGCGGTCGGGCGCGGGCTGGCGCGTTGGCTCCTGCTCACCGGCGAGCTGCTGCCCGCGACGGCGTTCGCCGGGACCGGCTGGATCCGCGAGATCGTGCCCGAAGCAGACCTGCACACCACCGCGGACCGCATCTGCCGTCAGCTGGCCGACCGCAGCAGTCCCGCCCAGCACCGGCTCAAGACCTTGCTGCACCGCATCGACGGCGTCGCGCCGGAACCCGCCCTGCGCGAGGAACTGGCGACCTTCGCCGACAACTGGCCCGCGAGCTCGGTGGCCGAGGCCCTGCGCGCTTTCCTCGAGACCGGAGACACCCGATGAACCGCTATCACGGACGCGTCGTCGCCATCACCGGCGGTGCGCAGGGACTGGGGCTCGCCATGGCGACCCGGTTCGCCGCCGAAGGTGCCACCGTCGCGCTGGCCGACGTCAACGGCGAGGCCCTCGCCGAGGCGATCGCTCACGACGCCAAGGTCCGCAAGGAGGTGGTCGACGTGACCGACTCCGCTCGGGTGGACGCCTGGATCGCCGGCATCACCGACGACCTCGGCCGCCTCGACGTCCTGGTCAACAACGCCGGCATCATCCGCGACAACCGGGCCGAGGACATCACCGACGAAGACTGGCGCGCGGTGCTCGACGTCAGCCTCACCGGCAGCTTCCACTGCGCGCGCGCCGCGTTCGGGCCGATGAAGCGGCAGGGCTACGGCCGCATCGTCAGCTTTTCGTCCATGTCCTGGCGCGGGAACTTCGGGCAGGCCAACTACGTGGCCGCCAAGGCCGGCATCGTCGGCCTGACCCGCACCCTCGCGCTCGAGGGCGCGCGCCACGGCATCACCGCCAACGCCATCGCGCCCGGCCTCATCGAGACCCCCATGCTCGCGTCGATGAACGGCCCGGCCCGGGAGAAGCTCACGGGCAAGATCCCGATGCGCCACACCGGCAGGCCGGAGGACATCGCCGAGGCCGCGGCGTTCCTGGCCGCCGAAGCCGCCGGCTACATCACCGGCGTGGTCCTGGACGTCGACGGCGGCATCTCCATCGGATCCTCGATCCGGTGACCCTCAGGCCGGTGGTGCGCTGAGCCCGTGCAGCAGCAGATCGGCCAGTTCGGTGTACGCCTCACCCGCGCTCAGGCCGCCCTGCAGGAGCACCCCGGACTGGACCCCTTCGATGGCCAGCGCCACGAGCTGCCCGGCGAAGTTCCCGTCGATCGACCGCAGCGCGCCTTCCTTGACGCCTTCGGCGATCAGCTCCTGGACGCGCCGGGCCGCGGCCGCGGAATTCGTCCGGTAGATGCTCGCGGTCGACCGGAGCCCGATCATGTCGGCGTAGAACTGGGTCGAGCACCGGCTCATCGCCCGGCCGACCCCCGACAGGTAGGCCGGAATGCGCAGCCGCGGGTCGGCCACCTCGGCCACGGCCTGCTCGATCTGTTCGGTCGCCTGCCGGAAGAACCCCTTCGTCAGGGCCACCACCAGCTGTTCCTTGTTCCCGGCCACGCTGTAGAGCGTGGCTTTCGAGCAGTGGAGCCGGTGCGCCAGATCGTCCATGCTCAGGGCCAGGAAACCCTCGGCGAGCACGAGTTCTTCGAGGTCCTTGAGCAGCCGGACGCGACGTTCCGGGTCGACGCGCCGGCGTCGCGCCGAACCGTTGCCGGTGTCGTCCAGTCCGGCTATCAGAGGCCCAGTCATCACCGGCCCAGTATGGCCTGAGCCCGAGCTGCGTGCTCCCCACGGCCACGCTGTCGCGTGCGTCCGGGTCTGCGCGTGGCCAGCGCGAGGGTGAGCTTGATCGCCGGCTCGCCCCGGGACGTTCCCGGCGCTCCGCCGGCGTGGTGAACCATCCGGCCACTTCGGCGCGGCCGGCGTCGGTGATCTCGTACGGGCGCCGGCCACCGTCCCGGCGGACATCTACCGTCGGAATCGTTGGCCGGTAAGCGAAACCTGCACCGGGGGCTGGGTGTTTCGTTCCCGGTGCACCAGTTAGCGGTTGTTGGGCGCGAGTACGTCCGTTGGTCATCGAACTGCGCCGCTGCCGTGTCTTTCGCCGTCTTGGCTCTCGGTGTTCCCGGACACTGGAGGCTTCGAGATGAGACCAAGCAGGCGAACGAAGGCCAGGACGGTGCTGGTGGCCGCGGGCGGGCTGGCCCTGGCGGCGACGGTGGTGGCGGGGGCGCCGGCGCAGGGGATGGGCCGGCACGGCGCCGGTCGCGGTCTCGCGCTCACCGGGGTCCCGGCGAACGCCAAGGTGGCCGGGCTCACCGTGGCGAACGCCCTTTCCCCGGAGCTGGCCGGGTGGGTCGCTGCGCAGGGTTCGAACCGGCTGGAGAACCCGGTCGCGGACATTCCGTTCTTCGGCTACCGCGGCGACGGTCCGCTGTTGCCGGCCCCGGGTGACCTGCCCGCGGCCGGGCACCTGGTGGAGGCGTCCAAGACCGAGCCGGACAAGAACACCTACCTGGTGCTGCACGGTCAGCGCGGTGCCGACCCGCACTACGACTACGGCACGCACTTCGTCTTCCAGGGCCACGAGGCGGGCGCCACCGGTTTCATCACGCGGGTCAACCTCGACGCCGACACCGCCCACCGGGTCACGCTGCTGGCCACCGCGACCACCGACGGCAAGCCGCTGCCGAACTTCGACGGGTCCACGTGGGACCCGTGGGCGCGGCGGCTGCTGTTCACCGCCGAGCTCGGCGCCGGCGGCGGTGTCTGGCAGTCCACTCTGGATGGATCCCGGACCGAGGACATCTCCGGGGCGCTGGGCCGCGGCGGCTACGAGGGCATCCAGAACGACTCCGCGGGCAATCTGTGGGTGGTCGAAGACTCCGGCGGCGCCACCGTGCCCGGAACCAACGCCAAACTGCCCAACAGCTTCGTCTACCGCTACGTGCCGGGCGACAGGGGCGATCTGACGCAGGGCAAGCTGCAGGTGCTGCAGGTGTTCTCGCGGCGCACCGGGGCCCCGATCGCGTTCCAGGCGATCGACGCCGCGCATCCGCAGGGCAACGCCTTCAGCGACGACACCAAGGACCTGCACACCTACGGCCTGTCCTTC